>NZ_CP094469.1:665506-998259 GCF_023347295.1 Faecalibacterium sp. I3-3-33
ATGTTGGCGTTAGCATGTCCTAGCAATTCACTGAGGGTCTTTACATCGCACCCCGCCTGCAGACAGGTCGTTGCAAAGGTATGGCGCAGCGCGTGCGGACGTACCTGCCGGACAGTTGCCTGTTTCAGATATGCTTTGATGCTTTTTCGGTAGCAACGGGGTTCGGTGGGCTTGGACTCGTTGCCGGACAGAAACCATGCAGCATTGCTGACACATCCGCGCAGCTTTTTCAGCATAATAAGCAGCTGCTTTGGGATTGGAATTTCCCGGCGGGAGGTGCGGGATTTGGGCGTTTGGATGACTACCTTCGTGTGACCGTTTCCGCAGGAAATTCGGCAGACCGTCCGATTGATTTTCAGCGTTCCGAGTTTCAGGTCAAAATCACCCCACTGTAAGCCGCAAATCTCGCCAATACGCAGACCTAATTCAAGCCCCAGTAATAAGCCGATTTTACGAGGCGTTGGGTTCTCCTGTACATACTGATAAAGCCGCTGCTGCTCCGCCGGGGAGAGGGGCACAGAAATTTTGTCGATGGCTTTTGGCAGCGCTACTTCCAGCTCCATCGGACGGATCAGGCGCAAGTGCGCGGCATATTTGCAGATACGGCGCAGCATGGAGAGGCATTCCCGGGCAGAGGAGTTCCCCAGCGGCTTGTGTGCGGCATCTATCGGCGCAATGATCTGCTGCATAGCCTGTTCCAGAAAACTTTCCTCAAGAGATGCAACTGGCACTTTACTCAAAACTGGAAGAAGATATTTGTGCAGCGTGTACGAGTAATGCGCATAGGTGGATTCTTTTACGGCATTCCGCTGGGAGTGCAGCCATACCTCAGCCAGTGCTTCAAAGGTCAGGTCGGTTCTCTTTAGATTGTAGAAGCCTGCCTCTGCTTTCTTTTGAATCAGCACACGTTTGACCTCAGCATAGACCGTGCCATAGACGTAGCCCCACTGGATCTTTCCCTCCGGTGTACGCGCTTTGATGTAGCGGCCTTCCCACCGGCCATCCTTGCGTTTGTGAATGTTTTCTCCCCGTCGTGCCATTTCTGTTTCCTCCTGCGGCTTGGACACCCACCTGACCACTTATTCTGTCCACCTTCGTTTTTTGCTGAATTTTTCATGCGAAACTGGGCAATGTGCAAAAAACTTTTAGCTTCTGCGAGTTTTTTTCTAAGGTCAGGTGGGATGCATTTGTAAGGATTTCTATTGATTCCCAGATATAACCATGATAAAATAAGAGAAGAATTCAAACAACGATATCGAAAGATCGGTATCCTCCATTATCACTGTGGAGGATACCCCTTTATGCGGGAAGGGGTGAACAAGGTGGCATTATGTCTGTTTGAGCACAACGAGAAAGCATATCATGCGGCAGTCCGGATGATGGACCAGTATGGCAAGGCTGCCATTGTTCATCCCACCGGCACCGGAAAGAGCTACATTGCGTTCAAGCTGATCGAGGAAAACCCGGAGAAGGTCGTGCTCTGGCTTTCCCCCAGTGAATATATCTTCAAGACCCAGCTGGAAAACCTGAAAAAGAACGACCCGGGCTTTCCGCTGGCAAACGTCCACTTTTACACCTACGCCAAACTGATGTGCTGCACCCAGGCGCAGCTGGAGAAAATTGCGGCGCAGAAGCCTGCCTATATTATACTCGATGAATTTCACCGTGCCGGTGCGGAATGTTGGGGCGAAAGCACGGTGGCTTTATTAAAGTTATGCCCGGATGCAAAGCTTCTGGGGCTGACAGCAACAAACATCCGTTATCTGGATAATAACCGCGATATGGCCGAAGAACTTTTCGATAGCCGTGTTGCGAGCAACATGACCCTTGGCGAAGCAGTCGTCAGGGGCATTTTGCCTGCCCCGAAATATGTGACTACGGTCTACCAGTACCAGAAAGCGCTTGCAAAGTATCAGGCACGGGTGGACAACCTGCGGGCACCGGGCATTCAGGATGTGAATCAGAAATATCTGGACGCGCTGCGCCGCGCACTGGAACAAGCGGATGGTCTGGATAGGGTCTTTGCACATCATATCACGAATAAGGCTGGCAAGTACATCGTGTTCTGCGCCAACAAGGAGCACATGGACGAGATGGTATCCCATGTGCCGGAATGGTTTGCAGGGGTCAACCCGGACGTTGTGGTGTATCAGGCCTATTCAGATGACCCGAACACCGACAAGGCTTTTGCGGACTTCAAGACAGACACCAGCAACCGGCTGAAGCTGCTGTTCTGCATTGATATGCTCAACGAGGGTGTTCATGTGGAGGGGATTTCCGGGGTCATCCTGTTCCGACCTACCATTTCTCCTATCATCTACAAGCAACAGATCGGACGTGCCCTGACCGCCGGGGACACCGCAGCCCCGTTGATTCTCGATGTGGTCAACAACTTTGAGGGCTTGACCAGTATTTCCGGTCTGCAAAGCGAGATGCAGGAAGCAGTCCATCGTCTGTATGCCAACGGCGAGGGCGACAAGATCGTGACCGAACGGTTCGAGGTCATCGAACAGGTGCACGACTGCCGGGTGCTGTTTGAGCAGCTGCAGGCAAGCCTTTCTTCCGGTTGGGAGCACTACTTCTCTGAGGCGAGCATCTACTATGCGGAGCACGGCAATTTGAACGTCCCGAAACTGTATACGACGCCCGGTGGTCTGAGCCTTGGTGTGTGGCTGGTGACCCAGCGCCGGGTGCGCGAGGGACAGATCCAAGGCAACCTGACCGAGCAGCAGATCGCGCGGCTGAACAGCATCGGGATGGTCTGGGGCAACCGGAAAGAAATCGCGTGGCAGCACGGATTTGAGGTTGCGAAAAAATACCACGACACCTACGGGAACCTGATGGTGCCCGGAAAATATGTAGACCCGGACGGCTATCCCTTGGGACAGTGGATCATCAAGACCCGGCAGCAAAAACTGAACGGACGCTTAAAGGAAGAACGCATTGCACAGCTTGATGAGATCGGCATGGTGTGGAACATTTTCGATGCCAAGTGGGAAAAGGCTTATGCGCTGGCTGCGGCTTATTATGAGGAAAACGGCAACCTGAATATCCCACGTTCCTATGTGACAGCGGCTGGTGAACGGCTGGGGCAATGGGTCGCAAGCCAGCAATGGGCGTACCCGAAAGGAAAGCTGACAGACGAGCAGGTCGAACGGCTCAACCGTATCGGAATGTACTGGGGCAACCGCAATGACCGCCAGTGGAACGAAGGATATCAGGAAGCCAAGCGCTATTTTGATGCCCACGGCAATCTGAACGTCCCGGCTGATTATGTGTCACCGGGCGGTTACAACCTTGGAAATTGGGTCAAGCGGCAGCGGTATACCCGCCATAACCCCGAAAAAAGCTGTGCTGTGCTGACAGAGGAGCGTATTGCAAAGCTGGATACCATCGGGATGCGGTGGGAGAAAGCGGATTTGAGACCGCGCCGGTTGGAGTTGGCACAAGGACCTCATAGGGAAAGCGAAAAACTGAATGTTTCAGCTAACCACAAAACGGGGGAAGATATCGGTTTGTGTAGTTGATAGCGCGATCCAAAGCACTTGCTGCAATTTGGGTCGGAGAAGTTACGTGAGTCGTAAAAAGAAAATCTAAAGGAGTTATTGGAGAGGATTATGTCAAAGTTTCAGCATGATGTAATGTTGCGGATTGTAAAGATCTTGAATGTTCTGATGATCGAGCTGCCGTTTGCGGCCTGCTGGTTCCTGTACTACTCGCACCAGACCTATGCAAATCTGGCATGGGAGGGTCATTTTGCGATTTTGGGCCTGTTTTTTATCCTGTACATTGTACTCGGTAAAATCTACGATGCGTTCTGGATGTCGATGCAGCGGGTCTCAGAACTGGTGTACGGCCAGATACTTGGCGCTATGGCAACCGATGGTATTTTATACATTGTAATCTGCCTGATGTCGGCAAAGCTCTGCAATCTGTTGCCGGGTATTGCGGCAATTGTAGGGCAGCTGGTGATGGCTGCGATCTGGGCATCTTGTGCACATAAATGGTACTACAAGACCTTCCCGCCGCAGAAGACCGCAGTTGTCTACGATGTACGTCATGGTATGGAAAAGCTCATCAACGAGTATGGTCTGAGCCAGAAATACGACGTGCAGGTTACCCTGAGCGTGTCGGAGTGCTTGGCAGACCTGAGCATTCTGGACGGCATGGAGACTGTTTTTGTCAGTGGTGTTCACAGCCATGAGCGCAACATTATCCTGAAGCACTGCGTAGGGAAGGGCATCAATATGTTCGTCATTCCCCGCGTTGGCGACGTTATTATGAGCGGCGCGTGGCCCATGCATATGTTCCATCTGCCGATGCTGCGCGTCGGTCGCTACATGGCAAGTCCGGAATTCTTGTTCATCAAGCGTGCGATGGATATTGTGATCTCGCTGGTGGCACTGATCATCTTGAGCCCACTGTTCCTGATCACGGCCATTGCGGTCAAATCCGATGGTGGTCCCGCCTTCTACAAGCAGGTTCGCCTGACCAAGGACGGCAAGCAGTTCGAGATTCTGAAGTTCCGCTCTATGCGTGTGGATGCGGAAAAGGATGGCGTGGCACGTCTTTCCACCGGCGACAAAGATGACCGTATTACAAAGGTCGGCCACATTATTCGCGCCTGCCGCCTGGACGAGCTGCCCCAGTTGCTGAACATCCTAAAGGGTGATTTGTCTGTTGTTGGTCCGCGCCCGGAGCGGCCGGAGATCGCTGCTCAGTACTGCGAGGAGATGCCTGAGTTTGCACTGCGCTTGCAGGCAAAGGCTGGTCTGACTGGTTATGCGCAGGTGTATGGCAAGTACAACACCACCCCCTACGATAAGCTGCAGATGGATTTGATGTATATTGCGCATCCCAGTCTGATTGAGGATTTGAAAATCATGCTGGCGACTGTGAAGATCCTGTTTATGCCAGAGTCCACAGAGGGCGTCTCCGAGGGGCAGACTACTGCCATGAGTGGCAAAAAGTGATGGGTAAATGGCTTAATTTCGTAGCGATATAGACAAAAATCGAGCAGAAATCCGCCTGATGTGACATCAGGAATAAACATAGGGCTTTCGATGACAATATCATTCTGCGGGCCTTGTGGGACGATGAAAATATCATCTGAGACTGAAATTGGTCTTGAAGATAAGAGTGTGCTGCTCATAAAGACGCTACGGTAAAGAGGTGTTTATACCAGAGTACACCGAAGCGGAAAAGATGAGCAAAACCCAGAAAAGTATTGATACTACGGCATATTTCGAGGTTCTGTGGAGTCAGGCATAAACGAAGCGGTTACTGTTGCGGGACGATGAGCCGAAAATGAGGCTCACAGATGATTGTTACAGTAGGTTGAGTTTATGCCAGAGTCCACCGAGATGATATGAACGTAGAAAACACCGAAAAGCGTTGGTGCTACAATGATTTTTCGAGAATGTGACATCAGGAATAAACAAAGGTCTTTCCATAACAAAGGGACATTAAAATGGTGCAATTTAGAGCGAAGTGGAGACCCAGTGCACCAGTTCAACAAGACATAGCGGCAGTGTGACTCACACTGCTGAGGACGATTAGTAGAGCTTTATAAGGAATAAACGGATCAGACTCTTTGAGATGAGCCTGGGTTGTTTTGTGGTTGATAATATTTCATTGATGAGGAGTACAAAGATATGAAGGTGGCGTATTGCACTGGATTTTGGTGCACGAATATCGGAAACGGCTTTTTTAGTTTGGGTGTAGAGTATGTGCTTAAGAAAATTCTGGGCGCAGAGAATGTGACAGTCGTTTCAGATTATCAAACTTACACAACAAGTTACGGAAAGCGGCTGTATCCTCATAAGAATCAGCTTGAGTACATCGCAAAGCTCGATGTGGATTATATTGTGCTTGCCGGACCTGTGATTTCTAAGTATTTCCTCCCACTGTGGAAAGACATTCTGCTGGAACTCAAAGAACGTGGCGTAGGTTATATGATTTTGAGTGCTGGTACTATGAAGCTTGATGCTACTGCCAGATGTGAGGTTGAAGAATTCTTTAAGCAGTGTCCTCCGTTTGTTTTTTCGTCTAGAGAACGTGAAACCTATGAGGCATTTGGGAAATACGCAACTAATGCGTATGATGGAATTTGCTTCTCCTTCTTTACCCCGGATTACTATGCTCCCTGCAAGATTGATTTCGGGCAGCCGTACTGGATTTCTAATTTTGATAAAATTATTGAGCCGGAAATCTGGACCGATGATTCTAGTCGTAAACACACCCATGAATTTGAATTTGACAATCAAAGGATTTTCGTTAATTCGCCTTCTACGGTTGCAGCAAAAACAGATCGGTTTACAGATGCATTGATTTATGTACGAAGCCTTCTGCCAGCACCGAAACGTGAAAACGAAATCGGGCGGTATAAGTTGGTAAGAACGGATCAAAGATTCCACCCGCATTTTAGAAGCAAAATCTACGCATATAAAAACTCCTTCTGTGCAGATATCCCTTACGGGTATATTAATCTGTATGCAAATTCTCAGTTGACTCTGTCCGATAGAGTACATTCCTGTGCTGTGACGCTTGCATACGGTCATTCTGCAATGCTCTTTGTGAAGACCAATCGGGTGGGTCTGCTCGAGCGAGTTGGAGCAGGTGAAATAACAAAGAAACCTGTCAAATTGGATATGGAACTTATTTCAGAAGAGAAAAATAAACTTGTTCAGTGGTTAAAAACTGTGCTTCTATAAAGTGTTGTCGAAAAGGAGAAGTTAATGAATATTTTGTTGTTCATGTCCAGCGGCCTTGATACACCGGGTCCTTCATGGCATCTATACACGGCGCTAATCGAAGATCTTGTTTCTTATGGACATAAGGTACATTTAATCGAGAGCCATTCTACCGGAATTAATCCGGATTGTCCTGAAAGACTGAAAGGACTTGAAAATTTCTCTTATGAAACCATCAATATAGAAACGGTTGCAAAAAAAGCATTCGCCAAGAGATATCTGGTGGGTGTTAAATACTGTTTTAAGGCTCGGAAGGTTTTTAAGGCTCAGCAGAATTTTGATGTAATGATGGTTCAATCGTGTCCGTGGGCACCTTTTGCGATCACATTCGCAAAAAGCTACGTGAAGACTCCGGTGATTTATAATAGTCAAGATATGTTTCCGGGGGCTTCTATAGCGAATGGTGCAATGAAGCAGAAATGGATGCAGAAGATTTTCTATATGTTTCAGAAGGTTGCATATCGAAGAGCAGATCATATTTCTGTGATTTCAGAGGATATGAAGCAAAAAGTGATAGAGCAGGGCGTTCCGGCTGCCAAGATTACAGTTATCCCAGACTGGTATGATGATAAGAGCGTTCGAGAAATTCCGTGGGAAGATAATTTGTTTGTAAAAAAATACGACTTGAAAAAAGATTGCTTCTATGTTCAGTTTGCAGGAACTATGGGCATGAACTTTGATTATAAGATGGTGCTTCGAGTTGCTGAGAAATTGAAACAGGAAAAGAAAATAGTGTTCCAGATGATTGGTCAGGGAAGCCAGAAGGATGACTTTGTTCATGCGGCGCAAGAAAAAAAGCTTGATAATATCGTGTTTCTGCCACTGGAGCCGCAAGAGATGGTTCCACATGTGTATAGTGCTTGTTCAGCATGTTTGATTCCGCTTCCTCGTGGAGTTATTGGAAATTCAGTTCCAAGCAAAGCCGGACTTTTAATGGCATGTCATAGAGTTATTGTGACCTCGGCAGATGAGGGATCGGATTACAACGATATGTTCAAAAGAGAACAGATTGGTATGGCGTTTGATTGCGACGATTCGGATGGCGTTGCCAAAGGTATTTTAAAATTGAGGGACGAGCCGGAGTATTGCAGTCGATTAGCCGATAACGCCCAAAAATATGGAAAAGCCGTCTACACAAGAACGGTGAACACCAAGCTTTATGAGGATCTGTATCGCAGAATTGGAGGAAAAGCATGATGAAAGTTCTATTATTGGGCTTTGGAAAAATTGCATATATGCCTTATATGAACTTTTATCTGGATGCACTCAAGGAACGGGATATTCAGTTTGAACTGATTTACTGGGATCGTGACGGGAAGTCTGATGCGGAAGTGCCACAGAGAATTTCAAAGGCATATAAGTTCGAGGAGCATCTGGAAGAGCAACTTCCGTTCAAGAAAAAACTGAAGTATTTTGCAAAGTATCGTAGGTTTGCATTGAATGTCTTAAAAAATAATTCCTATGACAGAATTATTGTGCTGCATACGACACCGGGATTGACTTTGCTGGACTATCTGGTGCGGAAGTATAAAGGACGGTATCTTCTGGATTTTCGAGATGTATCTTACGAGTATATCCCGGTATATCATAAGCTGGTTGGTATCCTTTCTAAAAACAGCGCCGTGACTTTCGTCAGCTCCAATGCGTTCCGGAAGTTTCTCCCCACGGAAAAGAATGTTATGACGATTCATAACTATCTGGAGGATTCCCTGAATCATAAAATGCTCCGTAAACAGGATGCAAGAGAGCGCAATGCGATTCGCATTAGCTATTGGGGGCTTGTCCGACAGGTCGACGTGAATAAAAAACTGATGGACGCATTGGGAAATGATCCTCGCTTTGAACTGCATTATTACGGAAGAATGCAGCAGGACGGAAGAGATATGGAACAGTATGCCCGGGGTAAGAAATATAATAATGTGTTTTTCCACGGCGCGTATATGCCAACTGATCGGTATGAGTTTGCTAAAAATACAGATATGATCCATAACGTTTATGACTGTGGGCACACTACGGGGAATGCAATGGGCAATAAATACTATGACGGTATTATTTTTGGCATTCCCCAGATATGCACGGTAGGCTCCCATATGGGCGATGTTGTTACGGAACGACAGGTCGGTATGGCTGTGTCACTTGACAGTAATAACATGGCAGATGAAATTTGGGCATATTACCACAATATCGATTGGGAAAAGTTTGAGGTAAAATGCGAGGATGCCTTGGAAAGCGTTCTAAATGAGCAGAAAATGACAAAAGCAAGGCTGTTAGCTTTTATTGGTTAATAGGGTGGAGAACTCAGATGAGAATTGATTATGCGTCCAGCGCAATGGATGCGCAAGACTTCGCAAACCTATTTGAGAATAGTCCGAAAGCACCGGGGCAGCAGGCACAGAAATTCAACCGTCTGATGATACAAGGCTTAGCGGAAAATGGTGCAGTAGTACGGGCTGTGACGGCACGACCTGTGACTGGAACGAATTGTCCGAGCAAGTTCCTCTCAGCCAATAGCGTCCAACGGGGAAAGGTAAGATACCATTATTGTTCAGTACTGAATGTAAAGGGTATCAAGATCTTATGGCAGACGATTTCTGCGTTCGTAACGGTTGTGTTTGGCGGCTGTGATGCGGTCGTTACGGATGTACTGAATGCTTCGGTGGCCTATGGCGCTGTGACAGCAGCTCGTTTGCGAAAGAAACCATGTATCGGGATTGTGACCGATCTTCCGGAATTAATGGTAACTGGAACAAACCAAAACCATGTGAAGCTCGTGCGGAAGATTATGCAGAAGTGTACCGGATATGTTCTCCTTACAGAAGCGATGAACGAACCGGTAAACCCTGAACATAAACCTTATGTGATTGTTGAAGCATTGTGCGATTCAACGATAAAACCGCAGCCGGAGGTAAAAGCGCAAACGAGTTGTACTAAGAAGTGTATGTATGCTGGTTTGCTAGATGCTCGATACGGAGTAAAGGCTATGGTGGATGGATTTGTCCTTGCCAATGTACCGGATTTAGAACTGCATATCTATGGAAATGGTCCTTATGTGGATGAGTTGCAGAAGGTGACGCAGGAGCATCCGAATGTGATTTACCACGGAATTGCTATGAATGATGAAGTGGTTCAGGCAGAAATAGAGGCCGACTTGCTTATCAATCCGCGCCCGACCCATGAAGAGTTTACCAAGTATTCGTTCCCTTCAAAGAATATGGAATATATGGCATCTGGCACACCAGTTCTTACGACGAATCTTCCCGGTATGCCAGAAGAATATAAGCAGTATGTCTACTTGATCGAGGACGAGTCGGCGGAGGGGATTGCAAGAGCAATAAAGACTACTTTCGATACTGTGCGAAGCGAAAGAGACAGAAAAGGACATAGTGCACAAGAATTTGTTTTAAATGAGAAAAATAATTTATTTCAAAGTAAACGTGTTCTCTCAATGCTGGAGGCAAAGTAAGAGGGCGATGTTGCAGTAACGAGAGAGGAAATTCAAAATATGAATCAATCTTTGACTTATAAAAAACTCAGGGACTATATACTGATAGTGTTTGTGTATCTGTTTTTTCGAATGAACTCCTATTTTACAAGAGGGTCGACTATCGAGCAATTCTTACTTATTGGAAGGGTTGCTATTATTGCACTTTCGTTTTTGTTAATTTTTCGTGTACAGTTCATTCCGAATAAAAGCATGATCATTCTCACAGTGGGAAGTAGTTTTTGGTTTTTCTTAACAGGGCTACAAAACTATTCAGGTGCAATAGATATACTGACAAACTTTCTAACCCAGATGTGGTGGGCATCTTTCTTGATCATTTCGTACCTACTTCTCATACGAGTCAGGGATGATGAGAGAAAGAAAATAATTAACATTGGAGTAATCGCATTTTATGTGTTCTCACTAAGATATGCTATATGGCTTCTGAGTAGCAATAGATATTGGAGTTCTGGGGGAATAAATTCAATATATTATTGCGTTCTCCTCTTGCCATTATGTTATTTGGCTGATAAAAAGACGGTCAAATACTCAATGATTTTCATTGCGGCATTGTTGACAATTATCTCCGGAAAAAGAACAGCGTTGATTTCCATTATTCTCTGTGGATTCCTTCCACCGCTGCTTGAAAAAGACGATAAAAGAGGAAAGAAAAAAACTGGGACAATGGTGCTCTTGATGATCGTGTGTATAATGCTTGTGTATGTATCGGAGTATCTATCTAAATCAATAAATATAACTATTATTGAACGTATGCAAAGTTTGCAGGAGGATGGGGGGTCAGGTCGGACAACAACCTATGCACTTGTTTGGGAAGCATTTAAGAGTTCAAACATTGTTAAGCAGGTAATCGGGCATGGATATAATGCTGTTTATCTTGATAAAATATCGATTTCATCTGCGCACAATGATTTTTTGGAAGTGCTTTATGATTATGGTGCAATCGGATTGCTTTTTTATGTCTTACTTTTGTTTAATTTCATTTTTGAAGCAGTAAAACTGAGAAAAGCACAGTGTGAATCCTTTGCAGCCATTACAGCTGCGCTACTAATTTATATCACTCTATCCTGTGTTAGTCATTTGATTATATATCCAACTTATAATGTTTTCTTGTTGTTTATTATATCCGTTGGATTTTCAGAGTATGAAAAGGATCAGCGAATTTCAGTAGGGGGATGAGGTAACTAAATGAAAGTTTTGCATATTAATTGTGCCGATTACGGGAGTACAGGTGCAATAATTGACAGCATTGCAAAGTATAGCGAATTCGAGCATGTGTTATGTACCCCTTATATTACTAAGCAACATGAGAAGTTGAAGACGTATGGTGTGTGTGTACCGCATGAACTGGGAGTGTACAAACGTATAGCGTATGTTTTGGGCTATCAGTACGGATTTGCACCTGTATCAACACTTAAAATTAAACGGATTATTAAAAAGGAGAATCCAAGCGTTATTCATATTCACTCGGCAAATTGCAATGTTGTTAATATATACTCTTTATTAAGATTTCTTAAACAGAATAAGATTCCTTTTATCATTACCAATCATGCAGAGTTTTTTTATACGGGATCGTGTAGCCATGCATTCAATTGTGAAAAGTGGAAGTCCGGTTGCGGAAACTGTCCTCAGCTAAGGTTTGCGGCAAATACATGGAGAGACATAACGGCAAACGCATGGGAGAAAATGAAAAAGGCATTTGCCGGAGCCAAACAATGCTATGTGGTATCTGTTTCCCCATGGCAAAAGAAGAGGGCGTTGGAATCACCGATATTTTCGGGAGTGCAGCAACGCTGCATAATGAATGGAATAGATGCAAGTATCTTCTTTGAAAAGAGATTTTTGAAGGCGGATGATTGGCGTACAGTTCTGTTTGTTACAGCTGATTTCAGCACTACAGACAAGTACAGCAAGGGTGGATTTTATCTGCTAGAATTGGCAAGACTCCTGAAAAATGAAAAAATACGATTTGAAGTTGTAGGAAGAACAGCAAGCAAAAAGGTAGAAGAGGATAATGTTCGAATAATTGGACCCGTGCATGATAAGAATGAATTAGCTGATTTCTACCGGAAGGCAGATGTGGCATTAACACTAAGTCAGAGAGAAACATATGGAATGACTGTTGCAGAGGCGCTGCTTTGCGGAACTCCGGTTGTGGGGTTTAAAAATGGTGGGTCCGAGAGCATTGCGCTTTCTAATCATACACAATTTGTTGAGTTTGGCGATGTTAAGAAACTGGCAGACATAATAAGGAACAAGTGGATTGACTATAAGGATACTCATTCAAACCAAATAGCACTTGAAGCTGAATATATGTATTCTGATAAAGCGATGGCGACAGCATATGAAAATTTGTATTTGGAGGTGATTAAGTGAAAAAAGCGTGTATTTTTACGTTTCATAATGTCCCTAATTATGGTGCGGTTCTTCAAACATATGCCCTGGCGCATTATATTGAGGCGAGTTTTGGCTATCATGTAGATATTATGGACTTTCAATGTGAAGGAAATGGATCTGAGTTTGAACCAACTGAGTTTATAAAAATTGCTTGTAAAAGTAAGAAAAAAATCGTATCAATTTATAAAAAAATAATGATGTCTTTGTACTTCGAAAAAAGCTACAGAAGAAAGTATCTACGATTTCAGGAATTTAAAAAACGTAACCTATCGGTGATTTCATACGATAAGACTCACATATATGATGCTGTGGTACTTGGTAGTGATCAAATATGGAATCCGGATATTACAGGTGGCTTTCAAGCAGAATTTTTTGGACAGTCAAAGCTTATCAAAGGAAAAACCAATGTGGCATATGCTGCAAGTTGTGGGGATGTTTCTGCTTTATCTGAAGCTCAGACTAATAACCTAATTGAATATACCAGTAAATTGGATTATGTGGGAGTAAGAGAAAAAAGTCTTTCTGTGTTTCTTCATGAAAAGGGTGTTAATAATACCTGTACATTGGATCCAACTTTCTTGCTTTCTGCCAACGATTATAATACCTTAGTGCAAGATAAGGCGCAAGAAACTGATCCGTATATTCTCGTATATGAATTGCAAAAGAATGAGGAAATGGAAAAACTTGCGTTTAGAATTGCAAATGAAAAAAATCTCAAAGTTCGAATGCTTGTCGGGTATATAAGTTACTCGAGGAAGAAATCATATGAAGTACGAGATGCAGGACCGACTGAATTTTTATCACTTATAAAGAATGCTGACTATATTCTCACAAATTCTTTTCACGGGACGGCATTTTCGCTGATTTACAAAAAAGATTTCAACGTAGTCTTACCAAGAACAAGAACAAGCCGCGTTATTGATTTACTAAACGAAATAGGATTGATGAACCGTATTGTGGCAGCAAATGAGTGCGAATCGAACTTTGAACATATTGATTATGAAGCGATTGAAGACAGGATAAGAAGAATTGAGATTTCTTCTAAAAGCTTTTTGAGAGAAGCACTAGGAGGTGATACTGATTGAATAAATACAAAAAACTCCTATCTAATACAGCTGCAATGACAGTTGGCCAATTTTCTAGTAAGATCCTTAGCTTCCTTCTTATACCATTATATACGTCAATTCTTTCTACAGAGGAGTATGGAATTTACGATATAATCGTAACGACCGTTACACTATTGACACCATTTCTGACGCTTGTAATATCTGAAGCTATCCTGCGTTTCGCAATAGACAATGATTACGACAATCGATATGTACTTACTATTGGTGTAACGTTAGTTGTACTGGGTAGTGGAGTTCTTATCCTGCTGTCACCAATATTTTCCTTTGTTGGGTCAATAGCGAAGTATAGAATCTGGATAGTTATTTTCTTCTTTGTGATGAATTTGCACACGGTGCTAATTCAGTTCCTGAAGGGAATTAATAAGGTGATGCAATATTCAATAATGGGTGTTATTAGCACAATGACAACCCTGAGTTTGAATATTTATTTTCTGGTTATTAGAAATTACGGAATTGTGGGATATCTTCTAGCGACAACGATGTCACATCTGCTTGTATCGCTCATAATTATCATCCATAACAAATTGTGGACGTATGTAGTCAATCCGCTTTCGATACCGAGAAATGTATATAAAGATATGTTGCGTTTTTCCGTCCCTATGATCCCGAACTCCATAAGTTGGTGGGTAAGTGACTCGTCGGATAAATATGTAATACTGTGGTTTTTGTCATCTGCAGAAGTTGGATTATACTCGATTGCGTATAAAATTCCTACTCTACTAACGATGGTTATGTCTCTATTTGTTTCTGCTTTTCAAATATCAATATTTGACGAGTTCAAAAAAGAAGATGGCTCGAATTTCTTCAAAACTGTATATACAAGCGTTATGATGGCACTGCTTGTGGCTGCCTCCATGCTTATTTTTGCATCTAAGTATTTAGCAGTTGTTCTATACAAAAATAGTTTTTATAGCGCCTGGATGGTTGGCTGTATTCTAATTTTTGCATTTGTTTTTAATTCACTGTCATCTCTTATTGGTACGATATACACTGCAACAAAAAAGACGAGCGTTTTATTTTATTCAACCTTGGCAGCAGCATGTGTGAATATAGCACTAAATATTATTCTTATTCCGTGCTACGGTTTGTATGGAGCTGCATTTGCAACGCTTGTCAGCTATGTATGCGTTTGGCTCATTCGTGCACTGCTTGCAAAAAAACAAATGGAAAAAGGATTTATAGACAGGAACTCTCTGATAATAATGGTTCTGATTGCTTTTCAAATAGTGATTGAATTGTCATCTCTTGAGTACAAAATGTTTTTGTCATTTGTTATTGTACTACTTGTCATTGCTGCCGCATACAAAAAACTAAGGAATAGTATTTTGTATGATAAGATTACGACAATTATAGAAAGAAGGAAATAAAAATGTCTGCATTTGATAACGCAACCCTTATGATCACTGGTGGTACTGGTTCTTTTGGTTCTACCGTTCTGAAGCACTTTCTGGATTCTGACCTGAAGGAAATCCGTATCTTCTCTCGTGACGAAAAGAAGCAGGACGATATGCGCCATGAGCTTCAGGCCAAGCACCCGGAGAACGCCAAGAAGGTCAAGTTCTACATCGGTGATGTCCGCAATCCTCAGTCCATCCGTGACGCAATGCCCGGTGTTGACTACATCTTCCACGCTGCTGCTCTGAAGCAGGTTCCTTCCTGCGAGTTCTTCCCCATGCAGGCCGTCCAGACCAACATCATCGGTACCGATAACGTCCTGCACGCTGCTATTGATGCCGGTGTCAAGCGTGTCGTCTGCCTGTCCACTGATAAAGCAGCCTACCCCATCAACGCCATGGGTATTTCCAAAGCCATGATGGAGCACGTCATCTACGCAAACGCCCGTGTGGCGGCCGAGCGTGGCGGCACCACCATCTGCTGCACCCGTTATGGCAACGTTATGTGCAGCCGTGGCTCTGTCATTCCTCTGTTCATCGACCAGATCAAGGCCGGCAATCCCATCACAATCACCGACCCCAACATGACCCGCTTCCTGATGAATCTGGACGAGGCTGTGGATCTGGTTATGTTCGCCTTCCAGCACGCCAACCCCGGCGACCTGTTCATCCAGAAGGCAGACGCTTCCACCATTGGTGATCTGGCAAAGGCTGTCCAGCAACTCTTCGGCGACACCGGTACGAACATCATTGGCACCCGTCACGGCGAGAAGCTGTTCGAGACCTTGATGACCCGTGAGGAGCGTCTGCGCAGCCAGGATATGGGCCACTACTTCCGTGTTGCCGCTGACAACCGTGACCTGAACTATGACAAGTTTGTGGTCAAGGGCGAGGTACATACCATGGCGGACGAGTCTTACACCAGCCACAACACCGAGCGCCTGGATGTGGAAGGCACTGTCAAGAAAATCCTGACCACCGAGTATGTTCAGAATGCACTGAAGGGCATCCCGAATGTCTAAAGAAAAGTTACTGCTGATTGGTGCCGGCGGCTTTGGGCGCATGGTGGCGGAGCAGGCGACGTTCCGATATGATTGTGCTTTCGTGGATGACGGACAGCCTGTGGGTACCGAGATTTGCGGTATTCCGGTGGTTGGCGGTCTTGCTGATTTGCCGGAGCTGCGGAAAGAGTACAGCTTGCTGGTGGTGGGTATCGGCAACAATCGGTTCCGGGCACAGGTGTATGAGAAAGCAAAATCACTTGGCTATGCGTTCCCCAACATCATTGCTCCCGGTGCCTACATCAGTCCATACGCAAAGTTGGGCTGTGGCTGCGTGGTGCTGCAAAATGCCTGTGTCCAGAATGGTGCGTCCGTTGGCGACGGTGTTCTGCTGAATGCCGGAACAGAGGTCCACTGTGATGCGACGGTAGGGGACTACGCCCTTATCTACACCAACAGCGTAGTTCGCACAGGCGCAACGGTGGGGGACTTTGCCCGCATCGGCAGCAACTGCACCATCTGCAATCATGCAACCGTGCCGGATGGCGCAGATATTCCGGACTGCACCGCAGTACACTAAGAGGTGAGAGAATGAACATTCTAGTCACAGGTGCCAAGGGCATGGTGGGAACCGCCCTGTGTAACAACCTGAAAAACATCCGAGATGGGAAAAATAAGACCCGCCCGGCATTGCATATTGAAGAAATCTACGAATATGATTTGGACTCTACCCCGGCGGAGCTGGACGAGTACTGCCAGAAGGCGGACTTTGTCTTCAATTTGGCTGGCGTGAATCGTCCGGAAAACCCGGAAGACTTCATGAAGGGCAACTTTGGCTTTGCATCTGACCTACTGAACTGCCTGAAAAAGCATGGCAACAAGGCGCCCATCATGCTGTCCAGTTCCATTCAGGCCACCCTGGCTGGTCGTTTCGGCAACAGCGAGTATGGTCGGAGCAAAAAGGCGGGCGAGGAGCTGTTCTTCCAGTATGCTCAGGAGACTGGGGCTAAGGTTGCCGTCTACCGCTTTGTCAATCTGATGGGACACAGCCGCCCCAAGTACAACAGCGCCGTCAGTACCTTCTGCTGGGCGGTTGCCAATGACGAGCCCTTCACCGTCAATGACCGCAGCACTGAGTTGGAGCTGCTGTACATCGACGACTTGGTAGAAGGAATGTTCGACCTGCTGGAAGGCAAGGAGCAGCACTGTGAGTTTGATGGTGTAGAGACTGTTCTGAAAGCAGACGGTCGCTACTGCTGTGTTCCCGTGACCCACAAGGTCACGCTGGGAGAAATTGTGGACTTGCTGCAAGAGTTCAAGGCGCAGCCCACGACGCTCATGATGCCGAAAATGCCGGACGGCTCTTTTGCCAAGAAGCTGTATTCTCTGTACCTGACCTATCTGCCCACGGACAAGTTTAAGTATGCCCTGAAGATGAACGTGGACAACCGTGGCTCCTTCACTGAACTGGTGCATACTGCCGACTGTGGACAGGTGAGCATCAACATCTCGAAGCCCGGCATCACGAAAGGACAGCACTGGCACAACTCCAAGTGGGAACTGTTCATTGTGGTGGCTGGGCACGGCTTGATTCAGGAACGGAACATCAACACCGGAGAAACGGTGGAGTTTGAGGTTTCTGGGGACAAGATCGAGGCCGTCCATATGATTCCGGGCTGGACCCACAACATCATCAACCTGTCGGAAACGGAAAATCTGGTAACCGTGATGACTTGCAACGAGATCTTCAACCCGAACCACCCGGACACCTTCTTCGAGCCGGTGTAAGAGAGGATACTGGTTGTCGATAGGAGATTTTTATGGAACACAATTTTACATGGAAAAACGACGGGCGCACCAAGGTCATGATTGGCTGCGGTACCCGTCCGGAAATCATCCGACTGGCTGCGGTTATCAAACGCTGCCGGGAATATTTTGACTGCTGCGTGGTCTATTACAATCAGAATTGGGACAGAAACCTTTCTACCGTTTTCTGGGAAGACTTTGAACTGAAGAACACCTTCGGGGAATTCGGACCCGACATTCTGGTGCCCGTGGTGGGCGAGAATCTGGGTGTGACCTGTGGTAACATTCTGGGGCACAGCTATGAGCTTTTGTCTGAGTTGCAACCGGAGGGCTATCTGGTGCTGGGCGATACCAACTCCTGCCTGTCCGCCATCAGCGCCAAGCGGCTGCACATCCCGCTGTTTCACATGGAGGCGGGCAACCGCTGCAAGGATGAGTGCCTGCCCGAGGAGACCAACCGCCGCATCGTGGATGTAATCTCCGACGTGAATCTGTGCTATTCCGAATTCGCCCGGAAGTATCTGGCGGATACAGGGCTGCCCAAGGAGCGCACCTACCAGACCGGCTCTCCCATGGCAGAAGTGCTGCACATGAATCTGGAGAAAATCCAGAAAAGCGATGTGCTGGAGCGTCTGGGGCTGGAAAAGGACAAGTACATTCTGCTGTCTGCCCACCGTGAGGAGAACATCGACTCTGAAAAGAACTTCCTGAGTCTGTTCACTGCCATCAATGCGCTGGCAGAGAAGTATGATATGCCCATTCTCTACTCCTGCCATCCCCGCAGCAAGCACCGTCTGGAACAGAGCGGCTTCCAGCTTGACCCTCGAGTCCGGGTCAATGAGCCGCTGGGCTTCAACGACTACAACAAGCTGCAAATGAACGCTTTGGCAATCGTCTCCGACTCCGGCACCCTGCCCGAGGAGAGCAGCTTCTACCTCTCTATCGGTCATCCCATCGCCGCTGTATGCATCCGTACTAGCACGGAACGTCCCGAGGCGCTGGAGGCTGGTGACTTCATCCTGGCTGGCATTACCACCCGGGAATTGCTCAACGCCACTGATATGGCGATCGAGATGAAGCAGAAGGGTGTTCTGGGCAAGCCCTGCCCCGATTATGTGGACGAGACCGTGTCCATGAAGGTGGTTCGTATTATTCAGGGCTATGTAAACGTGGTTAATAAGATGGTGTGGAGGAAGGGCTGATTCTCCGCAGAGCCATGTGTTCCGCCACATGGCTCTGCTGCTCAAGTATGCTACCTCTCCGTGGTGAGCAGCAGGCAACGAGAGTTCCTCTCGGCTAAAGCATATATTCGTTAAATCACTCTTTGGATGAGGAAAAACTATAATGGGAAAGTATTTTGGGACCGATGGCTTCCGTGGCGAAGCCGGAATCACGCTGACCGCTGACCACGCCTATAAGGTTGGTCGTTTTCTGGGCTGGTACTACAACGCCCTGCGTGAGCGCAACGGCAACAACGAGGCTGCCCGCATCGTCATTGGCAAGGACACTCGCCGCAGCTCCTATATGTTCGAGTATAGCTTGGTTGCTGGTCTGACTGCTTCCGGCGCAGACGCCTATCTGCTGCACGTCACTACTACGCCCAGTGTGGCCTACATCGCCCGCGTGGACGACTTCGACTGTGGCATCATGATTTCTGCCAGCCATAATCCCTACTACGATAACGGCATCAAGCTGATCGACTGCTATGGCGAGAAAATGCCCGAGGAGATCCTGTTGCTGGTAGAGGACTACATCGATGGCAAGCTCCACGTGTTCGACAAGGATTGGCCGGAACTGCCCTTTGCCCACCGTGAGCATATCGGCTGCACCGTGGACTATGTGGCAGGCCGTAACCGCTACATGGGCTATCTGATTAGCCTCGGAATCTACTCTTTTAAGGGCGTCAAGGTTGGTCTGGACTGCGCCAACGGTGCAAGCTGGAATATCGCTAAGTCTGTTTTCGATGCTCTGGGCGCGGATACCTATGTCATCAATAACAAGCCGAATGGTCTGAACATCAACAACAACGCTGGTTCTACCCACATTGAGGGTCTGCAGAAGTTCGTGGTAGAGAACGGACTGGACGTCGGCTTTGCCTTCGATGGAGATGCTGACCGTTGCCTGTGTGTGGACGAGAAGGGCAATGTGATCACCGGCGACCATATTCTGTACATCTACGGCTGCTACATGAAGGAGCGTGGCAAGCTGCTGACCAATACCGTCGTTACCACGGTCATGTCCAACTTTGGTCTGTACAAGGCCTTTGATGAGAAGGGCATCGGCTACGCCAAGACCGCAGTGGGTGACAAGTACGTCTATGAGTACATGGCAAAAAATGGCTGCCGTATCGGTGGCGAACAGAGTGGCCATATCATCTTCAGCAAGTACGCCAGCACCGGTGACGGCATCCTGACCAGCCTGAAGATGATGGAAGTCATGCTGGCAAAGAAGATGCCTATGAGTAAGCTAGCTGAGCCCCTGAAGATCTACCCGCAGGTGCTGGAGAACGTCCGTGTGATCGACAAAAAGGCTGCGCAGAACGACCCGGCGGTGCAGGAGGCAGTCAAAGCCGTAGCCGCGGCACTGGGCGATACTGGCCGTATTCTGGTGCGCGAGTCCGGCACTGAGCCGCTTGTCCGCGTGATGGTGGAAGCCCCTGACCATGATACCTGCCAGAAGTACGTCTCTCAGGTCGTGGAGGTCATCAAGAACAAGGGCTACGCCGTTTGAATACAGCCTTGATACAGCACAATACAGGTTGATGTATATTTCACCTGTGCCCTTGAAAACTTGGTTTTAAAGGGTTATATTTGAACCGTGGGACATTTCTCACGGTTTTGCCGCTCGAAACTTTGCACACCTCTACGCGGTGGGCGGCAGGCGACACAGCGTGGGTGCTGCGGCTAAGATGCAGAGGCTTTTGGGGAATGCTAGTGAGGTT
Organism: Faecalibacterium sp. I3-3-33; assembly: GCF_023347295.1. Classification (NCBI taxonomy): domain Bacteria; kingdom Bacillati; phylum Bacillota; class Clostridia; order Eubacteriales; family Oscillospiraceae; genus Faecalibacterium; species Faecalibacterium sp. I3-3-33. Next base: position 686,424 of record NZ_CP094469.1, read on the forward strand.
GAATATGGATACTTCGACAATTACTACAGTTGTTTCGCTAGGGTGGGATAGCCTGCTGAAGCTGATGGGGTCTATAGTACTTAGTCTTGGCGGTGGAGCAGCTGTTGCGCTTTTTATTTTTCACTTTATGGCTGATCGTTTGGCAGAGCGCCTAAAGGGAAAGTACCAACTCGAACTCGATAAGAAGATTGAAGGTTATAAGGCTAATCTTGACAATAAAAAGTATGTAACAAAGACAAAGTTTGATACTGAGTTCGATTTGTATAGAAAGCTGTCTAAGGTATATTTTGAGATGATAAAGTGCAGTAGCATTATGATCCCCCAGGGCTATGCTAAGATACCAGCTGATGAAGAAACACGGAAAAAGGTAGATGAGGAACACTACAATGCGGCTCGGAAAGCAGTTGTAATTGCACAGGATGAGTTAAACGGTAATGCTGCATTTATTCCGAAAACTTTTTTCGACAGGTATGAAGAGATTCGTAGGCTTTGCGTTATACAATTGGATGAATTTGAGGAACGCTGGAATGCAGGCACATTGGTGCCACAGCAGGAAAAAGAAAAAATTTCGAGGGAAGCATACAAAAGGACGGGTGAGATAAACGAAAAATTCAGGGATTTAAATGGTGAGCTTAGGAAGTACCTCGACGAATTAGATGTTATTGAATAAGCACAATAGCTGTGTGGACACTGATCTCCAGAAGTTCACACGGCATATTTTTGAGCACGATATATAGTTTATGACGGAAATAAAATGAGGTGAAATTTAGTGGATAATACACGCGCGCGCAAGCCCGGTGGAGGGCGGAAGCCATCAAAGCCAGAGTACAGCGCATCCAAGAACCTGGCACAGCAGATGAAAGCAGCTGCTGACCTTTATACGGACGAAATGAGCCTGCAAGCCATCGCAGACGCCCTGTCCCTCAACCCTATCAAGGTTCGGAAGCTGCTCATCACAGCCGGAGTCTACGAGTCGGATACCGCAAAACTCGTCTGGCAGACCTTTAACACCTTCAGAGAAACACAGGACTACTCCACTGCCGTTACCTCCACCATGTCTGCCTTACAATTGTCCTGTTCCTCTGTGACCTCTTATCTGCCGTATGAGAAATGCGTGTACTTCCCGGAGGACGCTGAAGCGGCGAATATCAGTGCCGGGGCAGAGCGGCAGCGACACTACCGAGCTGTGGTTGCGCTGAGGAAGGATTCCTGCGAAGAGAACCTCTGGAAGTGTGTGGTGGCTTTTCGGGGATACAAGTTCAAGACGATGTCCGGCTTGCCCTTTACATATACGCTGAAGAAGGGCAGGGAAGATGAATTCACCAAGGAGCTGTGGATCGACCGCAGAGAGGGCAGCAAGAGCCTTGCTTGGAGTTCTGTGATGCTGGCGTATCACAATATCGGTAAAATTGGAGAGGTAGTGGACAGACCTAAGGTTCTGGGAGATATCCGGGGTGTGTCGTATATCTATGGGCTGTTCTACCGATTTGGTCTGATCGACGTGCCGGACAAGGCTAAGGAAAAGATGGCAAAGCAATAAGAAAACGAGACATATTTTGTTTTAAGATGGAATGTGATATAATAAAACTGGCGGTTTACCGTACTACATGAAAAGGGCAGGTGAATGTGCAAATGTACATCATTTGTCAAGATTCAATCCTTTCATCAGCTATCGAGGCGATTACTGAGGCAGTAAGTCTATTGGAGCTGAAGCAAGAAAAGAACAGAATCAATAAGCGGATTCAGTCATTGCTTCATATTGCTGATGATCTGGCACCGGATTCTGTGGAGTATCAGTGCGTTTATGAAAGAATTCTCGAATTGGAAAGGATGCGAGAACTGATCAGACGCATTAGAAAGGCTAAGTGTGCACAGATTCATGCGCAATTGCATATGCTATGGGTTAATAGAGTCAAAAAGGTCAGTCGCGCGACTGCGGGTTTGACTACTGATCCAATGAGCATCGCTATGCCCATTCCTCCCACGTTTGAGGCTACCTTGAGTAGTTTTGGACGTGGGAGGGATTTGGATGCCCTCGCATGCTGAAAAAAATCAAACAGAGATCAAAAACTACTATCGTATTATAGACCCGGAGGAAAGGCTGTCTGAGAATGAGAAGGCTGAAGAAGAACACAAGGTGTTAGAGAATATGCCTGCTTGCTTCCCGGCAGCACTACGATATGTGATGACACGCTTCGGATTTACGCAAGAGGCTCTGGCCTTTGAATCAAAGGTGTCGGAGTCAACGATCGGTCGCTACAGAAATGGAAAGGTTGAAAGTTTTTCTGAGAAAAACGTGGTTGCACTATGCGTTGCTATGCACCTTCCTCCATGGCTTTCGTTTGCGCTCATAGCAAAAGCGGGTTTTAGCTTGGCTGCGACCAAAGAACAGTTAGCACATTCGATGATTCTAAATTGTATGTATATGAGGTCAATTGATGAGGTGAACGAGTACTTAAGGGAAAGAGGAACTGATTCACTGTCCCGAGAGACAGCATAGGATTGCCGAGCATCTTGAGATTCTGAACCTAAAATGATGAGCCGTGTGTTCAACTCCCTGCCGGAGAAGGATACACGGCTCATTTGCACTGTTTGAGGATGAGGACAAGAAGAGCCAGATGCGAATCTGCACACTTGGCTCATCAAGAGACCGTGTGAGCCAGCTTAAAATTGAATTGCTGCCTGTTTGGTGCTGTTCGAATGCGTGGTAAGCCGAGGTAGACTTCAGGTGACCTTTTACAAGGTTGTCCGAGGTCTGCCTCGACTTTTTTTTGATGAATTGCGTTGGAACCTGGGATGAAGAAATATCATGCTTATGGTCTTTCTTTTTGGGACGTCCATTGCTATTATGTAGATGAAAGCTGACAGAGTCTGAGAATCCGTTTCCTTGAGGGAAAGGTGATACAGTGTCTAAAGGCTTTTTTTGTTTACACAATTTTACGCTCGTAGGAGAGGAAGAAGCAAATTTGTTCCTTTTAGAAGCAGGTACAAGTAAAGTTGCACAAAGGAAAAACTCCGGTTTTGGATTTCTGTCCAAACTTGTCGAAAAGATATTTACGCTGGATAATTTTGGTGCTATGATCACCATGGGGTTTGAGCCAAAAGGAGGCTTTGACCCATCATCTTGATTCCATAGTGTAAATGCAATACAACATAATTGAACAGAAAGGATAACCGAAGATGCGAAATCGAGGACTCTGAATTGAAATAGCAATAGCAAAGTAGTCTGTATGTTTCAGCGAAGACGTGTGAGCTTGATAAAAACTGAAACAAATTTCTTGATTTAAGACATACAGACCCAAATACATAATTAGAAAAGCAATAGTAACGGGATTTTTTACAGGATTATAAAAACTCTAGGTAGATAACTCTAAAATAACTGCTTTTGTGAATTATGTAAGGGGATAAGTATGCTCATTCGAGAATTGGACTGTTATTTCAATTCAATCTGACTTCGCAATAGGAATCTTTGTATATACAAAGACCGGAGAAGCTAGGATAGTGTACTTGTAACAAGTCACTGAGTCTTAGCATCTCCGGTCTTTTTTTGTTTGCATTTGCAGTATGGAAGGGGGTGAACCGAGGTGGCATCCGATGTACATAAGAATACGGATACCAAGGTGGAAACCGTCAGTGCCAACTCGGTTTGCCGTCAGTTGCCGCAGAAAACTGCCGAACAGGGGTTGGCAGCTGCAGTTGCGTTTGCGGAGGAGGTTCAATGGTCGTTGGCAATACGCAGAACGATTTCGGGGGTAGGGTTTGGAGAGGCCTTGAAGCTGCTGATGAACGACCGGGATTTGTCTGTGGAACAGATGGAGTCAGAGTCTGGGTTCTCTGTATCTACGGTAAAGCGGCTTCGTGCAGGACAGGATGCAAGTGTGGAGCAGATCGTTGCCATCTCGGTGGAGCTGCACCTTCCGCCACCTGTAAAGCGGCGATTTATTGAGGATGTGCGGAATCACGCTGGATTTCAACAATCAAAAGAATACTGTCTATCAGATGATTCTGACGGAGTATTACAAAGAAGGCATCGAACAAGTCAATGACTGCCTTGAAGCATGTGGATGTGCGAAACTCAAAACTGCCTGTTAATGCGGACACAACAGAATATACCTATGAGGCGATTGGACCATAAAACGGTCTGGTCGCCTCTTTTTTTGAAATTTTTTCTGAGGTAAGGGCTCAAGAAGTGAGCCCTAAACGGTAATAAAACGGCGCAGTAAGGCTGCATAAGAGCATCTGACATGACGGTATTTTTTATAAAAGTACGAAATAACGATGCTTTGTGTACTGCTTTTTAGAGCTCATCTGATGAACTGGTGATTTGAGGTGTTCTCGGTTATCATGTAGTCAGTTCAAGGGACGCCCCCCCAAAAAGGCAAGTTCTAAGAACAAAAAATAATATCGTAAGGCCCGATTCTAGAGAGGGTTAAGGATACCATAACGGAGTTTTACCAGCCGGCAGGCACTGTCTGCTGCGGTAGAACGACCGGTCTATGGGTGTACCTCCCATCTCTGGAATCGGGCCTTTTTGCGTTTTGCAGGCTGGTTCAGTGCACGGCGTGAACCCCTATCCAGTCTCCGTCATCGGTATCCTTCCCCTCCCTGAGTCCGGGGGAAAGGACACGAAAATGACTGACGTGATGAACTGCGTGGACAAGCTGCTGGAGAAAAAGATCACCGGCTACAAGCAGCGCATGGCTGTGAACCCCTGCGGTGTTTATCGTTAGCCTTCCAAATTTTCGACTTTTCACGACTTATCGAAAATTTTGAGGTTACACATGAGTTTCAATAATGGTAATGAACGTCGCAAGCTGAACGCAAAGCGGGAGCAACTCCGTGTGCAGTACCGCGAAGCCGGGATGAGCGAAGAGGCAATTCAGGCGATGTATGAGTTTGATCTGGGCGTCCTGAACAGTGAACGCGCCTATGATGCCAACACGGTGGCAGTCTGTGATGGCGAAGATGACGTTGACGCAAGGAAAGCAGCTGATCTTAAGCAATATGAGGCTGCGATCACGGTAACGGATACCTACCGCGAAACCAAGAGCCGCTTTGCATGGATCGGCGAAATCGAGAATGAGCGGCCGCTGGCTGCTCTTGAAAGCTTATCGGAACTCGACCTCAAAATTCTTACGCTCTATGTCTATGCCGGGTACACCGAGTCCGAGATTGCAAGTGCCTTGGAATCCAAAAGAATTACGATTCATAAGCGAATCGAGCGAATGGCTATGTTTTTGAAGAACTTTTGAACTATTTTCTTTTCTGGGTAACAATTTGCCCCTTCTCGATGGCTCGTAAGTGAAGGGACAATTTCCCAAGCGGCACCTGCCGCAGGGCAAAACGTCCGACCTCAGGGACCTTGAAAACTGAATAGTTCCGTCATCTGGTACTCCGATAATGATACTTCCGTAATTCGCGGCCCGGTCACAAAGCAGACGGGGTGGCTGAAATGCCAATGAAGCGGTACAAGTCCGCTGCCAGATGTTTATGCCCCACTCGCAGGGGGCCGAGGGCGAATATGCGAGACCTTTAATCATATTGATCCGGGAACTGCCGGGCACGTTTTTGCGCATTCGGCAGTTCCCGTTTTTTACGTATCCCAATTTAATCTTTACCCGAATATTCACTTTTGATACATAGGAGGACGCTTTTATGGATGAGTTGAACCCCACGGTGCGCGAGCAGGAGATCTACGAGGAGATGGAGCTGACCCCTGAGATGGTCAAGTCCATCCGCACCCTCTGCAGCACCTGTCTGCGGCACTTTGTGGATGCAAAGGCTTTCAAAATCGCGCTTGTACCCAGCGCAGACCGGAGCATGGACACCTGCACCGTCTGCCAGATGCGGCGCGGTTACGATTATGTGGTCATGCACCGCTGACCCAACCATACCACCATACCGTGAACAAAGCCCGCTGCGGAACATCCGGCAGCGGGCTTTGTACATAACAACATGGAGGTGCAATTTTGCAGCAAAACTGGAAATTCCAACGTGGAGACATCTTCTTCACCCATTTTGGGGCGAGCACTGGCTCGGAACAGTGCGGTGACCGCCCGGCGGTCATTCTTCAGAATGACGTGGGCAATTATCACTCGCCGACCCTGATCGTTGCGACCATGACAAGCAAGGCGGAAAAGAAAGTAAATCAGCCGACCCACTGCCTGTTGGAAAACGCAGGGTTGAATATGCCATCCGTTGTGCAGGCAGAGCAGATCTTCACCATCGACAAGAGCCGGGCGCTGAAGTATCTGGGGCATCTGACCCCGGAGGAAATGCGCCGGGTGGATGATGCAGTTCGGATCAGCCTTGCGCTGAACCCTATGGGCAGCATCCAGCAGATAGAGCCTATCCGGCGCTCTACGGCGGTCTACGCGCCGCCTGAGGTGGTGAATGGCAAACCGCCTGTCTACCCCTATACGCCCATCCGGTCGTCCTTTGAGAACGCCGGTAGCATCGAGGAAATGATGCTGTACACCGAGTTGCAATCCGCGGTTCATGCCATGATCCAGCGGCTGGAATACAGCTTCACCTTCAATCCCAGCCTGCTCACCATCCCGAAGCGTAAGCAGCAGGTGGCTGAGATCTTAGAGGAAGCCGAGAAGTACATTTGGAGAATCAAGGAGGAAATGCGATGCGCCTGAACGACAACACTACTTTCATTGGTATCAACCCGCCGTACCAGCTTTCGGTCATCCATAGCAGCAAGCTGATCTATCCCCGCGAGATCTACCAGCGGGGCGTGGAGCGCAAGCGGGTGGAGCTGATCGCCAGGGACTTCAACGAGTACATCGTTAACGAGCCGAAGGTCAGCTTCCGCAACGGCAGGTACTATGTGATGGATGGGCAGCACACCATCGAGGGCTGCATCCTCCTTAACGGCGGCGAGGATCGCCCGATCCTCTGCAAGGTCTATACCGGTCTGACGATGGAGCAGGAAGCCCTGCTCTTTGCGGAGCAGAACGGTCACACCGCACCTCTGTCGGCGGGCATCAAGCTGCGCGCCAAGGTAGTGGGCGGTGATGCGCCTTCCAAGGCGTTTGTTGCAGCCACCAACCGGGTGGGGCTGTCCCTCAACTACGACAGCATGCAGCTGAGCGACTACCGTATCAGCTGCGTGGGCACGGCGCTGAAGCTGTACGACCAGCTGGGCGAAGAAATCTACTGCGAAGCCCTGCGGCACATCGTGGCAGCGTGGGAGGGCAGACCGGATTCCTTCCGGGCGGCTGTCCTGCGGGGCGTGATGTACTTTGTGCAGCTGTATCATGGACAGTACAGCGCGGAGCGGCTTGTCCGTGCGCTGAGCGGCGTCCATCCCATGGAACTCTACCGTATCAGCCGGGATAACCCTGCCAAGCTTCCGGGCTGGCGGCGGTACGTTTACCCCATCTACACCACCTACAACGGCAAGTGCAGGAAGGATGCACTGCCGATGAAGTTCTAAGCTCAAATATCTCCTTTGGCAAGGGCGATGGTACCCGAAAAGGCCATCGCCCTTTACATATAGTATTTTCTTTTGAATGATTGACATATTGAACTGGAAAGGGGAGGACAGGAATGAGCGAGATCGCAGCCTGCACTTTGATTCAGGAAGCGCCCGACCGCAAGACGGAGCGGTACATGATGATGTTCAAGGATTACCCGGATGTGGTGACGGTGGAACATCTTCAGAAGATGCTGGGGGTAGGACGGAAGATCGCCTACCTGCTGGTCAAGGAAAACAAGATCCGGTCTGTCCGTGTGGGGCGCAGTTACAAGATCCCGAAGATCTGCGTTGTAGAGTACCTGCTGGACAAGACTTGACATTCAGGAGGGATGCAGCCCCCAAAATCCCTTGCGCCATCCTTGCAAAGCAGCCTTATTTATTTTAAACTAAGGTTGCCTGAGCAAAGAGCGTTTGGCTACAAGGAAAGGAGCGTTTCTATGATAAATGTAGCTGGACATTTAAGAGAACAGAACGGTACATATCAGATGGTCCTGAGCTGGAAGGATGCAACCGGAAAGCGCAGAACCAAATCCATCAGCACAGGACTTCCTGTAAAAGGAAACAAAAAGCGGGCGGAATCTCTTCTGCGTCAGACACAAAAGGAGTTCAACCCGGAAACGATGCAGCAGGTCGGTGACCTGTCTGTGCCGGAATACCTGACCCGCTGGCTGCGGGAAAGCGTGATGAACCTTTCCCCGGATACTTACGGTCGATACGCCTACGATATGGGCAGGGTCATCATCCAGTATTTTTCAACGATTTTCTCATGGACTGGTTGAAAATGATGAAGCCCCGCGTGGCGGTCACGACCTATGCAAACTACGAGATCGTGCTCACACGCCGCAGATAAAAAAGAAAACTCCCCCAGACAAGCTGAGGGAGCTTCTTTTTTATGCCGGTGGTGGGGGTCTCCCGCGCACTGAGCGACAGCCCGCAGGGCTGATCGCTCGCCCTGCAAAGCAGGGCCGTGCTGTTCGACCCGCTCACACGCCGCAGATAAAAAAAGAAAACTCCCCCAGACAAGCTGAGGGAGCTTCTTTTTTATGCCGGTGGTGGGGGTCGAACCCACACGTGTTATTAGCACAAGGGATTTTGAGTCCCCCTCGTCTGCCATTCCGACACACCGGCGCATCGTTTTTTGAACGACTTTTATTATACCGGATTCTATGGGTAAAATCAAGAGGAAGTTTTACACCTTTTTCAAATCGTCCCGCCCGGCGCAAAATACTAACTCCGGTTCTTGCCCGGCGGCGCGGGCTGTGCTACACTAAGGTCATATCAAAACGTAAAATATGCCCACAAGGAGGGAACCGGACTTTGAAACATCTGCATTCTTTTGCTCGCCGCGCGGCGGCTTTTCTGCTGGCGGCGGTGCTGTGCGTCTGCATCCCGGCGGCAGCGGCTTCGGCTGCCACCACCATCGGCGGGGCCGATACTACCCTGATCCCCGCAGAGGACGAAAACTGTCTCAGCTGGCTGTTTGGCTCCAAGGATAAGATCACCATGCCGTACCTGAACATCAAGGGGCAGGGGCTCAAGCGCAACGTCACGCTGGATCTTGAGGACTGTCTGGTGGGCATCACCTATACCGAGCTTGGCTCCATTGGCAGCTACGTCAGCGCCAGCGCCGCGCAGCAGGCGTGGAAGGCGCAGGCGGTGGCGGTGCACTCCTATCTGGAATACCACAAGCAGTACGGCTCGTCTGCCAATGCGCTGATCTACACCCCGGTCAGCCAGATCCCGGCTTCTGCCCGCAATGCCATCCGCAAGGCGGTGCAGGCGGTCAAGGATGAGGTGCTGGTGTACAATGGCAGCGTGTGCGACGCGGTATGGTCGGCCAGTGCGGGCTACAACACCCAGACCGGCGTGTACGGCACCTGCGCCAGTCTGGACGCATGGGGCACGGATGTGCCCTATCTGCAAAGCGTGGAAAGCCCCTACGAGGAGCAGTACCACAACCTGCTGCGCCGGGTCATCGGCAAGGACTACACCTATATAGAATACAACGACAGCCGCACCGGCGAGCCCTACCAGAGCGCCGACACCACCCACAAGGATCTGGGCGGCTTTGTGCAGTACAACACGTTGGTGTCCAACGGGCGCAGCTACCGGTACATCAACCAGTTCGTCTCCTCCCGCTACTGCTTCGATTTTGGTGCGGACGCAAACGGCACCCCCTGCATGACCTACTACGGCTTTGGTCACGGCGTGGGCATGAGCCAGTGCGGCGCGGTGGGCTATGCCGCCGAGGAGGGCATGAACTACAAGCAGATCTTACAGCACTACTACACTGGCGCAAAGATCCGTACCAGTACCACCCGCAGCGGCGGGCTGTTCGGCTGGCTGGCGGGGCTGTTCCGCTGAGAGGCTATTTGACTGAAATTTTGGAAATACCTTCTCAAACGCCGCAGGATTTGGTATACTATATCCGTTTGTGAAAAATGAACGGGAAACATAACTGCGTGGAAAAACGCACGGATTGGAGTATCAGCATGGAGTTGGATCAGGAAAAGCAGAATCAGGAGGCTGCCGAGCGCTGCCGTGCACTGGCACAGCGCATCGTGCGGGAGCTGGCTCCCCGCAGCGTACAGGTGCTGGAGGACAGCGGGCTGCTGGAAAAAGCTTTTTGTAAAATGAATACTGCAGTGGTGCAAAGCGCCCCGGAGCTGCTGGTGGTGGCAGACCCCCAGTGGGTCAGCCTGCCCGCCGTACAGGCGGAAAAAGTGCTGCTGGTGTGCGCAGAGTACGCCGGCATGGCAGACTGCGCAAAGCAGCTTGTAGCACAGGGCTTCTGCCGGGAGCTTGCGTGGAAGGATCACGGCAAGGAGCAGCCGACGGCACTTTTCTGCCGCATGGACGCCCCGGAGCTGCCGGAGCTGGAAAACGGCTACGAGCAGCAGCTGGACATTCTGCGGGAGCGCACCCTGCTGGCCGAGCGCACCGCCGCCGAGCAGACCGCGCAGCTGGAGCGGCTGCGCAGCGACCTTTCCCTGAGCCGCAGCCATGAGCAGGCCTTGGAAAAGACCCTGAACAGCGTGGTCAACTCCACCTTCTGGAAGGCCAGCTGGCCGCTGCGGTATCTGGTAAGCAAGTGCCGCCAGCTGTGGCACACCTTCCCGCTGTTCGTCTTTTTTGCCACCCTGCGCCGGGTGGGCTTTGCGGGCGTAAAGGCACAGGCCAAGGCGAAGAAGGAGTACAAAAAGCTGTTCCCGGGCAAGACCATGCCCGCCGACCGCTTTGCGGACGTGGAACTGCTGGTGCGGCAGGCCGCAGACCAGCCCGCAGCACCCCTGATCAGCATCGTGGTGCCGCTGTACAACACCCCCCACGATTTTCTGGTGGAATTGCTGGACTCGGTGCAGAACCAGACCTACCGCAACTGGGAGCTGTGCATGGTGGATGCCGGTCAGGACGCGGACGTGGGTGCCCTCGTGCAGGAGCGCGCCAGCACGGACAGCCGCATCCGCTACCGGAAACTGGACAGCAACGAGGGCATTGCGGGCAACACCAATCAGGGCTTTGCCCTTGCCACGGGTGAATATATCGCCCTGCTGGACCATGACGACATCTTGCACCCCTGCGCACTGTGGTATGTGGCGGAAGCCATCGCCAAGCAGGGCGCGGACTTTGTGTACACGGACGAAGTGACCTTTGAAGGGGACATCGACCATCTGACGGTCTACCACTTCAAACCGGATTATATGCTGGATAACCTCCGCTCCAACAACTATATCTGCCACCTGAGCGTGTTCAGCGCGGCGCTGCTGGCAAAGGTGGGCGGCGACGAGCGGGCAGAGTTCAACGGCAGTCAGGATTACGACCTCTACCTGCGCCTGACCGAGCAGGCGGAAAAGATCGTGCACATCCCGCACCTGCTCTACTACTGGCGTTCCAGCCCGGCAAGCGTAGCCAGCAACATCTCTGCCAAGACCTACTGTCTGGAAGCGGCCATGAAGGCGCTGCGCGCCCACTACGACCGCATGGGCGTGCCGGTGGACGCGGTGACCATGGTGCCCAACACCCCGGGCTTCTACAAGACCGATTACACCATCACAAAGCCCGGGCGGGTCAGTGTGCTGATCCCCAGCTGCGACCATTCGGGTGACCTGCGGCTGTGTGTGGAGTCCATCTACCGCAAGACCACCTACCCGGATTTTGAGATCATCATCATCGAGAACAACAGCAAGGAGCCTGCCACTTTCCGCTGCTATGAGCAGCTGCAAAAGGAGCACCCGGACACCCTGCATGTGCTCACATGGCAGGGCACCGGCTTCAATTACAGCGCCCTGAATAACTTCGGCGCACGGGCTGCCACCGGCGAGTATCTGCTGCTGCTCAACAACGATACCGAGGTCATCTCGCCCCGCTGGATGGAGGAGATGGTCATGTACGCCCAGCAGGACCGTGTGGGCTGCGTGGGCGCAAAGCTGCTCTACCCGGACAACACCATCCAGCACGCGGGCATCGGCTTCGGCTTCCTGACGCTGGCGGCGCACATGCACAAGAACTTCCCCGTGGGACACCCCGGCTATATGGGACGGCTCTCCTACGCGCAGGACGTGTACGCAGTGACCGCCGCCTGCCTGATGGTGCGCAAGGACGTATACGAGCAGGTGGAAGGGCTGGACGAGAGCTTTGCCGTGGCCTTCAACGACGTGGACTTCTGCGTGCGCGTGCGGGAGGCGGGCTACACCAACGTGTTCACCCCCTTTGCCCAGCTGTACCACTACGAGAGCAAGAGCCGCGGGCTGGACGAAAGTCCCGCCAAGCGCAAGCGCTTTGCCTCTGAGGTGGAACGGTTCCAGAAGCGGTGGGCAAAGCAGCTGGCTGCGGGCGACCCCTGCATGAACCCCAACTTTGACCTGATGAAGGAGGACTTCAGCTTTGACATCAAGCCGCTGGAGTGAGCCTTTGACCCAAACTGAAACGAAAGGGGAAACGCAGATGGAGCTTTCGGCCTGTATCGTGGTGTATAACGGCGCGGAGGAAGCCATCAGAGCCGCCCAGACCGTGCTGGACTGCACCCGCCGCTACCCGCTCACCCTGTATCTGGTGGATAACGCCAGCCCGGACGGCAGCGGACAGCGGCTGACCGCCGCCGCAAAGGACGGCACCCTGCGCACCGCCCCCGGGCAGACGGTGCAGGTACTCTGCCGGATGGAGAACGGCGGCTTCGGCACCGGGCACAACACGGTGCTCTCGCTGCTGCACAGCCGGGTGCACTTTATCCTGAACCCGGATATCCAGCTGACCGCGGACACCCTGAGCGACCTTGCGGACTGGATGGCGGCGCACCCCGGCGTGGTGATGACCCGCCCGGGACTGACCTTCCCGGACGGCAAACCCCAGCAGCTGCCGCTGCGCCGGTGCAACGTGCGCGCCATGGCCTACCGTCAGCTGCCCTGTCTGCGCTTTTGGGCAAAGTACAACGACCGCTACCTGATGGCAGACAAAGACCTGACAAAGCCCACCGAAATTGAGTTCTGCACCGGCAGCTTTTCGGCGGTGGACACCGCCGCCTTCAAGGCGGTAGGCGGCTTTGACGAGGGGTACTTCATGTATGTGGAGGACGCCGACCTGACCCAGAAGATGCGCACCCGGGGCAAGGCGTATCTGGTGCCCCAGTACACCGCCATCCACGCGTGGCACCGCGCGGCGCACCGCAGCCTGAAGCCCTTTCTGTGGCAGCTGCGCAGCCTGCTGCGCTACTTTTCCAAGTGGGGCTTTGCGTGGTAAGCGGAGAAGAAAAAATAGTGTTTTTGATTCGTAGAAAGCGGTGTGCCGTCGGCACGCCGCTTTCTGCCTTTTCCACCTCTTGCATTTTGCGTGCTTTCATAGTAAAATAAAGTGTACTGCCATCGTCTTTTGCAAAAATGCAGATGCGGCAGACCCAAAATTGTTTACAGCGGACGCAGCTCCGCTTTGAATTAAGCTGCACATCTTTTTATAAGAAAAAAGGAGTGCACAAGTATGAAAGGCATTATTCTCGCCGGCGGTGCCGGCACACGGCTCTATCCTTTGACCATGGTCACCAGCAAACAGCTGCTGCCGGTCTACGACAAGCCCATGATCTACTATCCGCTGTCCACCCTTATGCTGGCGGGCATTCAGGATATCCTGATCATCTCTACCCCTACCGATACGCCCCGCTTTGAGGCGCTGCTGGGCGATGGCAGCCAGTACGGCATCCATCTGCAGTATAAGGTGCAGCCCTCCCCGGATGGTCTGGCACAGGCCTTTATTCTGGGTGAGGAGTTCATTGGCGACGACTGCTGCGCCATGATCCTGGGCGATAACATTTTCTACGGCAATGGCTTCTCCAAGCTGCTCAAGAGCGCCGTGGCCAACGCAGAGAACAAGGGCCGCTGCACCGTGTTCGGCTACTATGTGCAGGACCCCGAGCGCTTTGGCATCGTGGAGTTCGACAAGGACGGCAAGGTGCTCAGCGTGGAGGAAAAGCCCCAGCATCCCAAGTCCAACTACGCCATCACCGGTCTGTACTTCTACAACAAGGAAGTGGTGCAGATGGCAAAGCAGGTAAAGCCCTCTGCCCGCGGCGAGCTGGAGATCACCACCCTGAACGATATGTACCTGAAGAAGGACGAGCTGGATGTGCAGCTGCTGGGCCGCGGCTTTGCATGGCTGGACACCGGCACGATGGAGAGCCTTGTGGAGGCTGCCGACTTTGTGCACATGATCGAGAAGCGTCAGGGCATCAAGATCAGCGCACCGGAGGAGATCGCCTTCAAGTATGGCTGGATCGACCGCGACACCTTGCTGGAAAGCGCCGAGCGCTACGGCAAGAGCCCCTACGGCCAGCATCTGAAGAACGTGGCCGACGGCAAGCTGCGCTACTAAGCATAAGGAAAGGCACATTGGTATGAAAATCATTGTCACAGGCTGCAAGGGGCAGCTGGGCACAGAGCTGCTCAAACAGCTGCAGGAAGGCCGCAGTGAGCTGGGCCCCATCCCCGAAAAGCTGCTCAACGCTACGGTGATCCCGGTGGATCTGCCGGAACTGGATATCTCCAACTACAAGATGGTGGATGAGTTCGTGCGGCGCAACCGCCCGGATATCATCATCAACTGCGCCGCCTACACCAACGTGGACGGGTGCGAGGTGCACCACGACGATGCCTTTAAGGCAAATGCCCTTGGCCCCCGCAATCTGGCGCAGGCTGCCGAAAAGACCGGCGCACGGCTGGTGCACGTTTCCACCGACTATGTGTTCTCCGGCCGGGAGAACGGCGGCATCCCGCAGGATGAAGCCACCCTGCCCGGGCCCATCAGCGCCTACGGCTCCACCAAGCTCATGGGCGAAAAGTATGTGGAGCGGTTCTGCCACCGCCACTTCATCGTGCGCACCGCGTGGCTGTACAGCTACTACGGCAAAAACTTTGTCAAGACCATCGTGAACGCAGGCAAAAAGTTCGGCAAGCTGGAAGTGGTCAACGACCAGTGCGGCAACCCCACCAACGCTGCCGACCTCGCCCACGAAATTTTGCAGCTGTGCGTGACCCACGAGTACGGCCTGTACCACTGCACCGGCGAGGGCATCTGCTCCTGGTACGATTTTGCTGCCGAGATCATCCGCCTTTCCGGTGTGGATGCCACTGTTGCCCCCTGCACCAGCGAGGAGTACAAGGCAAAGCACCCGGACAGCGCCGACCGCCCCAAGTGGAGCGCACTGGACAACCGGATGCTGCGCTGCACCGTGGGCAACGATGTCCGCGACTGGAAGGACGCTCTGGCCTGCTTCTTCGCCCACTGGGACGGCGAAAACGGCATGAAGGGCTGAAAAAACTGAAAATCCCCCCTGCGGAAGAACTGAGGATGTATCATGTTTGATGCGATTTTTAGCAGATCTGTCAAGATATTAAAGATCTTTGCAAAGGTGCAGTGTGTGCTGGCCTTTGTGCTTGCAGCCATGCTGTGCGGTTCGGTCCATGAAATGCTGAAGCCCTTCAGTCGGTTTTCAGCCATCGTGCTGGGGCTGGCGGTCGCTGTGGTGTTCTGGGTCTTGCAGATGTTCCTTGCATGGGCGCTGTACGCCTTTGCGGAACTGGTGGAGTACACAAAAGCCACCCACAAGGAGCTCAACGATATGAGCGAGGGTCTGGCGCGGTACACCCAAGCCACCTATGAGGAGCTTCACAGCATGAACCAAGGGCTGGAAGCATACACCAAAGCCATGGGCAAGACCATGAACAGCATGAACAAGAACCTCTACCTTGTGGCAAAGCACTGCTGCGCCGAGGAGGAACGCGCCCGCGCCGCAGCCCGCCCGCAGTCCGGGGGAAACAACAAATAAATAAAGAGGGATACTGACCTATGAAAACCTATCTGATCACCGGCTGCGCCGGTTTTATCGGTTCCAACTTTGTGCACTATATGCTTAAAAAATACCCGGAGATCCTGCTGGTCAATCTGGATAAGCTGACCTACGCGGGCAATCTGGAAAACCTGAAGGACGTGGAGGGCGACCCCCGCCATGTGTTCGTGCAGGGCGATATCTGCGATAAGAAACTGGTGGAGAGCCTGTTTGCAAAGTACGATTTCGACTACGTCATCAACTTTGCCGCCGAGAGCCATGTGGACCGCTCCATCAAGAACCCCGAGATCTTTGTGCAGAGCAACGTGATGGGCACTGTCAACCTGCTGCAGCGCGCCAAGGAGGCATGGTACGACGCCGATGCCAAGACTTGGAAAGAGGGCAAGAAGTACCTGCAGGTCTCCACCGATGAGGTGTACGGCGCTCTGGGTGCAGACGGCTTCTTTATGGAGACCACGCCCCTGTGCCCCCACAGCCCCTACTCCTCCTCCAAGGCCAGCGCCGATATGTTCGTCATGGCCTTCCACGACACCTACGGTATGCCGGTGAACATTACCCGCTGCTCCAACAACTACGGCCCCTACCAGTTCCCGGAAAAGCTGATCCCCCTGATGATCAACAACGTCAAGCACCACAAGCAGCTGCCCGTCTACGGCGACGGTATGCAGATCCGCGACTGGCTGTATGTGGAGGATCACTGCAAGGCCATTGATATGGTGGCAAACGGCGGCAAGGTCGGCGAGGTGTACAACGTGGGCGGCCACAACGAGCGCCCCAACATCTTCATCGTCAAGACCATCATCAACCAGCTGCACGACCGTCTGCAGGACGAGGGTATCAGCGAGGAGCTGATCAAGCACGTCGCCGACCGTCTGGGTCACGACCGCCGCTACGGCATCGACCCCACCAAGATCAAGAATGATCTGGGCTGGTATCCCGAAACTCCCTTTGAGAAGGGCATCGTGCTGACCATCGACTGGTACCTGAACCACGAGGAGTGGATGAACCACGTCACCAGCGGCGACTACCAGAACTACTATCAGGATATGTACAAGAATAAGTAACAGCCTGTAAATCAAGCAAAACCAAAAGCCGGACAGCCCGCAAGCTGTCCGGCTTTGTTCTGTTCAAGGGGTGTTATTCTGTGCGGGGAAAGGGGGTCAGTAATACACGGCGCAGCTCCAGTACATCTGTCCGTCAATGGTCACAACGGCAATGCCGATGTGCTTGCAATCTTCACCCATGAACTTACCAGAGCCTTTCAATGCTGCCCACAACTCTGCCTTGCCCTCCGGGGTATTGGATGGAACCTTGGCATTCAGAATGTAGATCGACTCGTTATCCTCTCTAACCCAATCATAGCCAAAATCCATATCTGAAGTCCAGCCCTTAGTCTTGCTGCCCCAATCATCAAGGGCTTTATCTGCTTCGCTCTCTGGCAGCATGGTCTTACCGGCGGTGCGGAAGTGATTTATCAAATCCTGCTCGGCATCAGAGAGCTGTTTTACTTCCACCAGCGGGTCAAGGCTAGAGTCAAGGCTTGCGCGGTAGCTGTTGATCTCCTCCAGCAGCCGCTGCTTTGCCTGCTGCTCCGGCGTAAGCGGCGCAGCGCCGCAGGCGGTCAGCACCAGCAGCAGCGCACCGGTGAGCAGAAGGGCGGTCAGTCTTGCCAGTTTTTTCATAGGATCAGCCTCCATTCTTTGTTGTAGCGTGGTGTTGCTTTCTTCCATACCATAAGTATATCAGACGCCGCCCGCCCCCTGCAAGCGCGATTCGATGCAAAATAACCCCCATTCACGCAGGGAGAGAGAAATATTTCCCGCCTTTTTGGGCATCTTTACCCAAAATAGCGGGAAACCGGGGACGGGACGATTTAGAATGTGCTCCGCTGCGCTCTGCACATATTCAGCGGAATGATTATTTTTATTTTGCAATTCTGGAAAATCTGCGGATTTTCCAGAATTGCCTTTTCACGGGAGGGTTTGGAACGAACTCCCTCAGTCAAAACCTGACGGTTTTGCCAGCTCCCTCTGAGGGTGAGCCTTTGGCATGGCGGGAAAGTTTCCGGCTAAACCGCAAAGCTTGCGGGCGGGAACTTGCTCCCCCGGGGGGAGCTGTCGCGCAGCGACTGAGGGGCTTTTAATGGAGAAGCGAAAAAAGCGTTAAAGCGATAGCGCCGACTGGCGCAGCGCTAGCTTTTTTGTGCTTCGACTTCTTCTTTAGGATTGTCAAGGGCGTGTAGCCCTTGGCCCGTTGCGGGGTGGGTGGAGTCCAGAGGTAGGGAGGGGGGAGTCGGAACACCCCTCCCTGCCTCTGGCCCAGCGGAGCGTCCCTGCACGCTGACGGCAGGCAAAAACTTTCCCCGCGGAGCGGAAGCCATTTCAAATCGTCCCGCCTTGGGTGGTGTCCACCACAAAATCCGCGCTTTCGGCTATGCCGTACTGCGCAAAGTACCCCTCCTCCAGCGGCACCCACCGGGCGGCAAAATCCGCGTAGCGTGCGCCCTCCCGTGCCTGTAAGCGCCGGGTCTGCTCGGCCTTGGTGCAGGTCACGAACACCCGCAGCGTCTCGTAGGGGCGCAGCAGCGGGTGGTGGCTGTAACTGCCCTCTAAAATGAGCAGCGGCTGCGCGGGCAGCTGTACCGGGGGCAGAAAAGCCCCCTCCCGGCAGCTGTACGCCTGGTAGGCCACCGCCTGCCCCGCGTAGGCAGGGCGCAGGGCTTCGTCCCGCAGACGGGTCAGGTCCATGTTGGCGCAGGGGGTGTGTGCCCAGTCCGGGCTGCGCCGGGCGGGCGGCAGGTAGAAATCATCCGTGCGCAGCAGGGTGCAGCCGGGAAACTGCGCTGACAGCCCGTTGGCAAGGGTGGTCTTGCCGCTGCCGCAGCGGCCGTCCAGTGCCAGCACCAGCGGGCGGGTGGGCTTTTGCGCCAGCGCGGCGCTCAGCAGCGCAGACAGGGTGTGCGCGGTGATGGGTGTGGGCATGGGTTTGGCCTCCTTGGCAGGGTGCGCCCCAAGGGGCAGACCCGAGAATGCCCCAATTATACCACAGCCGCCGCCGGAAGGGTAGCGCGGGTGCGGTTTGCCATAAATAACTTTTTTACTGGAAAGGCTTGACACGCCCCGCTGCGGTGTGGTACACTACTGGCGTTAGGAACAACTAACCATATAGAACCCCACCGGCAGTGCCCGCAGCCCGGGCGTGCTGCTTTTTTTTGAAGTGCTGGTTAGCTACGTCTTACTTATAACAGCCCGGCACCCAGGGCATACTGACCCCGACACCGCCGCCAAAGGAGAACCGCCATGGAGCGTGATTTTGAGACCGTAATGATCGAACAATGTGCCCCGGTACTGGCGGGGCTGAAACCTGCGGGGCTGTTCCGCTACGAAACGCGCGACCGTGCCGACCTTGCCCGGCGGGTGGCGGGCTGGAATGCCCAGCTGAACCCCAAGGGCCTGCAGGTGCGGGTGCTGCGGGGGTGCATCGCCACCCGGCAGTATCTGGTGTACGTCTACCGCGCCGCCAAGCTGCAAACGGTGCTGGCAGATGCCGCTGTGCGCGGCTTTTTAGCCCGGGAGGGCTACCGTCTGCCGGAGGATGCCGCGGACTGCAACGCGCTGATCGACCAGCTCAGCCTGCGTCTGTGCTGCGCGGCGGAGGCAGCGGATTTTCCGCATGAGATCGGGGTATTTCTGGGCTATCCGCTGGAGGATGTGGTGGGCTTTATCCGCCACCGGGGCAAGTGCTTTACCTGCTGCGGATGCTGGAAGTCCTACGGTGACCCCGCCGCCGCCCAACAGCACTTTGACCAGCTGGCCAAGTGCACGGCGGTGTACCTGCGGCTGTTCCACAGCGGCACGCCCATTTTAAAACTGGCGGTGGCCGCCTGAAAAATTGATATTCTCTTTTCAAATACTCTCTTTTATCCTGGCAACTCTCCTATGCTTCCGACACAGGAGAGAGCAATCCTCCTTTTTACACACGACCGCCCGGTGCAGCTTTGACCCCTGCGCCGGGCGGTCGTGTTTCTCCGTCACCCTGCCCTATAAAACCGCAAAACACCCCTTAAAAATGTAAACATTGACTAACTTTACTTCAAAAAATAGAGTTAGTCATTGATGATTTTGATAAAAATGCAGGTCAGTTCCGGCATAAAATTTGTTTGTTTATATAAACTAACTATGAGATATGAAAAAACTATTGACAAGTCGGGGTTAGCAGCAGTAAACTATCTACGCTGATAGTTACGGCTGACTAACCACCGCAGCATCACATATTTTTCAAGGGAAGGGGAGCACAGCGATGATGCCTTTGACAATGACAAAAGCAGGCGAGACTGTCACCATCCGCAGGATCAGCGGCAAGGACGAGGTGCGGCTGCATCTGGCCGAGCTGGGGTTCGTGGTTGGCAGCGAGGTGACCGTGGTCAACGAGATCGCGGGCAACCTGATCGTGCAGGTCAAGCAGAGCCGTCTGGCACTGGATAAGACCATGGCAAGCCGCATCATGGTGTCCTGAGCAGCGCCTTCCCGGTGCTGCATGAAATACTGCAAGGGAGGAACGAGTACGATGAAAACACTGAAAGACGTAAAGGTGGGCGAGACCGCCACCGTGGCACGCCTGCACGGCGAAGGCCCGGTGAAGCGCCGCATCATGGATATGGGCATCACCAAGGGGGTGCAGATCTATGTGCGCAAGGTGGCACCGCTGGGCGACCCCATGGAGCTGACCGTGCGCAACTACGAGCTGAGCGTGCGCAAGGCCGACGCTGAGATGATCGAAGTGGTCTGATACGACCAAAGGGAGGAAAGGTATCCGCAATGAGCATTAAAATTGCACTGGCCGGCAACCCGAACTGCGGCAAAACGACCCTGTTCAACAACCTGACCGGCTCCAACCAGTATGTGGGCAACTGGCCCGGCGTTACTGTGGAAAAAAAGGAAGGCAAACTCAAGGGCGATAAGGACGTGATCATTCAGGATCTGCCCGGCATCTACTCGCTGTCCCCCTACACGCTGGAGGAAGTTGTCTCCCGTACTTACCTTGTGAAGGAGAAGCCCGACGCCATCCTGAACATCATCGACGGCACCAACATCGAGCGCAACCTCTACCTGACCACCCAGCTGATCGAGCTGGGCATCCCGGTGGTCATGGCTGTGAACATGATCGATCTGGTGCGCAAGAACGGCGATAAGATCGACCTGAAGAAGCTGAGCGCAGAGCTGGGCTGTCAGGCAGTGGAGATCAGCGCACTGAAGGGCGAGGGCACCGAGGCTGCCGCCAAGGCTGCGGTAGCCGCTGCCAAGGCCGGCAAGACCGGCGAGCTGCCCCATGTGTTCACCGGCAGCGTGGAGCACGCCATTGCCCACATCGAGGAGAGCATTCAGGGCAAGGTGGATGACCGCTTCCTGCGCTGGTACGCCGTCAAGCTGTTCGAGCGGGACGAGAAGGTGCAGGATGAGCTGAAGCTGGACAAGACCCTGATGGATCACATCGACGAGCACATTCAGGACTGCGAAAAAGAGATGGACGATGACGCCGAGAGCATCATCACCAACCAGCGCTACGCCTACATCAACACCGTGGTGGGCAAGGCTGTCAAGAAGAAGGCCCGCGTGGAGCACCTGACCGTTTCCGATAAGATCGACCGTATCGTTACCAACCGTGTGCTGGCACTGCCCATCTTCGCACTGGTCATGATCCTGATGTATTCGTTGTCCATGGGCACCTCCATTGCAGACGGCGGCTGGTCTATCGGCACCTTTGCAACTGACTGGACCAATGATGTGCTGTTCGGCGAGATCGTGCCCAATGCACTGGGCGGCTTTTTGGAGAGCATCGGCGTGGCAGGCTGGCTGTACGGCCTGATCATGGACGGCATCGTCGCCGGTGTCGGCGCAGTGCTGGGCTTTGTGCCCCAGATGCTGGTGCTGTTCTTCCTGCTGTCCATCCTCGAGGATGTGGGCTATATGTCCCGCGTGGCCTTTATCATGGACCGTATCTTCCGCAAGTTCGGCCTTTCCGGTAAGAGCTTTATCCCGGTGCTGGTGGGCACCGGCTGCGGCGTGCCGGGCGTCATGGCTTCCCGTACCATCGAGAACGAGCGTGACCGCCGCATGACCATCATGACCACCTGCTTCATCCCCTGCGGCGCTAAGATGCCTATTATCGGCCTGATTGCAGGTGCCATGTTCGGCGGCTCTCCGCTGGTTGCTGTTTCCGCTTACTTCATCGGCATGGCTGCCATCATCTGCTCCGGCATCATCCTGAAAAAGACCAAGATCTTTGCCGGTGACCCCGCTCCCTTCGTCATGGAGCTGCCTGCTTACCATGTGCCTGCCTGGGGCAACGTGTTCCGTGCTACCTGGGAGCGCGGCTGGTCCTTCATCAAGCGTGCCGGTTCCGTCATTCTGCTTGCGACCGTCGTGCTGTGGTTCCTGCAGGGCTTTGGCTTCGAGAACGGTGCATTCGGCATGGTCGAAGATCAGGACAACTCTGTTCTGGCTGCCATCGCCACCAAGATCGCATGGATCTTTGCACCTCTGGGCTTCGGCAACTGGCGTGCAACCGTCGCTTCCGTGTCCGGCCTGATCGCCAAGGAGAACGTCGTTGGTACCTTCGGCGTCCTGTATCACTTCGGCGGCGAGCTGTCTGAGAACGGCGACGAGATCTGGGCCGCTGTGGCACAGGATTACACCGCACTGTCTGCTTACGCCTTCATGATCTTCAACCTGCTGTGCGCTCCCTGCTTCGCCGCAATGGGTGCCATCAAGCGCGAGATGAACAACGGCAAGTGGACCGCCATTGCCATTGGTTATATGTGCGCTCTGGCTTACTGCGCATCGCTGGTGGTGTATCAGCTGGGCGGCCTTGTCACCGGCGAGGTGCACTTCGGCCTGTTCACCGTGGTGGCTGTTGTGGTGCTGGCAGCGTTTATCTACCTGATGGTGCGCCCCAATAAGTATGCGGGTAACAACGAAGTCAAGATCGACGTGACCAAGATCTGATCAAACTGCATGACATTGTGAAAGGGTGTGTTTTGTATGATGGAATTCCTCGCTGCAAATTTTAATCTGCCCACCATCATTGTGGCAGTCATCGTGTTTGGCGGTGTGGGCTGGATCACATGGCACTCCCACAAGCATGGCGGCGGCTGCAGTGGGTGCAGCGGCTGCGGCGAAGGCGGCTGCAATGGCAGCTGCAGCGGCTGCAGCGGCTGTCACTGAGCATTGAAATGAACCGCAAGGAGCGCGGGCTGAAACTCTCGGCTCGCGCTCCTTTTTAGTTAAAACAAAGTTAGCTTATGATAACACCGGGCAGGCCCCGGCGCGTAAAAAGGAGAGTGACCGGTATGCAGCTGACCGCAGCGCATCTGCGCTATCTGCTGGCCATCTACGAGGTAAGCCGCACCCATCTGGACATCAGCTCCCGCAGCATTGCGGAAAAGCTGGGGGTGACAAAACCCTCGGTGGTGCGCATTCTGAACCTGCTCATGGAGCAGGGCATGATCGTAAAGGAATACTACGGTAAAATTTACCTGACCGACCGCGGCATCTGGGTGGCAAAGCGGGTGCAGCAGGAGCTGGACGCCATTCTGGCGCACTTCCCGCCGGTGAGCGGGGAGCTGACAAGCGAGGAGCAGTGGAGCGCCGCCCTTGCCATGACCAGCGCTTTGCCCCAGCGCCTTTTTACCGCCGACTATGAGCGGATGGTGGAGGGGGAAGAGACTTGCGCCGCAGGCGGGACGATTTGAAATGGCTTCCGCTGCGCTCTAGCCATAATCAGCGGAAGAATTATTTATAATTTCGCGTTTGTCGCGCTCTGCGGAGCGCTCCAAACGCTATTTTCACAGAAGGGGCTGTAATGGTTAAATGGCGGTTTGAATTGCAAATGCAGTTGACCGTTACGCCCCCTCCCGTGAAAAGGGGATTCAGAAAAGCCCGCAGGCTTTTCTGAATCCCGAATAAAAATCTAATTCCGCTAATTATGCGCAGAGCAACGCGGAGCGCATTCTAAATCGTCCCACTGCCCGGCGGGGCAGACAAGACCGAAAAGGAGAAACACCCATGATAAACAAAAAACTGCTGTCCTTCGACCGGGCGGCGCTGCGGTATGTGGGAGCAAACGTGGCGTTCCAGTGGCTGGGGCTGGTGTGTAATATCATCTTTGTCCGGGCGGTCGCCCGGCTGGTGGGCGCGGCCTTTGCGGGCAGCCTGACCGCTGCCGCGCTGCGGCAGAATATCCTGCTCTGCCTTGGCACGGTGCCGCTGCGCTTTGCCTTTACCATGCTGGCTTCCGGCATGAGCGATCAGGCCTCGCGGGACGTCAAGCGCACCCTGCGCAGCAAGATTTACGAAAAACTTACCCGCCTTGGCCCCGTCTATACCGAAACGGTGGCCACCAGCGAGGTGGTCATGCTGGCCAGCGAGGGCGTGGAGCAGATCGACACCTACTTTGCAAAATATCTGCCGCAGCTGTTTTACAGTCTGCTGGCACCCGTCACCCTGTTTGCGCTGCTGGTGGGGGTGCACGCGCGGTCGGCGGTCATTCTGCTGTGCTGCGTGCCGCTGATCCCCATGTCCATCGTGGCGGTGCAGAAGTTTGCCAAAAAGCTGCTGGCAAGCTACTGGAGCGAGTACACCACGCTGGGCGACAGCTTTCTGGAGAACATTCAGGGGCTGACCACCCTGAAAATTTATCAGGCCGACGGCTGGAAGCATGAGCAGATGAACGCCGAAGCTGAGCGCTTCCGCAAGATCACCATGCGGGTGCTGACCATGCAGCTGAACTCGGTGACCCTGATGGACCTGATGGCCTACGGCGGCGCGGGGCTGGGCATCATCAGCGCCGTGGCGGCCTTTGCGGCTGGGCAGCTGGAACTGACCGCCACGTTGACCATTCTGCTGCTGGCAGCAGACTTTTTCCTGCCGCTGCGGCTGCTGGGCAGCTACTTCCACATTGCCATGAACGGTGCGGCTTCGGCGGAGAAGATCTTCCGGCTGCTGGCAGCCGAGGAGCCGCAGGACGGTGCGCAGAACGCCCCGGCGGACACCACGCTGGCGCTGGAAGATGTGACCTTTGGCTACGAGGCAGACCGCACCGTGCTGAAAGACGTCTCCTTTACCGTGCCGCAGGGCAGCTTTGTCTCGCTGGTGGGCGCTTCCGGCAGCGGCAAAAGCACCATTGCCGCCCTGCTGGCGGGGCGGCGCACCGGGTATACCGGCCGGGTGACCATGGGCGGCGTGCCGGTGCAGCAGCTGCAGCGGGCTGCGCGGCAGCGCACCCTGACCGTTGTGCCCCATGATTCCACCATTTTTAAGGGCACGGTGGAAAGCAACCTGCGCATGGCAAAACCGCAGGCCACCGAGAGCGAGCTCTGGGCGGTGCTGGAAGAGGTGAACCTTGCGGATTTCTGCCGCAGCCAGAACGGCTTACAGACCGCCGTACACGAGGGCGGCAGCAACCTTTCCGGCGGGCAGCGGCAGCGCCTTGCCATGGCGCGTGCTCTGCTGCACGATACCCCCATCTACCTTTTCGATGAGGCTACCTCCAACGTGGACGCCGAGAGCGAAAACGACATCATGGCAGCCATCCGGGGTCTGGCGGGGAAAAAGACGGTGATCTTGATCTCCCACCGGCTGGCGAATGTGGTGGACAGCGACTGTATCTATGTGCTGGAAAACGGCAGCATTGCCGAGCAGGGCACCCACGCGCAGCTGCTGGCGCACGGGGGCGCTTACTGCCGCCTGTACACCGCCCAGAAGCAGCTGGAAACCCTTGCAAAGGAGGATGCCTGATGCATAAAACAACGAACCACCGCACCCCTGCCGCCATTGTGGCGCGGCTGATCGTGCTGGTAAAGCCCATGCTGCCCATCATGCTGGCAGCCATCGTTATGGGCGTGGCGGGGCATTTCTGCGCCACCTTCATCACCATTTTCGGCGGCTTTGCCATCCTGACCGCTGCCGGGCTGCAAAGCCCGCTGCCCACCGTGGGCACGGCCTTCGGGTGCATTCTGGTGTTTGCTTTGCTGCGCGGCGTGCTGCGCTATGCGGAGCAGGCGTCCAACCACTATATCGCCTTCCGGCTGTTGGCGCTTATCCGGGATAAGGTGTTCGGCGCGCTGCGCCGCCTGACCCCCGCAAAGCTGGAAGGCCGCGACCGGGGCGATCTGATCTCCCTGATTACCGCCGACATCGAGGCGCTGGAGGTGTTCTACGCCCACACCATCTCGCCGGTGTGCATCGCCGTGCTCTGGGCGGCAGGGATGACCGCCTTTACGGCGCACTGGCACATCCTGCCCGCGCTGGCGCTGCTGGCGGGTTATCTGCTGGTGGGAGTGGCGCTGCCGGTGTGGAGCGCAAAGCGCGGGCAGAGCGTTGCCAGGGAGTACCGGCAGGCGCTGGCAGATACCAACAGCGATGTGCTGGAAAGCCTGCGCGGCCTGCGGGACACCTTGCAGTATCAGGATACCGCCGCCCGGGCGGCAGGCATCACCGCCCACAGCGAGGTGCTGGGCGCAAAGCAGACGGCGCTGAAGTACCGTGAGGGGCTTATTGTTGCCGTGACCAACACCCTGATCTTATTCACCACACTGGCGGTGCTGGGCGTGAGCCTGTGGCTGTACCAGCGCGGCGCACTGGCAGCGCAGGGAGTGCTGGTGTGCACCCTGACCGCGCTCAGCTCCTTCGGGCCGGTGGTGGCGCTGGCGAACCTTGGCGCAGGGCTGACGCAGGTATTTGCCAGCGCAGACCGTGTGCTGGCGCTGCTGGACGAAGTGCCTGTGACCCCCGAGGTGACCGACGGCGAAAACACCCCCTTTGCGGGTGCCGAGGTGCGCAGCGTCAGCTTTGGCTACGCGGGGGAGCAGGTGCTGCGGGAGATCAGCCTGACCATCCCGGAAAAAAAGATCGTGGGCATCACCGGGCGCTCCGGCAGCGGCAAAAGCACCCTGCTGCGGCTGCTAATGCGCTTCTGGGACGTGCAGACCGGCAGCATCCGGTTTGGGGATGCGGACATCCGGCGGGTGAACACCGCCGCCCTGCGCGCGCAGGAAAGTCTTGTGACGCAGGAGACCGAACTGTTTGCGGATACCATCGGCAACAACATCCGCATTGCAAAGCGCGATGCTACGCAGGCAGAGGTGGAAGCCGCCTGCAAAAAGGCTGCGCTGGATGACTTTATCCGCAGCCTGCCCAAGGGCTACGACACCCCCGTGGGCGAGCTGGGCAGCACCCTTTCCGGCGGCGAGCGGCAGCGCATCGGCGTGGCGCGGGCATTTTTGCACGATGCGCCTTTCCTGCTGCTGGACGAGCCCACCTCCAACCTTGACAGCCTGAACGAGGGCATCATCCTGCGTGCCGTCCGCGCCGCGTGCAAAGACCGCACGGTGCTGCTGGTATCTCACCGCAAGTCCACCATGGCTGCGGCGGATGTCAGCTTCTCGGTAGAGAGCGGAAGGGTAAGCTGAACACAAATAAAAAGCCGGACAGCCCGCAGGCTGCCCGGCTTTTTTGGTGCGCTTACTTGACCGCCCGCAGGATGCGCTTGGCGATGTACTTATGCCCGCTCACGGTGGGGTGGGCATCGGTGGCGGTCAGGGTAAAGGGGATGGGCACATAGGTCACGTTCTCGTTCTGGGCGGCAAGGCTCTTGCCAAGGGCGTTCAGCCGCCGGAACAGCTGTGTCCACTCCGGCAGCAGGGGCACGGGGTTGGTGTAGCCTACCAGTATGATCTGCGCGTCCGGGTTCAGCGCCCGCAGCTGGGACACCACCTGCGGCATGTGTACGGCGGCGTCCTGATACGCCTGTTCGCAGATGGCGTCGGTGCCGCCGCCCAGCAGCAGCTGGGTGGTGGCTTTGCGTTCTTCGCGGGTCAGCCGCAGGCGGGAAAGGTCGCTGTTCAGCCGCTGCAGGTTCTCAAAGCTGGGCTCGCGCAGCACACCGCTGACGATGGTGGCTACCAGCTGCTCGCTCTTCCAGTTGGTGGCGTTGCCCAGCGCCACAAGGGCGGGCACCAGCGCATCGTTGGAGCCGATCTGCACGCTGATGATATCCGCACGCCGGATATAGTCCAGCATCTGGGGGTAGACGTAGTAGGTGCCCGCCAGCTGGTTCATCTGGGGCATTGCGCCGGTGTGCAGCATATCCACAAGGTCGCCGGTGGTCAGCCCGGGCAGACCAAGGTTGATGGCGTGCTGACGGTCCAGCCCAAGGCCTTTGCCCACCAGCGAAACATAGCACTGCTCCGGGTAACCCTCGAAGTTTGCGGCCACGTCCATGCCGATGGCGGCTTCGGTGTACTTGAAATCCGGCAGACCTACGCCGGAAACGATGCTGTCCCCCAGCGCCACATAGGTGCGCTGTGGGTCGGCGGCAGTGGCTTCCCCGGCGGGCTGGGCGGCTTCCTCAGCGGGCGCTTCTCCGTCCGGGGCGGGCTGGGCGGCCTGCTCAGCGGGGGCTTCCTCAGCGGGCTGCACCTGCGCGGCGGGGGCAGCCTCCGGCGGCAGGGCATCGGGCTGTTGTGCAAAGGCGGGCACAGCCAGCAGCACCAGCGCAGCGGCGCTGCACAGCCATGCGGCAAAACGGGGATGATCCATGGATGGTTCCTTCTTTCTTAAAGGCAGCGGGTTTACCCCACCTCTTCCTCCAGCTTACGGTAGTCGGCCTTTCCGGCGGGGGTCATGGGCATTTCGGGGATGATCTTATAGGCCGAGGCGGCGGGCTGCACATACTCCGGCAGCTCCTCGCGGCACAGCTGGCGCAGCTCCCGCAGGATCTGGCGCTTTTTGCCAGCGGCGGCAGGGTCCAGCACCACAAAGACGAAGGGCAGACGTCCCTGCGTGTGGTCGGTATCGGCGTAGCCCACCACGCAGCACTGGTGCACGGCGGGGTGGCGGCTGATGACGTTTTCGATCATGGAGGGAAACACCTTGAAGCCGTCGTGCCGGATGATGATGCGCTTGATGCGGGCGTCCAGATACACAAAGCCGTCCTCGTCCATATAGCCGATATCGCCGGTGTGCGCCCACAGCTGGCCGTCGGCGTGGCGGCGCAGCAGGTAGGCGGTCTCCTCGGGCTTGTTGTAGTAGCCCTTCATGGCGGTGGGGGTGCAGATGCAGATCTCGCCGCGCTGACCGATGGGCAGCTCGGTCTCGGTGCCGGGCTCGAAGATGGAGACCACCGTGTTGACCATGGGGATGCCCACGCTGCCGGGCTTTGTCACGTTACCGGCGGCAATGGTGGCTGCCGAGGACACCTCGGTCATGCCGTAGCCCTTTGCCAGCGGGTACTCCACCCCGTGGGCTTTGAGGAACTGGTTCACCGTCTGCTCTGCGCCCAGCGAGAGGGAGTCGCCGCCGGCGGCGTAGTTGCGGATGAAGGAAAGGTCTTTGTTTTTCAGCAGCGGGTCGGCAGCCAGCTGCTGGTAGTGGGTGGGCACGCCGAACATGTGCGCGGGTTTGTGCTTCCACACCAGCGCGCCCAGCTTATCCGGGTCCAGATTGGGGATGATGATGACATGC
This sequence comes from Faecalibacterium sp. I3-3-33, assembly GCF_023347295.1. NCBI lineage: Bacteria > Bacillati > Bacillota > Clostridia > Eubacteriales > Oscillospiraceae > Faecalibacterium > Faecalibacterium sp. I3-3-33. The sequence continues at coordinate 715,762 of NZ_CP094469.1, forward strand.
AGCCCCATGACCAGCGGCATGTGGATGCCGCAGCTGTAACCGTAGGCGATGAAGGGCGGCATCACGTTCAGCATCTTCTGTCCGCGATGGAACAGACGGCTCTGGGCGGCAAACTCCTGCGCAAGGGCGTTGAAGCAGTAGTCGGTCAGCATAACGCCCTTGGGCGAGCCGGTGGTGCCGCCGGTGTGCACCACCACGCAGGCGTGCTGGGGGTCGTAGGGCACGGCGGCGGGGCTGTGCCCCTTGCCTGCGGCGATAAAGTCCTTCCAGCGCAGCACGTTGGAGGCGTAGCGGTTTTTATCCGGGTTGGTCAGCTTGTAGCCCACGGCTTTGGCCAGCGGCAGGCTGTCGGCGGGGCTGAGCACCACCACCCGCTCCACGCTGGTGCGCTTTGCGGCCTGATGGCAGCGGGGGTACACCACGTTCAGGCAGATCAGCAGGCGGGACTCCACCTCCTCGATGTACTCCCGGATGCCCTCGGCGCTGTACCGGGGGTCTACCAGATTCAGGGTAGCGCCCAGCAGGTCGGCGGCGTAGAAGGTGTAGACCACCTCCGGGGTCATCACGCTGACCACCGTGATGATATCGCCCTTTTTCACCCCCAGCGCCTGCAAGGCGGCGGCGGTCTTTTTTACCTGCACGATCAGGTCGGCATAGCTGAACCTGCGGCCGTAGTATTCCAGCGCGGTGTCGCCCAGATGCCGCTCGTTGCTGCGGCAGATCAGCTCAAAGGCCGAGCACTCCGGCACGGTCTGGTGGATGTACTTTTCATCATAATACTTCAGCCAAGGCTTTGCCTTGGAGGCATAGACAGGCTCCTTGGTGTTTTCGGTCATAGGATCAAAACCTTTCTTCTTTTCTCTTCTTTCAATCTTCCCGTCCGGCGCAGTATTTGCGGCGGTCATAAAAAAGGCAGCTTGCCATGGTGGAAAGCTGCCGGGATGCTGGAGAGGGCAAGACCTCTTATTCCGTATTGTAGTAGAACCGCAGGGGAAAGTCAATAAACAAACCGTGCAACCGTAAAAAAGGGAAAGGGGCTGTTGCAAAATAAAAATGCGATAGCAACTTGCACAAAGAAATAGTGCAAAAACAGAAACCCGGAACCCTTTTTGAGCCGTTTTGACCCTGAAAAGGTTCCGGGTTTTGTGCATGATTTTTTCAGAGAGCTATTTTGCAACAGCCCCTTTTGACTACTTATTCATTTTTGGACTGGTTTTGCTTCGCTTCTTCATATGTATGGTACATCATAAGCCTTGCGTCCGGGTCTGCACCACCCGCAATATCGGCTTCTGTCGGGCCAAGCGTCAGTTTACTCTCATCTATATCAACCAAACGCATGATATGTGTTTCCCCGTAGAAATCTGTAAGTTTGAGCTGGTCTTCATTTACAATTGCCCAATGACCTGTACCGTAATCGCCATACATCGTATAGGTTCCGTCGTCATAGACGGAAAGAGCCGGCTCAGTGAAAAAACTGTACCAATCACCCGCAAGCAATTCCTCTTTGGTTTTTGTTTTCGGCTGACTCTTTTTGCCGCAGCCAGTCATACCAATCACCGCCGAAACCAGCAAGGTACTGCCGATACCTTTAAAAAAACTCCGGCGGCTGACATTTCGTTCGTCCATCATTTTATAACGTTACGACCACAGCTTTGCGTCCGCCATGATGAGCGCACCATCATTGCCATCCGGACCCTCGCCGATGGAATTTCCTGTATGGACATACACTTCCAATTTGATATATTCTGCGTCCGCAATATTTGCTTCAAAGTCGATTACCGAAGATTTTTTCTTCACGAACTCCGAAGTTGCTACAAGCTTATCATCTGCATACACTTTAATATAAGCGTTTCCGTCCTTATTCATCAGCTTGTGCGGTGCCAGCTTCATGGTCAGCTTCTTATATTTTTTGGATACACGATACTCTGCAAAACCGTACCCATATCCATTGGTATAACTCTTCAAGAAATCCCACTCGGATCCGTTCGAAAATGCACAAACAATATAGTTGACCGCTTTGGAGTAGCTGTTTCCGGAGACATCCTCCGGTTCTACGCCGTTGTTCCATTCCAAATGTCCGGTGAACGCATCCAGCGATGCCAATGAAACCGAGCCATCGCCTTTATTCTGTTCCGGCCCAGGCACCGGGCCACAACCCGTCAAAGCACCCGCTGCGCCCACAAGAGCCGCCGCACCCATAACCTGCAAAAACTTTCTGCGCTCCATTTTTTTCATCGTACTGCCTCCTTGTTATTAATTATGTCCCCCAAACGTTCCCATGCATTTTTTTGCATAGTATACACTTGTATTATAGAGCAATACCGCTGATTGTCAAGGTAGTTGTCGGAAAATTCTAGCAATTCAACTTTATAATGCAACAGCAACTATTTATGCGCAAAGCAACGCGGCGCGCATTTCAAATCGTCCCGCTTCCGGCGAGCCACTGCTGTGCCTCGGCGTCATTGCACAGCACCCAGTGCCGGGGACGCAGCTGGCGCCACGCGGGGGGCGCTGCGGTGTAATCGTGCATGGCGGGGTCGTAGACCAGCAATTGCTTTTCCCGCTCCCGGCGCGGGTCCGGCATGGGAATAGCAGAAAGCAGGCTGCGGGTGTAGGGGTGCAGCGGGTGGGTGACCAGCTCCTCGGCGTCCGCCAGCTCTACGATATGCCCCTTGCGGATGACGGCAATGCGGTCGGAAATATAACGCATCACCGAAAGGTCGTGGGCGATGAACAGGTAGGTGATGCCGCGCTGCTTTTGCAGCTGACGCAGCAGGTTGAGCACCTGCGCCCGGATGGACATATCCAGCGCGCTGATGGGCTCGTCTGCCACGATGAACTCCGGCTCTACGATGAGCGCCCGGGCAATGCCGATGCGCTGCCGCTGCCCGCCGGAAAATTCGTGGGGAAAGCGGCTGGCAAACTCCGGCAGCAGACCTACGTCCAACAGCGCCTGCCGCACCTTCTCCTCCCGCTGCGCGGCGGTAAGCTCCGGGCGCACGTTCTGCAACCCCTCGCCTACGATGTAGCTCACCTTGGCGCGCTCGTTCAGGGAGGATTGCGGGTCCTGAAAGATCATCTGGATTTCCCGGGTGAGCTGCCTGTCCAGCGCGCGGGAGATTTTGCCGTTGATGCGCTGACCCTTGTATAAAATCTCGCCGCCGGTGGTGGGCAAAATGCGCAGAATGGCGCGGCCGATGGTGGTTTTGCCGCTGCCGCTTTCGCCCACAAGACCGAAGGTCTCGCCCTTATAGATGGTAAAGCTGGCGTTCTGCACCGCAGGGTACGCTTTGCGCCCGCTGCCGTAGGTCACCTGTAAATTTTTTACTTCCAGTAACGGCTCTGCCATATCACAGCCCCTCCTTTTGCAGCTTTTTCACCGCAGCAGGCGGCTCGATGCGGGGCGCGCGGGGGTCCAGCAGCCATGTGCGCGCTTTGTGGGTGGGCGACACCGCAAAGTAGGGCGGGCGCTTGACAAAGTCGATCTTCAGCGCCTGCGGGTTGCGGGGCGCAAAGGCGTCGCCGTGGATCTCCGCAAACAGGTTGGGCGGCGTGCCCGGGATGCTGAACAGATCCTCGCCCTTCACGCCCATCTGGGGCATACTGGACAGCAGCGCCCATGTGTAGGGGTGGCGGGGGTCGTAGTAAATTTCGTCCGCTGTGCCGATCTCCACGATATCGCCCGCGTACATCACCGCTACCCGGTCGGCAAGGTTTGCCACCACGCCAAGGTCGTGGGTGATCAGCACGATGGTCAGGTGGTATTTCTCCCGCATCTGCCGCAGCAGCTGCAAAATCTGCGCCTGAATGGTCACATCCAGCGCGGTGGTGGGCTCATCGCAGAGCAGGATTTTCGGATTGCACGCCAGCGCAATGGCAATGACCACCCGCTGCCGCATCCCGCCGGAGAACTCGTGGGGGTACTGCTTGTACCGCAGCGCGGGGTCCGGGATGCCCACGTCCCGCAGGTATTCCAGCGTCTTTTCCCGCGCAGCAGCGCCCTTTAAGCCCTGATGCAGGGTGACCGCCTCGGTGATCTGCTCGCCGATGGTCTTGAGCGGGTTCAGGCTGGTCATGGGGTCCTGCATCACCATGGCAATCTCTCGCCCGCGGACGGTAAGCCACTCTTTTTCGGTTTTCAGTGCCGCAAGGTGCAGCGGGGCGCAGCCGGGGGTGGGGTAGTAGTCGATGCTGCCGCCGGTGATGCTGCCGTTCGCGTCCAAAAGGCCCATAAAGCTTTTGGTGAACACGCTCTTGCCGGAGCCGCTTTCGCCCACAAGAGCCAGCACCTCGCCCCGGTAAAGGTCGAGGTCGATCTCCCGGATGGCGTGCAGGGTGCGCCCGCGCAGATCGAACCGGATCTGCAAGCCGCGCACCGAGAGGATGGGGTCTTGGGTCATGGGGTATCCTCCTTATTGCAGATGGTTCTTGGGGTCGGCAGCGTCCGAGAAGGCGTTGCCGATCAGGTAAAAGGCGATGGTGACAAAGCTTAAAATCAGGGTGGGGTAGAGCAGCTGATACCGCAGCCCCGCCTGCATCATCACCTTGCGGCCATCGTTCACCAGATTGCCCAGCGAGGGGGTCTCCACCGAGAGCCCAAGGCCGATATAGGTGATGAACACCTCGTTGCCGATGGCTTCCGGGATGGTCAGCGCCATGCGCAGCATGATGACCGAAACCAGATACGGCAGCAGGTTGCGCAGCACGATACGCAGCGTGGGCGTGCCGATGCAGCGGGAGGCGATGTTATAGTCCCGGTCGCGGATAATTAAAATCTGGTTGCGGATGAACCGCGCCATCTCGATCCAGCCCTTGATGGACATGCCAAGGATCATCGTCCAGATGCTGGGGGTAGCCACATAGGAGATGAGGATGAGCACAATGGCGGTGGGGATGTTATCGAAGATGTTGTACAGCTCGGTGAACACAAAGTCCAGCCCGCGCACATAGCCCCACAGCACACCGGCGGTAATGCCTACGACAGCCTCGATGACCGCCACGAAAAAGGCGATGGTCAGGCTGGTGCGCGCGCCCGCCCAGATGCGCGCCCACAGGTCCTGTCCGATGGAGTTGGAGCCCCAGAGAAAGCCCTGCTGCCCCGGGGCAATGTTGCGGTACTGGATGCCGGTGGCGGGGTCTACGGCGCAGAGGTTGGGGTCTGCCTGCCCGGGCAGCAGCGGCTGCACAAAGGCGAACACCACCACCGCCGCCAGCGCTGCCAGCAGCGCCACGGCAAGCTTGTTTTTAAAAAAGGCACGGAAGGTGCTGCCCCAGTAGCTGTAACTGGTGCTGGCAGTGGCTTCGGCTTGCTGCTGGCTGAACCCGGCGGGGGTGAACAGCTCCTCCTCCGGCAGGTCTGCCCACGCGGCAGGGCCGTCCTTTTGCAGGGTGTTCAGCTGCGTTTCCAGCCGACGGGAACACGCGCGTTTGAACATCAGCGGCCACCTTCCTTCCTGCCAAAATTGATGCGGGGGTCAATGAGCACCATCAGGATATCGCCCAGTATCAGACCCACGATGCCCACACAGGCGTACAGCAGCACGATGCCCTGCACCATGGTGTTGTCGTGGCGCTGCACACAGGTGACCAGCAGCCCGCCCATGCCGGGGATGCTGTACAGGCTCTCGATGTAGATGGAACCCACCACGGTATTGAGAAACGCCGAGGGGATATACTGCACCAGCGGCACCATGGCGTTGCGGAACACATGATGCAGCGCGATATCCCGCCCGCACACGCCCTTGGCGCGGGCAAGACGGACGTAGTCCTTGTTGCTTTCGTCCACCATGTAGCGGCGCAGCCACATGGCGTAAAAGGCAAGGTTTGCAAGGCTCATGCTGCACACCGGCAGCACCCAGTACCGCCAGTTTGCGGCGTTGAAGAGCAGCCCCACGCCCACCGCCGCCGTGCCGTACATCTGGATGTACAAAAAGTACACCGCAGCGGGCACAGCCTGAATGAGCACGATCAGCGCCGTACCCAGCTTATCCGGCCAGCGGCCCTTGTACTGACCCATCACAAGCCCCAGCGGGATGCCCAGCACAAGGCTGAGCAGCATGGCCAGCACGCCCATCTGGATGGAGATGGGCAGCTTCTGCGCTAAAATTTGGGTGACCGGGGCGTTTACCTTATAGATATGGCTCACGCCAAGGTCGCCGTGCAAAGCGTTTTTCCAAAAGCGCCCCACCTGCACGGGCAGAGGGTCCAAAAGACCCATGGCTTGCAGCCCGGCCTGAATTTGCGCCTCGGACATTTTTTCGTAGTTTGCAAAGTAGCCTTCCACCGGCATGAGCCGCAGCAGGCAGAACACCAGCGTCACGATGATAAACAGCGTCAGCACCGAGCGCCCGATGCGCTTTGCAAGATATTGCACCATGGTGTGCACCTCTCTTTTTACTTGAAATACCGATAGATATAGCATACCGCAAATTGCCCTTTTTGGGAAGTGCTTTGTGGGTTTTTGCGGGAAAATGGGGAGTTCCCTCCCGTGAAAATGGGATAGCGGAGCGCCCGCAGGCGCTCCGCTATCCCGAAATTATAAAGCATTGCCGCGCAAGCGGCACATCATTTTGCGCCAAACCTCATTGCGTCAGCACCTCATTGCGTCAGCACCTCATTGCCGCAGGCACTGCGGCTTACCGTGCATCCCGGTTGGCGTTATACTCGTCCATGGAAACGTAGTGGTCGAGGATATGGATGCCCTTCAGGCGGTTGGAGGAGAAGCCGGTGGGGGCGTACTGCCCCTCCCACAGGTTCAGACGGGTGGCGATGTAGGGCGGCACCGGCAGGCTGAGCGGGATGACCAGTGCATTCTCGATGAGGTACGCTTCGGCATCGGCAAAGGCGGCGTACCGGGCGTCAAGGTCGGCGGTGATGCCCTTGGCTTTTTCCACCATGTCCATGTAGGTCATGACATAGTCGGCGGTCTCGCCGGTGATGATGCCGTCCTCTACGCCGGTGCGCAGAAAGGCGTAGCAGGTGCCCCGGTCGCCCGCCTCCTGATAGAAGGGGTACACCTCGGTCTCGGGGTCGGAGTAGTCGGCGCCCCAGTAGTAGGACATGAACTCATACGCACCCGCGCGGCGCACTGCGTTCAAAAAGTTATCCGACGGCCCCTGCGTGATAATAATATCCACAAAGTCGAAACCGTCGTTCAAAACGCCCTCTACCTGCTGCTTGAACACCTGACACTGCTTGTCCCAGTCCACCACGGCGGGATTGTAGGGGTACTGCACCTTAATGGGGAAGGTAGCCCCCGCAGCGGTCAGTTCCTGCACGGCGGCGTCGCGGTACTGCTTGGCGGTGGCTTCGTTGAAGTGGTCGGTCACCTTGGCAAGCGCGCCGCATTCCGTATAGTCCACGCCCTTGCTGTCCGCGCAGAAGGAGGGCGGGGTGATGGTGTGCAGCTTGTAGTTTTCGTACCCTTCCGGTGCGGTGACCGCCAGCGTAACGGCGGGGTTGATGGCGTAGAGGAAGGCTTTGCGGAAGTTGGTGCTGTTCACCGCCTTGGCCCAGTTGTCCGGCTGGTACTGGGCGTCCACACCGGTGGTGTTCCAGTTGGAGAACTGGTGGGCGTAGGGCAGGAAGTTGAAGAAGTAGAAGTAGCTCTTGCCGGTCTCCGGGCGCTCCATGGATACCATATCCTTGGTGGTATCGTCTGCCAGCCAGCTGTCCAGAATGTCCGAGCTGATGGTGGCTTGGTCGATCTCGCCGCGCCGCACCATCTCCGGGCCGCTGATAAGCGCCTCCTGATTGTAGATGTAGCGGATGGTGTCGATGTACACGTTGTCCTTATCGTAGTTTTCGGGGTTTTTCTTCATCACCCAGCTTTCCAGCGGGGTGTACTCCGCCAGATAGAACGCGCCGCAGTTGCAGGCGGTCTCGGCGCTGGTGCAGAACTGGTCGCCCAGCTCTGCCAGCATGGGGCCGTAGGCAGGCTCATAGGGAGCGTAGTTCAAAAGGCTCAAAAAGCCCGGGAAGTCGTAGTTCAAGGTATAGGTCAGGGTGTGCTCGTCCACGGCACAAACGCCCACAGAGGAGAAATCCACAGCAGGGCAGGTGGTGGTGCTGCCGTCGGCGGCGGTCAGGGTCACGGTGCCTGCGGCGTCGATGGTGTAGGTGGTGCCGTCCTCGGCCACGGTGCCGTTGTTGGCGTTGTTGCGCCAGACGCAGTAGTTGTAGTAGTCCTCAGCCCCGGCCACATAGGGGGTGACAAGGCTGGCGGTGCCGGAGGCATAGTCCGGGTCCAGCAGATAAGCCAGCGCGTCCACAAAATCCTGCGCGGTCACGGGGCCAAGCACCGCGCCGGTATAGTCCACCCAGTTCTCGTCCCGCAGGTGGAAGGTCCATGTCAGGGTGTCGGCGTCCCATTCCCAGCTGGTGGCAAGGCCTTCGCGGATCTTGCCGCGGCTGTCGTACTCCACCAGCGTGTCCACGCAGTGGGTGCCGTGGTACAGGTCCGGGTCGGCAGAGCAGATGAGATAGTTCAGGGTGGCGGGCTGGCGGGCGTACAGCACGGTGTAGGTGGCGCTGCCGTCACCGGTGGCAGTGCCGCCCGCAGAGGAACCGCCGCAGCTGCTCAGCAGCCCGGCAGCAGCGGTGGAAAGGGCTGCCGCACCGCCTGCCTTCAAGAACTGACGACGGGAAAAAGCATGATGCATCATAAAAACCTCTTTCGCTCTTTGTAAAAAAAGAGGCAACGGAACCACATCCGTTACCTCTTTTGAACAGTCTGTCGGCTATTACTGGTAACTTTAAGCCCAGTATAGCATTGTTTGGTTGCAACGTCAAATAGTTTCCACCGGACTGCCGGTCTGCGCCCTCATCCGGCTGCTCCCGTTGGTCGCAGCCACCTTCCCCCGACCGGGGGAAGGCTTTTGCACGCCCGGAAGGTTTTTCATTGCGCCTAATGCTTTAGCAACGAGCCTAACGGCTTGGCTCTCCCTTTGGGAGAGCTGGCGCGGGAGCGCCTGAGAGGGCGCAACTCGTCAGCCCTGCCCCTTATTATTCGGAGCGCGGCTCTCCGAGAGCGGGCGCAGCCACGTTGGCAGGGGTTGCGCTCTGCCCGGCGGGGACGGCAGCGGGCAGGGCAGTGGCGGCGGTCTCCGCAGTCTTTACGGCAGCTTCGGCGGCAGTTTCTGCCGTAGCTTCGGCAGCATTTTCAGCCGCTGCTGCGGCCTCCTCGGCGGCCTTGGCGGCGCGCTCGGCCTTCAGCTGCTCGGCGCGCTGACGCGCCTCCTCCTGCCGCTTCTGGGTGCGCGCCTTGATGCGGCACACCGAGCACAGGCCCTCGGCGCTGTCCGGGGCAATGGGCTTGCCGCACTGCTTGCACAGGGTCTTGGTGCACTTGTGCAGCACCACGGGGCCAAGGGTGGTCAGCTGGTACAGCTTCATACCGTCAAAGCCCTTGTTGGAGCACACGTTCATGCACACGCCGCACTCACTGCACTTCCACGGGGTAAGCACCATGCGGGTCTGGCCGTTGGGCATCTCCTCAAACTTCAAAGCGTTGGCGCGGCAGGCTTTTTCGCACCGGCCGCAGCCAAAGCATTTGTCGGTGAACTTGGGCATATAGTAGCCGTACTGCAGGGGCGTTTCCATAGCGGCTTTCAGCTGCTTTGTGCGCTGGTGCAGCAGCAGACGGAAGTCCACCCCGCTGTCCTCCTCGCTGCGCAGACCGGGCAGCATCTGCAGCAGCTTTTTGGTGCCGCTCTTGGAGCCGTGGCTCACCTGTTCCAGCATCTCGCGGCGGGTCAGCTCCTGCACATGGTAGGGGTACTCCTTTTCCTCGTATGCCAGCGAGAACCGCGCTTCGAACATCGGCTGACCGAAAAAGTCCACAAGTCTTGTCAACTCCTTGCGCAGCTGCTCGGCGCACAAGTCGTTCTCGCACCCGCCGCAGGGGGTCAGGTCCAGCACGATCTTTTTGTTCAGCGCCAGATACGCCAGCGCCTCCCACGAGAGCGCACAGATACAGCTGCGCACCACGGTGTTTTTGCGGGTGGACTTTTCACAGCCGATCCAGATGGTATCACTGTCGGTGTCGGCAGCGGCAGTATCCCGCTGCACCTGCTCCGGCGAGGGCGCAATGCAGCCGCTGCGGCAGGCAGAAACGCACAGTCCGCAGTCGGTGCAGGGATCCCAGTCCTTGACGAGGTTCGGGCGGGTAAAAATCTCCTCGCCATAGGGGCAGATGTCCTTGCAGGTGGTGCAGGGCTTGCGGTGGGGGTGCAGGTTCCAGCACTGGCGGCGGTTGATCTCGGGATGGGTGGTCTTCATCAGGGCATCCATTGCAGTTCTGGTAAAAAAGCCCATGGTCTTACTCCTTTTCCACAACAGAGGTAAGGGCAGCGTGGTCGAGCAGGAAACGCTGCACCTTCTGGTTGGTCACGGCGGCGGCGATGGCGTCCCGGCTCAGCACCTTGCGGATCTCCTCCTCCGGGGTGTCGTGCAGCTTGGAAAGGCGGGCGATCTCGGCGTCCACCTCCTGCTGGGTCACGGTGATCTGTTCGGCTTCGGCAATGGCGCGCACCGCCAGCATTGCCCGCAGTTGGCGCTCGGCCTCTTTGCGGTAGCCCTCCCGCACCTGCTCCGGGGTCAGCCCGGCGCTCTTGCAGTACAGCTCCATGGTCATCTGGCTCTTGCGCAGCCGCTGGCGCAGCTGGTTCATCTGGTACTCGGCGTTCTGCGCCAGCAGCTCGGCGGGCAGCGCCACGGTCAGGTTCGCGCCTGCCATATCCAGCAGCGCCGCCCCGGCAATGCGGTCGGCGTTGGCCTCGTGGGAGGCGCGCTTTTTCTCCCGCAGGCTCTCCCGCAGGGCTTCCAAGTCCGCAAAGCCCAGCGTCTTGGCAAAGGCATCGTCCACCGGGGGCACCTGTTTACGCTCCACCGTGTGCAGACAAATTTCAAACTGCGCCGTTTTGCCGGAAAGCTCCGGCACCCGGAAGTCGGCAGGGTAGGTGAAGTCGAACCGGAAAGTCTCACCTGCGCAGTGGCCGTACACCGCTTCTTCTGCGGCGGGCATCAGCTGCCCGGTGCCCAGCACCACGGTCACCTGTTCCATCCGGCTGTCCGGGATGGAAGCCCCCTCCAGAAAGCCCTCGAAATCCAGCGTGACCCGCATCCCGCGGGCAGCGGGGTCGCCGGTGGGCACAAAGGGCGCATGGACCCGCGCCATGTTGGCGATATCCGCTTCCACGGCCTTTTCCGATACCGGGCGCACCCGGCGGGTGAAAGCAAGCCCCTTGTACTGCCCTAAAGCGGCAGCGGGCATGGTGTTTGCAGTCTGTTCCATAGTCGAACACTCCTTTTTATAAAAGCGGCGTTACAGCCCACGGGCGGCCAGCCAGCTTTCTGCAATTTCGGAGAACATCTCCGGGTACTGGGCATCTTCTTCCGTAAAGGCGCTCAGGTAGTACTCCACCTCGGCGCGGGTGGGGGCTGCGGTGCGCCGCCATATCGTAAAGGTGGTGCCGTTGCCCATATCAAAGGTGGCTTCCAGCGCAAAGGATTCCTCCCGCACCGCAAGGAAACGGTCGTTCCACCTGTGGGAAAGCTCGCCGTTGCCCACAAAGGTCTGGGGGAAGGGGTCGGCGGTAAGGACGTACTTCGCCTCAAAGAACTGCATGGGAAAGTTGTGGGTACCCGGCACCGAGAAGCCGAAGGCCAGCTTATCGTTAATGGGCGTTTCGGGCAGAAGGCAGTTCTTGAAGTGATCCGGGCAATACAGCATATCGTGGGGGATCATGTAGCTGAGCTCGCCCTCGGCGCAGTGGGTGTCGATCCAGTTGGCAATGGCCTTGATCTGCGGCAGATCCTTGCGGTCGTAGATCAGCTTGTCCAACCGGACGAACTCTCTGGTGGCTTCCAGCGGGAAGTGATCCACCAGAAAGCCCGGCATCGCCACAACGGTCAGCGGAGAGCAGCGCACCGAGACGGCAAACACCAGTGTGAACACCCAGTAGAAAAGCTTGAGCTCCCGGTGCTTCTGGATGCCCTCGGCCAGCGCCGCCGCGCCGGTGAGGAAGAGCAGCAGCCACCCCGGCAAAAATAGCAGCATCTGGTGAGAGCCGGAGTTCTGCACCCGGATAAACAGCAAAAGGCTAATCAGCAGCTCTGCGCCCGCAAGGCAGGGCAGGGCGGGCAGGCGGCGCTTTGCCGCAAACCACAGCCCAAGCCCGATGAGGATAAAGTTCAGCAGCCCGATGCGCAAAGCCTGTGCGGCCAGCTCCAGCGTAAGGCCGCCGAAGTTGTAGTAAGCATAGCGCCCGGCGTAATCGTAGCTGAGGATCTTGCGCACCATCGGCCACAGCAGAATGAGCATAGCCACCATGCTCATCAGCCCGAACAGCACCAGATTGCGCACCTGTACGAGCGCCTGCGTTTTCTGCCCGGCGCGGGCAATACGCACACTGCTTACCAGCACCAGCAACGCGTAGGCAAAGTAGTAGCCCACCACAAGGTATAAGTACCACCGGCGGGAAAGGATGATGGCTGCCGTGGCAGCAAACAGCAGGCAAAAGCGCACCGGCTGTAAGCTCTCGAACCGGAAGTCCAGCGTGAGCAGCAGGATGCTGAAGCCGAAGATCAGGCCGAACCAGTCCGGCTGCCCCAGCATGGCGCTCATGCGCAAAAAGGGAAAGGTGATGCACCACGAAAAGCCCATGAGGAAGTACCAGAAGCGGTTTTTCACCTGCAGCATCTGCCCCACCTTGATGGTAAGCCCCGCCAGCAGCACCAGCAGCATGGGCAGGATGCTGAACACCTGACAGAACGCAAAGCTGTCGCCAGTGCGGTCGCTCAGGCAGAAGGGAAAATCCAGAAACAGGGTGATGAAGTTGGTATAGTCCTCGGCAAAAGAGCCGAAGATGTACTGAAAGCCCGCCGCCGGGCCTTGCAGAAAGGCGGCTTCGGCGCTGTACTGCTTGTTGATATAGTTGAAATAATCCCAGATGTAAACAAAGCTGCGGCGGTCAAGCGCCCAGAAAAAGTAGAGCAGCGCCGCCGCCCACAGGCCAACGAGCACCGCCTTGTGGAACAGGTCGAACTTTACCCCCGCTACCCGCAGCACCAGCAGCACACAGGCAAACAGCGCTAAGTTGCACCACAGGCTCACCAGCGGAAAGAAGAAAACGCTGCCGGGCGCAGCCTGCGCAAAAACGGCCAGCAGCACCGCCGCAGCGGCCAATGCCAGCACGCACTTTGCCGTGTTTGAGGTGCGCAGCCTTGTTATGGTATCGGTCATGGGGAATGAGCCCTCCTTGCAAAGTTTCACACCTTACAGTATAACAACTCCCCGGGGCACTGTCCAGCACCCCGAAGGCGAAAAATGCAGAATGTCCCGCCGTTTTCAAAGCAGACGGGACATTTTTGTGTAAATATTACTTATCGGAAACTTCCGCAACGGCCTTTACGGCCTTTGCCGCCTTGCGCTTTTGCGCCAGCGCCTTGTTGGCACTCAGGCGAGCGGCGTCCGGGTTCGGAGCTTCCGGGGCAAGCCGCAGTAGGTAGCTGCCCATGGCGGGCAGGTCCAGCGTCAGGGTATAGTCCCGGCCGAACACGCCGCCGTCGGTGGTGTGGAAGTTCTGCTTGCGGTGCGCCTTGTGCACGCCGCCCCAGACCCCGGCCTCGGTGTCCAGCACCAGCTCTGCGCTGCAGGGGAACTTGAGGTACAGGGGGAACTTTTTGTGGGCATGGTCCTGCGTGTTCATCACGCAGAGCAGGTTCTGCCCGCGCCCCTTGCGCAGCCATGCGTACACGCCCTCGGCGCAGCTTTCGCTGGCCACCCACTCAAAGCAGTCCGGGTTGTACTCGCCATCGTAGAGGGCGGGCTCGGAGGCGTAGGTGCGGCAGAGGTTTGCAAAGTACTTCTGGAAGGCATCGTGGAAGGGGTATTCCAGCAAATTCCAGTCCAGCTCCCGCTTTTCGTCCCACTCCCGGAAATGTGCCAGCTCGTTGCCCATAAAGTTCAGCTTTTTGCCGGGATGGGTGTACATATAAAAATACAGGGTGCGCAGCTGGGCGCATTTTTCCGCATAGCTGCCCCACAGCTTGTCAATGATGGTCTTTTTGCCGTGCACCACTTCATCGTGGCTCAGCGCCAGCAGATACAGCTCGTTGTAGAAGTAGTGCATACTGAACAGCAGCTTGCCGTAGCAGCCCGGGCGCTCGCCGAAGGGGGTGGCAAAGTAGTCCAGCGTGTCGTGCATCCAGCCCATGTCCCACTTGTAGTCAAAGCCCACGCCCTCGTAGCGGGTGGGGGCGGTCACCTTGAGGAAGTTGGTGGAATCCTCCGCCATGTAGATGCCGGTGGGCCAGCGCTCGTTCAGGCCGTGGTTCAGGCTGCGCAAAAAGTTCACAGCGCCCTGATTCACGCCGCGGTTGGGGTCGCCCTGCCAGTACAGCGCCCGGGAGATGGCGTCCATGCGGATGCCGTCGCAGTGGTACACGTCCATCCACAGCCCGGCGGCGCTGCTCAGAAAGCTGCACACCTCCCGGCGGTAGTAGTTGAAGTTGCAGGTGCCCCACTCGCTCTGTCCCACGTCGCTGTCGTACTCGTACAGGTAGGTGCCGTCAAACTTTGCCAGCGCGTCGGCGTTGGCGGCAAAGTGCACCGGCACAAAGTCCATGATGACGCCGATGCCCATGCGGTGGCAGGCGTTGACAAAGCCCGCGAACTGGGCGGGGGTGCCGTAGCGGCTGGTCACCGAGAAGTAGCCGGTGGTCTGGTAGCCCCAGCTGCCGTCAAAGGGGTGCTCGGCCAGCGGCAGCAGCTCCACATGGGTAAAGTGGTGCTCCAGCAGCCACGGGATCAGCTCCCGCGCCAGCTCCTCGTAGTTGTACCACCCGTCCGAGCCGTCCGGCCGGGTTGCGCCGGGCTTATGCTTCCAGCTGCCGGCGTGCAGCTCGTAGATGTTCAGCGGGCGGTTGCGGCATTTGTCCCGCCGCTCCATCCACGCGGTGTCGTCAAAGGTGAAATCCAGCTTTGTCAGTTTGCTGGCGGTGCCGGGGCGCAGCTCAGTGGCAAAGGCGTAGGGGTCGCTGCGCATCACGGCGCTGCCGTCCGCGCCATGCACGCGGTATTTGTACAGGTCGCCCTCCGCAAGGCCGGGGATAAAAGCGCTCCACACGCCGGTATCGGCTTTTTCCATGGGCACGCCGCGCTCCCAGCCGTCAAAGCCGCCGCATACCTCCACGGCGGTGGCACCGGGTGCCCACACGGCAAAACGCCAGCCCTCGGCGCCGTTTGGGTCGGTGCAGGGGTGCGCACCCAGAATGCGGTAGGCATCGAAGCAGTCGCCACTGAAAAACGTGCGGGGGATCACAGGGTAATTCATGCAAAGATCTCCTTACTTCTCTATGTTGACCGGCGGTGTGCGCCGGTTGGTACAAGGCTATTTGGGCAAACTATCCAAGAAAAACGTCTTTTTACCGGCATGATGGCCGATAATCTTAGCGAATCTTGACAAAAATCGGCAAAAATACACATATTTGCCAGAGGGTGTGGTATACTGTTGCTACCGCCTTGCAAGCGGTGCAACTTTTTTAAAGCAATAGAATGGGAGCGAACGATCATGGCTTGGTATGACGAAGCAGTATTTTATCACATCTATCCGCTGGGGCTGTGCGGCTGTGCGCACGAAAACGACGGCCAGCCCACCCCGGGCGCTTTTGCAAAGCTGGAAGCATGGGCAGCCCACGCGGCAAAGCTGGGCTGTACGGCCATCTACATCGGCCCGCTGTTCGAGAGCGGCTCCCACGGTTATGATACCATCGACTACCGTCTGGTGGACCGCCGCCTTGGCACCAACGAAGAGTTCAAGGCCTTTGTGGCGGCCTGCCACGCCCGCGGACAGCGGGTCATCGTGGACGGCGTGTTCAACCATGTGGGCCGCGATTTCTTCGCCTTTCAGGATCTGAAGTCGAACCGCGAGAACGCCCGCTATAAGGACTGGTTCTGCGATGTGAACTTCTGGGGCAACAACGAGTATAACGACGGCTTCAGCTACGGCAACTGGGGCGGCTACAACCTGCTGGTCAAGCTGAACCAGCGCAACCCGGAGGTGCAGCAGTACCATTATGATACCGTCCGCTTTTGGGTGGAGCAGTTCGACATCGACGGCATCCGTCTGGACGCAGCCGATGTGCTGGATTTCGACTTCATGCGGGGGCTGCGCCGTCTGGCAAACGAGGTAAAGCCGGAGTTCTGGCTGATGGGCGAGGTCATCCACGGGGATTACAGCCGCTGGGCAAACCCGGAAATGCTGCACTCCGTCACCAACTACGAGCTGCACAAGGGCCTGTGGAGCGGCCACAACGACCACAACTATTTTGAAATTGCCCACACCATGCGCCGGCTGCAGGGGCTGTGCCACGACACCCGGCTGTATCTCTTCTCGGATAACCACGATGTGGAGCGCCTGCCCAACAAGCTGCGCAACAAAGAGCACATCCGGCACATCGCCATTCTGGTGTACAGCCTGTGGGGCATTCCGTCCATCTACTACGGCTCGGAGTTCGGCATCGAGGGCAAAAAGGAGTGGGGCAGCGACTGGCCGCTGCGCCCCTGTCTGGAGCTTAGCGACTACGCCGATGCAGAACGCACAAATCCTGTTACCAGTGTATACAAAGCGCTGGGGAAATGCAAGGCTGAATTGCCGGAAATGACCTACGGCGAGGTAAAAGAATTGCAGCTTACTACCCAGTGCTACGCCTTTGCCCGGGTGCTGGACGGCAAGGCGGTGGTAGCGGTGCTGAACAACGGCGATACTCCCGCACAGCTGGAGTTCCAGCTGCCGGTGGAGGCTGCCAAGGTCACCGACCTGCTGGCGGACACCGTAGGAGCACAGGAGGTGCTGGTCTCCACCGAGTGGAACCGCATGAAGGTGCAGCTGCCCTCCAATTACGCCACCCTGCTGAGATTGGAATAACCTTGCACATTTTGCCGCGTTTTGCTACAATAAGGAGAGAAAAGTCGTTTTACGGAAAGGAAGCCTGACCCCCTATGAATGCAGCACAGCGCAGAGAACGCATCCTGACCCGGCTGAACAGCGCCGGTGCCCCTTTAAGCGCCAGCACGCTGGCGGCAGAGCTGGGGGTGTCGCGGCAGATCGTGGTAGGGGATGTGGCGTTGCTGCGCGCCGGTGGGGCGCAGATCGATGCAACCCCCCGGGGCTACCAGCTGCACCCGGCGGAGAAGGGCTATACCGGCATTCTGGCCTGTGTGCACCGCACGCAGGAGGAGATGCGCCGGGAGCTGTACACCGTGGTAGATCAGGGCGGCACGGTGGTGGATGTGGCGGTGGAAAACAGCCTGTACGGCGAGATCCGCGCCACCCTGAACCTGTGCAACCGGTACGATGTGGACAACTTTATCCGTCAGGCAGCCGATGCGCCCGAGAGCCTTTTGAGCCGCATGACCGGCGGCGTGCACCTGCACACTTTGCGCTGCCCGGACAAGGACACCTTTGCCCGCATCCGCGATGCTTTGGAGCAGCAGGGGCTTTTGTACCGCAAGGAGTGACCCTGCGGCGCTTGTACCCAGTATAAAAAGGCTTGCGGGGCTTGTCTATCCGCAAAACCGGAAAAATGTTGGAAAATCAACAAAAATGCAAAAGGGGTGGGTTTTCTGGATATCCGCATTGAAAAGACTGAGCGCGCCATCAAAGAAGCCTTTATGGAGCTGCGCACCGAAAAGCCGGTGGAGAAGATCCGCGTCAAGGAGCTGTGCGACCGCGCCTGCATCAATAAATCCACATTTTACGCCCATTATCAGGATATCTATGCGCTGGCCAACGCCATGGAGGACGAGATGGTGCAGGCGGTGGTGGAAAGTCTGCCCCGCCTGACCGCCAGCGATGTGAGCGAGCGCACCGAGTGGCTGACGCGGGAGATGTTCCGCGCCTTCACCGCGCATCAGAAAGAGATCACCGTGCTCTTCTCCGGCTCCCGGCAGGGGCTGTTCATCAACCGGGTGGAGCAGGCCATGTGTCAGTGCATCGCCCAGACCGACCCCACCTTTGAGGCAGACGTAGTGCGCAAGGTGGTGCTGTCCTTCTGCGTGCAGGGGTGCTACTACACCTTTACCAGCTACTGCGGCCAGATGGACGAAAAGCGCCTTGTGACGCTGCTGGCCTCCATCGCCCGCGCCGCGCAGCGGATACGGATGTAACGGGAAAAAATAGTTTTATTTTCGGGGTACAGGAAAGCCTGCGGGTTTTCCTGTACCCCTTTTTCACGGTTGGGAATATGCTTTTGACAAATCTGCCAAAA
Source organism: Faecalibacterium sp. I3-3-33 (assembly GCF_023347295.1). Taxonomy (NCBI): domain Bacteria; kingdom Bacillati; phylum Bacillota; class Clostridia; order Eubacteriales; family Oscillospiraceae; genus Faecalibacterium; species Faecalibacterium sp. I3-3-33. The sequence goes on from NZ_CP094469.1 coordinate 734,032, forward strand.
AAACAGACCCAAATTCGTCATCTATACTTTTTTACCAGATTCTTCAAGAAATAGTTTACACTATGACGGAAACGGTGGTATTATATAAAATAGTATAGTATGGGGTAGAGTGCGCCTGTATACGCTGGGAGGGTATGGGATGAAGAACAAGATCTCGCGCCGCAGCTTTCTGGCAGCGGCAGCGGTCTCGGCAGCGGCACTGGCGGTGTCCGGCTGCGATGCGAAAACGAGCAAAAAAGAAGTGACCGACATCACGGTGTGGAACTACTACAACGGTGACCAGCTGGAAAGCTTCAACCGCCTTGTGAGCACCTTCAACGAGACCATCGGCAAGGCAAAGGGCATCCGGGTGACGGGCTCCAGTCAGGGCACGGTGAACGATCTGGAAGCCAACGTGATGGACGCAGCACAGGGCAAGGTGGGCTCTGCGGAGATGCCCACCATTTTTGCCGCCTACGCAGATACCGCGTACAAGCTGGACCAGATGGGCATGGTGGTGGACCTGAAGGACTACCTGACCGAGGACGAACAGGCCGCCTTTGTGCCCGGCTATATCACCGAAGGCGATTTTGACGGCAGCGGCAGCATAAAAATTTTTCCGGTGGCAAAATCCACCGAGCTGATGTTCTTTAACGATACCGACTGGCAGCGGTTTGCAAAGGACACTTTTGTGCGTTACGGTGCCCTTTCCACCATGGAGGGCGTGACAGCGGTGGCCGAGCAGTACTACAACTGGTCCGGCGGCAAGGCGCTGTTTGGCCGGGACGCGATGGCAAACTATATGATTGTGGGCGCAAAGCAGCTGGGCTGCGAAATTTTTGAAGTGCACAACGGCAAAATGACCCTGCACTTCGACCATGATGTGGTGCGCAAGCTGTGGGATAACTACTATGTGCCCTTCGTCAAGGGGTATTTTGCTGCGAATGGCCGCTTCCGCAGCGATGACGTGAAAACCGGCGCACTGCTGGGCTGTGTAGGTTCCTGTGCCAGCGCCACCTTCTTCCCGAAGCAGGTGATGCCCGGGGATAACCAGATCCACGATATCGAGATGAAGGTGCTGCCTGTGCCCCGGTTTGCCGGGAGCGAAAAGGTGGCGGTGCAGCAGGGTGCCGGCATGGTGGTCACCACCGGCACCGAGGACGAGATCAACGGCGCAGTCACCTTTTTAAAGTGGTTCACCGAGCCGCAGAATAACATCGCTTTCGCGGTGGAGTCGGGCTATCTGCCGGTGACCACCGCCGCCAACGACATGGACGCCATCCGCGCAAGCGGACTGGAACTGACCGACACCATGGAGCAGGTCCTTTCCGGCGCGGTGGAAACAGTGCGCAAAAACGAGCTGTACACCCCTATGGCCTTTGCGGGCGGCAACGCAGCCCGCAAGGTGCTGGATTACAGCATGAGCGATCAGGCCAGTGCTGACCGGGACACGGTGCTGGAACGCATTGCCGCAGGCCAGAGCGCGGAAGCAGCCATGGCAGAGTTTTTGACCGACGACTATTTTGAGGCGTGGTATCAGGCCACCCTTGCACAGTTACAGCAGTACGAGGGCTGAACGCCGGAAAAAGACGGAAAGGAGGCAGGGCGATGTTTGACGCATGGAAAGAGCGCCAGCGGCAGCGCTTGAAAAACAGACCGGAAAGAACCGTGTTCTACAATATTTTTGCTACCTTGATGCTGGTGCTGGCGGTGGAGCTGCTGATGGCGGTCGCCAGCATCCTTGCAGTCAACGTGACCGGACAGCTGGACGAAAACGCCAAGGATCTGCTTACCATGCGGGTGCGCAACCGCGCCAGCTATGTGCAGGAGATCCTGCGGAACGCGGAGGATCTTGGGCAGCTGAGCGAGCAGATCACCACCACCACCCAGCAGCTGCTGGAAAATGGCGATATCTCGCTGGATACGCTGGATAACAGCAGCGAGCAGAGCGATGCTTTGCTGGTTGCCCTTGCCCCGCAGCTTCTGGACACCCTGCGCACAAAGCAGGTGACCGGCATCTTTATCATGCTGAACACCCACGATCTGGACACCTGCGAGGTGGGCAAAAAAATGCCCGGCATCTACCTGCGGGATCTGGACCCGGACGCCCGCCCTTCGGAGCGCAACAGCGACCTTTTGCTGGAACGCGCCAGCGCCACAGTGGTAAAAGAGCTGGCCATCGGCACGGATAAGGGCTGGCAGCCCGCTTTCCCCTATCAGGGCAATACCAAGGGCGGCATCCTGCGCACGGTGTTTCAGACCGCGTATAAGAGCGGTGCCAGCCTTTCGGCGGAAAGCTATGGCCGCTGGACCACCGACTCCTACTGTCTGGCAGGGGACGACCGGCACGCCATTGCCTACTCGATGCCGCTGATTTTGCCGGACGGCACGGTGTACGGCGTGGTGGGCGTGGAGCTGCTTACCGAGTATCTGAAAACCAAGCTGCCCTTCACCGAGCTGGACGAGGACAAGGCAGGCACCTATTTTATCGTGACCACTACCGATGATGCGCTGACGGACGACGTGCTCTCCCTGCGCAAGACCGTGACCTCCGGTGAGGATCTGGTAACGGCAGATGCACCGCTGGGCGTTTTGAACTGCCGCAGCAACGGCAGCGACGGCAACTGGGTGGAGCTGAACGATAAGCGCTATTATATGGTGCTGGAGCCGCTGCAGGTGTATAACCGCAACGCGCCCTTTGCCGCCGAAAAGTGGTTTCTGGCCGGTACCATGGAACAATCGGTGCTGCTGGCTTTTTCCGACCGGGTGCGCAAGGTGCTGCTGGCTACCATACTGGTCACACTGGTGCTGAGCGTTTTGGGCAGCCTGCTGGTCTCGGCGCGGCTGGCCAGACCCATCAACCGTTTGTACCGCGAGGTGATAGACGCGCAGGAGAAAAAGACCTTCCCCCGCCTGTCCCGCACTGCCATCCGGGAGGTGGACCGCTTTGCCGAGACCATTACCGAGCTGAACAGGGAACTGGTGACCAACTCCACCAAGTTTTTGCGCATCATGGATATGGCCAGTGTGGAGATCGGCGGCTACGAGCTGCGCACCGACACCGGCAGCGTGTTCGTGACCGATAATTTCTTCTCCCTGCTGGGCAAGCCCGAGATGCAGGGCAAGCCGCTGAGCGTGCGCCGCTTTGAGGAGGTGCTCAAGGGCATCCGGGAAAAGAATCCCTGTGGCCGCACCGCCGAGGGCGACGAGCTTTTGACTATCCGGCAGCCGGACGGCGTGCGGTACATCATGCTGCGCAGCACCATCGAGGGGCACGCCAAGATCGGCCTTGCCGAGGACGTGACCGCCGCTGTGCTGGAACGGAAGCGCATCGAGCACGAGCGCGATTACGATATCCTGACCGGGCTGTACAACCGGCAGGCCTTCAACCGGGTGTGCACCGAGCTGTTCGCCGCGCCGGAGCGCATGGGCGTAGCGGCGCTGATGATGATGGACCTGGATAACCTCAAGCACATCAACGATACCTACGGCCACGACTGGGGCGACCAGTACATCCGCCGCACCGGCCAGTGCCTGCGGGACAATACCCCTGCCGGGACGGTCTGCGCCCGCCTTTCCGGCGACGAGTTCCTTGTGCTGTTCCACGGCTACCGCAGCCGGGACGCAGTGCGGGAAAAGATCGACCGCCTGACCAATGCCATGCAGCAGAGCGTGGCGCTGCTGCCCAGCGGCAACGCTTTGCACATCAGCCTTTCCGGCGGCATCGCGTGGTACCCGGACGATGGGCAGGACTGGGAGACCCTGAAAAAATACGCCGACTTTGCCATGTATCAGGTCAAGCACGCGGATAAAGGCCGGGTGGAGGAGTTCGACATCGGGGTGTACAACCGCGAAGCCTACGCCGAGCGCACCCGCAGGGAGTTCCGGCAGCTGCTCAGCAATGCGCAGGTGTTCTACTGCTTCCAGCCCATCTTCTCGGCGCGCAGCGGCAGGGTAGTCGCCTACGAGGCGCTGATGCGCTCCGACCTGCCCACCCTGCGCTCCCCGGCCACCATCATGAAGCTGGCGCGGGAGCAGGGGGCACTGTACGAGATCGAGCGCATCACCTTTACTAAGGCGCTGGAGACCTTTGAAAGCCTGTGCCGGGCAGGCAGTGTGTCCGGGGATGCCATGCTCTTTGTCAACTCCATCGCCAGCACCTGCCTGTCGCATGAGGACGGCAAATATATAGACAACCATTGGCACGAGTTGTGCCACCGTATGGTCGTCGAGATCACCGAAGAGGAAGCCATCGACTACGAAGCACTGGAGAGAAAGCGCAATGCACCGGGCTTTTCCGGGATGTTTGCACTGGACGATTACGGCAGCGGCTATTCCAACGAGAACACGCTATTGCAGCTTGCACCCCGGTTCGTCAAGGTGGATATTACCATCATCCGTGGCATCGACACCTCGCCGGACAAGCAGCAGATTCTGCGCAATGTGGTGGCCTACGCCCACCCCCGCAGCATGAAGATCGTTGCCGAGGGCGTGGAGACTGCCGCCGAGCTGCGTACGGTCATCGAGCTGGGCGCAGACCTTTTGCAGGGCTATTTTCTGGCACGCCCGGCCATTGTGCCGGGGGCAATTGCGCCGGAAGCAGCGGCGCTCATCGGGGAATTACAGCGCCGGAAAAAAGACTGAAATATATGCCCTCCCGGGCGCTGCGGCGCTGGGAGGGTTTTTGCAACGGAGGTAAAAAGGTATGGTACAGGTAGACCTGATCACCGGCTTTCTGGGTGCAGGCAAGACCACTTTTCTGCGCCGGTATGTGCGGTATCTGGTACAGCAGGGGCATAAGGTGTGCATTCTGGAAAACGACTTTGGCGCGGTGAACGTGGACGCCATGCTGGTGCAGGAGGTGCTGGGCCCCGGCTGCGATGTGGAGACCATCAGCGGCGGCTGCGACTGCGACACCCACCAGCGCCGGATGCGCACCAAACTCATCGCCATGGCCATGCGCGGCTTTGACCGTGTGGTGGTGGAGCCCAGCGGCATTTTTGACGTGGACGAGTTTTTCGATATCCTGCGGGACGACCCGCTGGACCGGTGGTATCAGCTGGGCAGCGTGATTGCCATTGTGGACGCCCTGCTGCCGGAAACACTTTCGCCGCAGGCAGAGTACCTGCTGGCGTCCGAGACCATGAACGCGGGCTGTGTGCTGCTGAGCCGCGCCCAGCTGGCAGCGCCCGCTCAGTGCGCCGCCGCCGCTGCCCACTTGGAGCGTGCACTGGAAACCGCAAAATCTTCCCGCCGCTTTGCACCGGGGGAGATCCTTGCCAAGGACTGGGATGCCCTGACCGATGCCGACCTTGCTGCCCTTGCCGCCTGCGGCTACCGGCAGGCCAGCTGCGAAAAGCTGCATTTTGATGAGCACGCAGCCTTTACCTCCCTTTGCTTTCTGGAACTGCACCTCACCCCACAGCAGCTGCAAGCCGCCGCACAGAGGCTGTTCGCAGCGCCCGAGTGCGGGCAGGTGCTGCGGGTCAAGGGCTTTGCGCCCGCCCCGGCAGGCGGCTGGCTGGAGCTGAACGCCACCGCCGCCGGCTGCACCCTTGCGCCCATCCCGCAGGGGCAGGAGGTAGTCATTGTCATCGGCGAGGGGCTGGATAAAGCCGCCATTGAAGCAAACCTGAAGGGGTGAAAGGCAGTTTTCCCCCAGAACAAAACACCTTGTGGAAAAACAGGAGGGAACACCATGCAGGAAGTACGCGCAGCCGTTATTGGCACCGGGGTCATGGGGCGCAAGTATGCCCAGATGATCGCAGAAGGAAAGGCGGGCGCATTGCGCCTGACCGCCGTGGTCTGCCGCAGCGCCGGGGCGCAGCAGTGGGCAAAAGACACCCTGCCGGATACGGTACGGGTGTGCCCCAGCGCCGACCAGCTGTACGATTATGCAGAAGAGTTTGACGCCGTGCTGGTGGTCACCCCGCACAAGACCCACCCGGCGCTGGTGATGCAGGCCTTTGCCCACGGCAAGCATGTCCTGTGCGACAAGCCCAGCGCAAACGCGCTGGCACCGGCGCTGGAAATGAACCGCGCCGCCGAGGAAAGCGGCCTTGTTTTTGCCATGATGTTCCATCAGCGCCGCTACAAAAAGTATATGCGGCTCAAAAAATTACTGGATGATGGGGCATTGGGCGAGATCAAGCGGGTGCAGCTGGAAAACAGCCGTTATTTCCGCACATGGATGTACCACCGCTCCGGCAGCTGGCGTTCCAGCTGGGCAGGGGAGGGCGGCGGTGCGCTGCTCAATCAGGGCCAGCACATTCTGGACATCTGGCAGTGGCTGTTCGGGATGCCGACCAGCATTTATGCCGTGATCCCCTACGGCAAGTATAACGATTTCATGGTGGACGACGAAGCCACCCTGCTGATGGAGTACCCGCAGCAGCGCACGGCAACCTTTATCCTCTCCACCGGCGAGGGCAGCTACACCGAGCGGTTGGAGATCGTGGGTACCAAGGGCACCGCCCTGCTGGAAGAGGACACCCTCACCCTGCGCACCTACACGCCGGACACCGAGACCTACCGCCGCACCGCCGATTGCACCGAGCGCCAGCAGCTTACCGTGACCACCACCACCGAGCAGTTCGCGCCGCAGGCAGAGCCTTACCCGGAGATGCTGGCAAACTTTGCGGATGCCATCCTGTACGGCACGCCCCTGACCGCCCCCGGCGTGGAGGGCGTGCGGGCGCTGGAGTTGACCGACGCGGCTTACCTGTCCGCATGGCTGGGGGAGAAGATCACCCTGCCGCTGGACGCAGACCGCTTTGAACAGGAACTGCAAAAACATATTCAGGAGGAACAGGCAAATGGCTAAGCTGCGGTTTATCGTGGTAGGTTCCGGTTGGCGGTCGCTGTTTTACTGGCGTATCGCGCAGGCACTGCCGGAACGGTTCGAGCTGTGCGCCATGCTTTGCCGCACCGAGGAAAAGGCCGAAAAAATGCACCGGGAGTACGGCGTGCCGGTAAGCACCTCGGTGGAGCAGTGCACTGTCCTGCACCCAGACCTTGTGGTGGTGGCGGTGAATAAAGCGTCCATCGCCGCCGTCAGCACCGAATGGCTCGCCCGGGGCTTTGCCGTGCTGAGCGAGACCCCGGCGGCACTGGAAGAGGACGCGCTGCGCGCCCTTTGGCAGCTGCACCGGCAGGGCGCAAAGCTGCAGGTTGCAGAACAGTACTGGCTGTACCCCACGCTGGCAAAACGGCTGGCGGCGGTGCGCAGCGGCGCACTGGGCACGCCGCAGTTTGCCCGGCTGTCGGTGGCGCACGGCTACCACGCGGTCAGTCTGGCGCGGCAGTTTTTGAATGCCGGGCAGCAGCCGGTGCGGGTGACCGGACGCAGCTGGACGGAAAAGATCATCGAAACGGATTCCCGCTGGGGTGCGGTGCATAACGGCGCTCTGGTGGAAAAGACCTTGCAGCAGCACACGCTGGAATTTGCGGGCGGCGGCACGGCGTTTCTGGATTTTAACGGCGTGCAGTACCACTCCTATCTGCGCAGCACCCACACCAGTGTGCAGGGGGAGCGGGGCGAAGTGTTCGACGACACCCTGCGCTGTCTGGATGCCGCCGGGGAGCCTGTGTGCCGTCTGTTGACCCCGCTGCCCGACCCGCTGGCAGCTGCCGCCGCGCAGGCAGGGCTGAACGAGGACGAGACCGCCATCGCCTGTTTTCTGGACAGGATGCAGGGCTATCTTGCGGGCGGGGCAGAGGTGTATCCGCTGGCAGACGCCTTGCAGGACGCCTACCTTGCCCTGCTGATGGAGCGCGCCCTTGCCGCCCCCGGCCAGCCGGTGGAAAGCACCCCGCAGCCGTGGAACACGGCTGACGGCTTCTGAGATAGCCGCAGGACGATTTTGAATGCCCTCCGCGCCTTACGGGTTGCGGCACCCAGCATCCGCATCGTGCCTTAGACGGCACTTGCGTCTTGCTGGCCGCTGCCCCAACAACTCCTCCCTGTTTCCGCCACTGGCGGCGGTCGTCGTCGTTGCTGGGCATTTTTAGCGGAAAGATTATTTCTAATTTTGGGACAGCGGAGCGTCTGCGGACGCTCCGGTGTTCCGTTTTCACAGAAAGGGATGTTGCGGGGAACTGGCTGTTTGCCGTCAGGGCTCCAACCGTGAAAAAAGGGCTTCAGAAACGCCCGCAGGCGTTTCTGAAGCCCAGTTATAAAAATGAAATTCCGCTGATCATGGCCAGAGCGAAAGCGGCGGCCATTCAAATCGTTATACCCCCGAAAGGGGCACAGGATCACATCAGGTCGATCAGTGCTTCCACCTCGTCCATGCGGGTGGCCCAGCTGGTGGCGATACGCACCACGGTGTGGGTGTCGTCGAACTTCTCCCAGAAGCCGAACTTTGCCTTGCCTTCCAGCGCAGCCAGCTGGGCATTTTCCAGCACAAGGAAGATCTGATTCGTGGGAGAATCCATGAAGAAACGGTAGCCCTTTTCCGCAAAACCGGCCTTCAGGCGGTTGGCGGTGGCAATGGCGTTTTTGCTGATGGAGAAGTACAGGTCATCGGTGAACAGCACGTCGAACTGGATGCCCAGCAGCCGTCCCTTTGCCAGCAGTGCACCCTGCTGCTTGACCATGGTCATAAAGTGCGCCGGTGCGCCGTGGGGGAACACCACAGCCTCGCCGCACAGCGCACCCACCTTGGTGCCGCCGATGTAGAACACATCGGTCAGCCGGGCAAGGTCGGCCAGTGTCACGTCCGTGCCCTCGGCAGCCAGACCGTAGCCCAGCCGTGCACCGTCTAAGAACAGCGGCATCTTGTACTCCTGACACACAGCGTGCAGGGCTTCCAGCTCCGCCTTGGTGTACAGGGTGCCGTATTCGGTGGGGTGGGAGATGTACACCATGCCGGGGAACACCATGTGGTCGTGGTTGTCGTCGGCGTAGAAGGTGGCCACCAGCGCCCGCAGCTCGGCGGCGTCCATCTTGCCGTTGTGCTGCGGCAGGGTGATGACCTTGTGGCCGGTGTACTCGATGGCACCGGCTTCGTGCCCGGCCACATGGCCGGTGGCAGCAGCCACCACGCCCTGCCACCGCTGCAGCATGGACGCAATGACGATGGCGTTGCTCTGGGTACCGCCGGAGATGAACTGCACATCGGCCTCCGGGCAGGCGCAGGCGGCGCGGATCTTCTCCCGGGCGCTGGCACAGTAGGGGTCGGTGCCGTAGCCGGAGACCTTTTCAAAGTTGGTCTCGGTCAGCTTTTGCAGAATGGCGGGGTGTGCACCCTCGCAGTAGTCGTTTTCAAAATACAGCATGGCAAAACGCTCCTCTATATAATTGTAAGAAAACAGTACCTCTATTCTACATCGCCGTGTAAACCCTGTCAAACCCAAAACGGCGCACGGCACACACAATGCGTTGCAGAGCGTCTGCGAATACCGCAAAAACGCCTGCGCAGCGCACAGCGCAGCCGCACGGCTTGCAAAAAATGCGAAAGTATGATCCTTTCCAAAAAGATGAAAAGTTTTTCAAAAAAGTGCTTGACAATTTTGCCGCATCTGGTATAATAACTATCGTTCCGAGCGTCACGGCTCACGAACACAACAGAATATGCGGATATGGCGGAATTGGCAGACGCGTTAGATTCAGGTTCTAATCGGGGCAACTCGGTGGAGGTTCAAGTCCTCTTATCCGCACCAAACAATGAAAATCCGAACCTTTTCTCGATAGGAGAAGGGTTCGGATTTTTTGTTTTCTTCGGAAAGCAGAATGCCGCGGTTGCGCAGCAATGAAAGCCCCAGTGGGGCTTTTAAGCGGCAGAGCGGTCTTGCGCAAGCAAGATGGAGGGGCCTTGCCCCGACAAGCTCCGGCTCCTTCCTGACGGCTGTGTGTCCGAAAACTTATAGTCATCCTCATGGACACCGGCTGCGTGGAGCTGCTGCTCCGGGATGGGAGAATGATCTCCATTGACTGCACCGGTGTCGAGGATGCACTGGACGTGACCATGGCGCAGAGGTCAGAACTGGATTATCTCATCTACAATGACCCGCTTGGCTATGCCGATTTGATTCTGAATGGCAATCCGAAGGAATATCTGAGGAATGTGGCTGGAAGTCATGGGTTAGAAAATTAAAGGCAAAACAAAAACAGGGTGCGCCCCTGAATAGGACGCACCCTGAAAAATCCACAGACGATAACGATATGTACAGCAGGGAGTTCCCCAGCGGGAACTTCCTGTTTTTCTTTTCCTGCAAGATGAGCCTGCTCCGCCTGCCATAGGCAAGCTGCTATAAAACGGCAAGGTCTCCCGCAATCAAGAAACCTTGCCGTTTTGTGCTATATGTTGGCTGAATCAGGCGGCTTTCTGCAAACTTACAGCGCCACGCTGACCGGCAGAACATACACACCGTCGGCGGTGTAGAAGGTGATCTGAGTAACAGTCTTGCCGATGATGGATGCAAAATAAGGGTCATCGGCATTGAAGCCCAGCTTGGTACCATGCCAGATGTTGGTCACATGATGCAGGCCGTACTCACTGCCATCGGCGGTGGTCAGCACTACGCCGTAGACCTTGTTGGCCTTGTAGTCCAGATCAAAACCGGAGATCTTCATTTCGTAGGTGGTGTGGTGACCGTTGGTATTCAGCTCCACAGTGGTGCCCTCTACGGTGGTCTCAGTGGCATGGACCTTGCCAAACTCCCACTTGCCGCTCAGCAGGTTATACCATGCGGTGATATAGTAGGCAGGGGTCTCGCTGAGCTTGTAGTAAGCGTAGCTCTCGTTCTCAAACAAGGCATCTGCGCCGGTGTAGGTGGTGGTGGATTCCTTGCCCTTCAGGGTAACGGTAATGTCGTAGCTGTCGGCATCGGTAACCTGTTTTGCGTTCTTGAGCGCCCACGGGGTCAGCACCTTGACCGGGAAGGAAACGCCGGTGATGTCGGTGCCATCTGCGTTGACGTGGTAGGAACCGGCGGCAAGCTTGCCCGCACGGGTCTTGTTCTTGGTGGCGCTGGTCACAGCGTCGATCTCAGATGCGTTGTCCACACCGGCAGCCTTGTAGAAGTCGGCGTAGGGAATGTTCATCTGAACATAGCTGGAGGTCAGGCAGTTCTCCTGCTCCACATCTTCCGCAGCGAAGGCCGGAACCGCCACGGCACATACCAGCATAGCGGCCGCAAGTGCACCTGCAAATACTTTTTTCAATCTCATCGTAACACACCTCTATCTTTATTTCTAAAAACATCTAGTTAGCCTGTCCTAACAATGCGCGCAAAGAAAAAACTGCGGGAGAAGTATCCCTCAGATAGTTAGGTTGGGCTAATTGACAAAACTAAAATAGCACGCCCACAGGGCATTGTCAAGCAGAAACCGACAAGTTTACAGAGGTGAATTTTTTGATGTGGGATACGATCTGCATTTTTTATGCCGCAGAGAAAGCTCCAATAACGAAATCTTTTTCAAAATCTCCGAAAATGCCTAAAATCCTTGACAGAGGCAACAGCAGGGCGTATTATTTTGGCAGAAGGACCGCTGAGAAGCGGCTTTTTACAAGACTGAAAGTTAGCTATATCTAACTTACGCACGAGGAATTGCTGGCCTGTCACCCGGAGCAGTGGGCGCAGCTGGTAAAAAGCATTGCATTGTGAACGATAAACAGAAAGAAGGTAGGGTTATGTCCTTTTTTGAAAACACCCGAAAGCCCGTAGGACTTGGCGGGAAGATCATGGTTGTCATGATGAACTTTGGACACAGCGCAATGGCAGAATGGGGGCTGCGCTTTTTACAGCTTGCCCCGAATGCCATGGTGCTGGACTGCGGCTGCGGCGGTGGAGCGAACATTAAGACACTGTTGAAACTGTGTCCCAAAGGCAAGGTGCAGGGCATCGACTACTCAGCCGTCAGCGTGGAAAAAACGCGAAAAGTCAATGCCAGAGCCATTGCGGCAGGACGGTGTACCGTGCAGCAGGCAAGTGTGGCAGAGCTGCCGTTTGAAGCGGAGCAGTTTGATGTGGCGACCGCCTTTGAAACAGTCTATTTCTGGCCGGAGCTTGCGCAGAATTTCAGAGAGGTCTATCGGGTGCTGAAGCCCGGCGGGACTTTTTTCATCTGTAACGAAGCAAACGGCGAAACGACAAAAGACGATAAATGGACACAGATCATCGATGGCATGATCATCTATACGGATACTGCACTGAAAGAGTATCTGGAACAAGCGGGATTTTGTCAGATTCAAAGCCACAAAAACAAAAAGGGCTGGCTTTGCATCACAGCACAGAAATAAGGTGCGATCATGTCGAAAAAGGCAACGGAATTTCAAAGAAAAGCAATGAGCCGGATGTACCGGGCATTCAGCACCGCCCAAAAGCACTGTGACACATGGCGTGATTACGAGATGTCGGTTGCGCCTTACGAAAACAGCAAGCCCATCTATTATGAATTTACGGCGTGTCCGGCGGCAGAATTTGCCAAGCAGTTCGGATTTGCGGACATTATGCCCGCCCTGTGCGAGGACTTAAAGCCCTACATTACTGCAAAAGACAAGCAGAAAAAGTGGCTGTTCGGCACGGTGGGGATGGCGGTCATTTCAGTAGTGCTGGCGACCATCATGATGACATTTATTCGCTGAAAAGAGGATACCCATGAAATACAAAATCGAGAAAAACACCGTGCAGGAGACGCTGATCCTCCCGCTGTATTCCCGGAAGCTGTGTACGGAGCTGTACCCGAACCTTTACCGGGATGAAACCGCGGTTCGTCTGCTCGACCAGATCGACTACGATTTTTCAGGGGCGGAGAAAAGCTCCCGCAGTCTGATGCAGCGGTTCGGTGCGCTGGAGGTGGCCATGCGGCAGAACGACCTTACCTTTGAGGTGCAGGCGTACCTGAAAACGCACCCCTGTGCGGCAGTGGTCAATCTGGGCTGCGGGCTGGATAACACCGGCAGAGCCTGCGACAACGGCAGATGCAAGTTATACAATCTGGACTTCCCGGATGTGATTGCCTTGCGTCAGCAGCTGCTGCCCGCCGGGGAGCGGGAGCAAAACATCCCCTGCGATCTGAAAGACCCCGCATGGTTTGACAAGATCGATGCCTCCGGCGGGGCAGTGTTCTTTGCCTCCGGGGTGTTCTATTACTTTCTGACGGAACAGGTCAGGGCGCTGGTGCAGGGGATGGCAGATGCTTTTCCCGGCGGGGTGCTGGTCTTTGATGCTGCCAACCGTACGGCGGTGAAGATGATCGCCAAAACGTGGCTCAGGACGGCAAAAATCAAGGATGTGGGAGCATATTTCGCGGTTTCGGATGCTCCCAAGGAGATTGGCGAGTGGGACAGCCGGTTACGGGTATCCAGCAGGGGCTATATGCTGGGCTACAACGATTTGAAAGACCCTTCTGTCAGCGGCTTTTTCCGCTTCCTCGCCAAGGTCGGGGACAACGGGATGAAAATGCAGATCGTGAAAATCGGATTTGGAGGCAAGCAATGAAACTGAGCAAAGAAAAACGAGCGCTTATTGCGGGCGTGATTGGATGCTTGCTCTATGTGATCGGCGACTTTTTGTTTGCGGCGACAGGGGAAACACAAAGCACCGAATCCATCGGGTTGATGGTCAAAGTCGCCTATCTTGATATGGCGACCTGGCGCATGGTGGTCAGCGTCATCTGCGGCGTGCTGGGAACAGCACTCTATTACATCGGATTTCACCAGATGTGGAAGCTCCTGAAGATGCATCTCACCCAACCGAAGCAGCAGAAATGGGTCAAGCTGTTTCAGATTGCCTATCTTACCGGCACGGTCTGCTGGGGCTATGTTCATGCTATGTTTACGAACATGGCGTTGATTTTCAAGTTTACCTTTGAGAAATACTGCGATATGCAGGCTGCGGCTGAAATCGCCAACAAGGTGTTTTACTGCAACGCCGCGCCGCTGCTGGCGGCGTATTTGCTCTGCGATGTGCTGCTTTCTGCCGTGATGATCGTGATGGTCTGGAAAAGGATGCTCCCGCTGAAAAACACAGCACAGCGGATATTGGCATCCTTCTGCAACCCCATCGTTTTTACGGGGATTGTGGGAAATCTCTTCACGCTTCTGCCGTGGCCGTTGGATCAGATCGATCACGGCACGGAATCCGCCGGACACCTGCTGGTTTTGGTATTGGGGCTGGTTTTGCTGCGGGAGATGGCAAAATGCGGAGAATGTAAGGAGACCGTGCAATGAAATACATGGGTATGCCTATGGGAATGTGGGTGCTGTTTGTTGGTTCTTTTCAAAAGCAGCTGACCGCTGTGCTGGGCTATGATGCAGCCACCGCAAGAGCCATCACGAAAAAGGCAAAGCCGCAATACCGGCAGATCATTCGCAGGCTGCCGGAGTTTGAAAAAGCGGACCGCTTCAAGATGAACATCGTCAACTGCGCAATGCTCGGCGCGTTCATCCTCTCCATGCCGCAGCGCCCGGCGGTGGACCGCCTGACAGATTACTACGCAAAGGCGATGATGACAGCGCCCATGCAGTGGTTCTGCCGCAAGAGCGGAAAAAGCAAATTTACCGCAAAGGACATTGCCGCCATGAAAGCCACTGCCGCCCTGAAAGCTGCCGACCGCAACCCCTACTCGTGGAACATGGACTTTTACGAATACCCGGATGGCAGCGGCTACGAGGGACGCTTTACAAAATGCGGCATCTGCGTGCTGATGAAGGAGCTGGGTCTGTACGACCTGACCCCCGCTTTGTGCCATCTGGACTACACCATGAGCGAAGCAGGCGGTGTGACAAATTTTGTGCGGCAGTATACCCTTGCTTCCGGCGGACCCTACTGCGACTGCGGGTACAAAAGAAAGGGGTGACGGACGATGAAGGCGAAGGAAACCTATCTTTCCCGTGACTTTCGGGAGACTGCGGCGCAACGCTTTCCTACGCAGACAAAGGAACTGAACACCGCTTTTGATATGCGCCTGAATGCGCTGCTGGCTGAAAATGCAGATGCAAGCAAGGAAAAGCAATACCACCTCAAGCGGCAGATCTTGCCGGGCATTGCGGCCTACGAGACCTTGCAGCGGGTCATGCCGAAAGAGGAGGCACTGCAAACCGTTCACGGCTATGTGGAGCGCTTGGCGAGAACGAGCCACAAACAGCTTGCCGCCCTGCTGCACATACCGGGGCTTTACCGCCTTGTTCCCGGCGTTTTCGTCAAATCCACCCGGAGCGTTTTCGGCCCGGCGGCGGGCTTTGTCCCAAAAGAACTGCAGAGCAGTCGGCAAGCCAGAACTGGACGATCTGAGAAGGCGTGCAAAATTTATTTGGAAAAGGCTTTGTAATCTTCTGCAAAATGTGGTATATAAAGTTCTCATTACCTTCAACTATAAAGAAGGAACACAGACCGTCACCTCTGGAGAAGCAACGGAAGCAGCATCCGAGGAAAATGGTTCGGATTTGGATTGCTTTACTGCGGTGGAAAAGGGCATGACCTTTGCATTTACCATCCAGAAACAAGGATAAATAGCTTTTTGACCAAAGCGGTGGGCACCGTAAGGACTGCTGCTTTGGTCTTTTTTGCTTTGACGGGGATTTTTGTGCCCGATTTTTTACAAAAAATTCACGCTGGCAGGGTTGCCGCTGCATACCGGATGTGCTATGATGAGGTGCAAAATTTGAAGCGGAGCGATGAATCTTGGTTTGTCGAGCTCGCGGAATCAGGAGGAACTACCCATGCAGAAGAATTATGTACAGGAAATTCTGAGCATCATTCACAGCGGTCTGCCCAAGGCAGAGCTGGCCGAAAAACTGTCTGATTACCATGAAAAGGATCTGGCAGATGCGTTGGAGGCGCTGACCCCCGCTGAACGGCAGTCACTCTATTCCATTCTGGGTGTGGATACCGTTGCCGAGATCTTTACCTACCTGGACGATGCCGAGCCGTACCTGAAGGAGCTGCCCAGCCACGAAGCCGCAAAGGTCATTTCCAACATGGACTCGGACGATGCGGTGGATGCACTGGAGGACCTTGACGATACCGATAAGAACGAGATCGTCAATAAGCTGGACAAAGACTCGGTGGAAGATGTGAAGATGCTGCTCTCCTATGACGAGGATGAGATCGGCAGCAGAATGACCACCAACTACATCTCCATCAAAAACGATATGACCATCCGGCAGGCGATGAGCGAGCTGGTGAAACAGGCTGGAGAAAACGACAATATCTCCACCCTGTATGTAGTGGACGAAAACGAGCACTTCTACGGTGCCATCGACCTGAAAGACCTCATCATTGCCCGGGCAGAGGAGAGCTTGGAAAGCCTGATCGTCCGCTCCTATCCCTATGTCACCGACCGGGAGCAGATCAGCGATTGTATCGACCGTATCGTGGACTACGCGGAGCGCAGCCTGCCGGTGCTGAACGATGCCGGTAAGCTGGTGGGCATCATCACCTCGTCCGATGTGGTCGAGCTGGTCGATGATGAGATGGGCGATGACTACGCAAAGCTGGGCGGCTTGACCGGCGAGGAAGATCTGAACGAAAGCGTTTTTGAAAGTGTGAAAAAGCGTCTCCCGTGGCTGATCGCGCTGCTGTTCCTCGGGATGCTGGTCTCCTCGGTCGTCGGCGCGTTTGAATCGGTGGTGGCGGTACTGCCGGTGGTCATCTGCTTCCAGTCGATGGTGCTGGATATGGCCGGTAACGTCGGCACCCAGTCGCTGGCCGTGACCATCCGTGTGCTGGTGGACGAAAACCTGACCCTTTCCAAAAAATTGCAGCTGCTCTGGAAGGAGACCCGCGTGGGGCTTTTGAACGGTGCCATTCTGGCCGTGATGGCCTTGGGCTTTCTGGGCTGCTACATCCACTTTTTCAAGGGCTACGTCTGGACCTCGGCGTTTTTGCTGTCCGGCTGTGTTGGCCTGTCGCTGATCGTGTCCATGGTCATTTCCAGTCTGGTGGGCACGCTGATCCCGATGCTGTTCCACAAGATCCATATCGACCCGGCGGTTGCCTCCGGCCCGCTGATCACTACGATCAACGATCTGGTGGCGGTCGTGGTCTACTATGGCCTTGCCATGGTCGTGCTGATCGATCTGTTCCACCTTGCATAACGGGTGCATCCAGCAGGGCGTTCCCCATGCGGGAGCGCCCTGCTTTGCTTTAAGAGATTTAAATACCCAGAGCATAGCGGGGAGCATTCAGGCGCGTCCCAGCCCAAAGGGCAGCCGCAGACAAAAGAAAAAGCGACGACCCGTGCAGGTGGGTCATCGCTTTTCTCGTCCCTTGCGGGACAGGCAGGGTAAATGATAAGAAGGTAAATGAAGAAAATAGCAAGGTAAAAACAAAGGCGTGTGCGGAGCCGAAGTTACTGCTCCAAAGTGAAGATGTATCCAAGTTTCGCTTTTGTTGGATACAACATACCACTTTAGAACAGAAATTGCAAGAGGTTTTTTAAAAATTTTACTCAAAATTGCGCGGGAAATCGCATTTTTGTAGAAACGCACAAATTTTACGGAAAGTTCCCGGCAAACTGACGAACAAGCATAAAACAGAACAGCAGTTGCAAAACCGCACCGGGACACCTTTATAAAACCGGCGGGCAATGGGAGATAGGCATGGAAAGCTGATTTTCGTGGGATGTGGCTTGCACCGCTTTACAAGCAGCCGGTGGTGTGTTAAGATGGACACATCTGCTGCAACCGGAAAAATACCCATACCGGGCAGCGGCGGCGTACCGGAAAAGTGTCCGGTGCCGGGAGGGGAGAAACGGATGACAAAGCTACTGCATGGCAATGAAAAAAACAGCCTGAACGGCGGGCGCGAGCCGCTATTCAGCCAGAAGGAGCTGCTGGTGCTGGCCATCCCGCTGCTGGTGGAGCAGCTGCTGGAAGTGACGGTGGGCATGGCCGACACTATGATGGTGTCCCGCTGCGGCGAGGCGGCCATCTCCGGCGTCAGTCTGGTGGACATGATCAACAACCTTATCATCGTGCTGTTTGCGGCGCTGGCTACCGGCGGCGCGGTGGTGGTAAGCCAGTATCTGGGCGCAAAGGACCGCCCGGATGCCAACAAAAGCGCCGGTCAGCTGCTGCTGCTCAGCGGCTTGTCCGGTATGGTGATCGGGGCGGTATGCTTTGTACTGGCCCGTCCCATGATCCGGCTGTTCTACGGCTCTATTGACGCCGACGTGCTGGATGCGGGCGTGAAATACTTGCAGATCATCGCCCTCAGCTACCCGTTTCTGGCACTGTACAACGGCGGTGCGGCACTGTTCCGCAGCATCGGCAATTCTAAAATCTCCATGCAGATCAGCTTTCTGATGAACATCATCAACATCGTGGGCAACGCGGTGTGTATCTTCGGCTTCAAAATGGGAGTGGACGGCGTTGCATGGCCCAGTGTGGTGTCTCGCGTGGTGGCTGCGGCGCTGATCCTGCGCAAGTGCTACCGGGAGGATGCAGTGCTTACCGTGCCCAAGACCCTGCGGCTGGACGGCGGCATGGCAAAGCGCATTCTGGGTATCGGTATCCCCTCGGCCTTTGAAAACAGCCTGTTCGAGGCCGGGCGCATTCTGGTGGTGAGCATGATCTCCACCTTTGGCACGGTGCAGATCGCAGCCAACGCAGTGGCCAACAATCTGGACGGCATGGGCGTCATCCCGGGCAAGGCTATCAGTCTGGCCATGATCACGGTGGTGGGGCGCTGCATCGGTGCCGGCGACCACGAGCAGACCGTTTACTACACCCGCAAGCTGCTGCTGTGGGCTTACATTACCATGGGGCTTTCCAACGGCGCGATCCTGCTGTTCCTCCGGCAGCTGGTGGGCATCTACGCCCTTTCCGGCGAGACGATGGAGCTGGCCATCACGCTGGTCACCATCCATGCGGGCTGCGCCATCATCTTCTGGCCGCTGTCCTTCGTGCTGCCCAACGCCCTGCGCGCGGCAAACGACGTGAAATTCACCATGGTGGTGTCCATCCTCAGCATGGCGTGCTGGCGGCTGGGCTTCAGCTATCTGCTGTGCGTCCGCATGGGCTGGGGCGCTGTGGGTGTGTGGGTGGCCATGGTCATCGACTGGACCTGCCGCGTGACCTGCTTTGTGCTGCGCTTCCGCAGCGGCGCATGGAAAACAAAATATCAGGCATAACAATAAGGAGAAAAGCATGAAACTGATCAGCTGGAACGTGAACGGCCTGCGCGCCTGCCTGACCCACGGCTTTGCCGAGAGCTTTGCCGCGCTGGACGCAGACATCTTCTCGGTGCAGGAGACCAAGATGCAGCCGGGACAGGCAGATTTTGCACCGGAGGGTTACACCGAATACACCTATTCAGCCGAGAAAAAGGGCTACTCCGGCACGGCCTGCTGGTGCAAAACGGCGCCGCTGGCAGTGACTACCGGCATCGGGCTGGAGCAGCACGACCACGAGGGGCGGGTGCTGACGCTGGAATATCCCGGCTTTTATCTGGTGAACTGCTACACCCCCAACAGTCAGGACGGGCTGAAGCGGCTGGACTACCGCATGGAGTGGGAGGACGCTTTCCGGGCTTACCTGCTGGCGCTGGACGCAAAAAAGCCGGTGATCCTGTGCGGAGACCTGAACGTGGCACACACCGAGATGGACATCAAAAATGCCAAGACCAACCGCATGAGCGCAGGCTTTACCGATCAGGAGCGCGCCAAGATGACCGAGCTGCTGGCGGCGGGTTTTGCGGACAGCTTCCGGGTGGTGCACCCGGACGAGGTGAAGTACAGCTGGTGGAGCTACCGCTTCCACGCGCGGGAAAAGAACGCGGGCTGGCGCATCGACTATTTTATCGTTTCCCGGCGCATTGCTGACCGCATCCGCGCCGCCGAGATCCACAACGAGATCTTCGGCTCCGACCATTGCCCGGTGGAGCTGCAGATCGACCTGTAATATAAGGAGAAGCCAATGCTGAAAAATTATCTTCTGATCTTCCTTATCTCCATGGTGCCCATCATCGAGCTGCGCGGCGCGATCCCCATCGGGCTGGGCATGGGGCTGCCGGTGCTGCCCACCTACCTTTTGTGCGTGCTGGGCAACATGATCCCGGTGCCCTTCATCTACCTGTTCGCCCGCAAGTTCCTTATCTGGGGCTACCACAAGCCCCTCATCGGCCCCATCTGCCGCTTTTGCATCAATAAGGGCGAAAAGGGTGGCCGCGCACTGGAAGCCAAGGCCGGTAAGGGCCTGACCGTGGCGCTGCTGCTGTTCGTGGGCATCCCGCTGCCGGGCACCGGTGCGTGGACGGGCACGCTGGCGGCCTCCATTCTGGATATGAAGTTCAAGGATGTATTGATCGCCTGCATGGGCGGTGTGCTGCTGGCGGGCATCATCATGGGCTTGGCAAGCGCCGGGCTGCTGGGTGCGCTCAGCGGGCTGTTTGCGGCAGGCTGACAAAACGCGGACGCTTTTGTCGTGAAAAATGCCGGTAGCTTTTCCGCCCGGAGTGTGTTACACTGGATAATAGTTGTGAAAACCGGAATCTGCTTCCGGCCAGAAAGGACGTTATAGAACATGGATCAGGCACTGAATCAGAAAATTGACGCATACATTGCGGAAAACAAAGAGCAGCTGCTGCAGGACATTGCAGCGCTGGTCGCCATCGACAGCGTAGAGGGTACCCCGGAGGAGGGCGCACCCTTCGGCGCAGGCCCCCGGGCGGCGCTGGACAAGACGCTGGAACTGGCAGCAGGCATGGGCTTTGCCACCCGCAACTGCGAAAACTACATCGGCTATGCCGAACTGGCCGGTGCAGACCCGGAAAAATATCTGGCTACCATCTGCCATGTGGACGTTGTGCCCGTGGGCAACGGCTGGACGGCAGACCCCTTTAAGATGCGCATTCAGGACGGCTGGCTGCTGGGCCGCGGCGTTTCGGACGACAAGGGCCCGATGATCGTTACCCTGTACGCGCTGAAGTTCCTCAAGGAGCAGGGTTACCAGCTGCGCTACCCCATCCGTGCCATTGTGGGCGACAACGAGGAGACCCACATGAACGATGTGAAGTACTATCTGGAAAACTACCCCGCTCCGGTGTTCTGCTTTACCCCGGATGCCGAGTTCCCGGTGTGCAACGGCGAAAAAGGCCACTTTGGCGGCAAGATCGTCAGCCCGGTGTGCAACGGCGTCATTGCAGAGTTTGAGGGCGGTGTGGCCAACAATGCGGTGCCGGATCGCGCCAGCGCTCTGGTCAAGACCGATATCCGCAAGCTGAAGAACGCCCCCAACATCACGCTGGAACCGGAAGGGGACGGCGTGCGGGTGCGCGGCTGGGGCAAATCCGGCCACGCCGCTATGCCGGAGGGCACGGTGAACGCCATTGGTCTGGTGGTGGATTACCTGCTGGACAACGGTCTGTGCAACGACACCGAGCGCGCATATCTGGAAGCGCTGCGCAAGCTGCACAGCTCCACCGCAGGCACCGGCCTTGGCATCGACTGCGCCGACGGCCCCTTTGGCCCGCTGACCATCATTGGCGGCCGCATCTATATGGAGGACGGCAAGCTGGTGCAGACCATCGACAGCCGCTTCCCCACCTGCACCAACGGCGAAAAGCTGACCGCACAGGTCACTGCTGCGCTGGGCGATGGCGCAAAGCTGGAGGATGTGGACGCAGCCGAGCCTTTCTATATCGAGGCCGACAGCCCCGCCATCCGCGCCTGCATCGACACCTACAACGAGGTGACCGGCGAGAATGCCACCCCCTTTACCATGGGCGGCGGCACCTATGCCCGCCACTTCCCCTATGCCGTCAGCTTCGGCCCGGAGCATGAGGATGTGAAGCTGCCGGAGTTCGGCGGCCCGATGCACGGTGCCAACGAGGCTGCCCCCATCGACAAGCTGCTGGAGGCCGTCAAGATCTACATTCTGGCGCTGCTGCGGCTGGAAGAGATCGACTTCTGAGGTACGGCATGAACGTGCTTGTCATTGACGGGCAGGGCGGGGGACTGGGGCGCCAGCTGGTGGCCGCCCTCAGTGCCCAGTGCCCGGACATCCGGCTGGTGGCCGTGGGCACCAACAGTGTCGCCGCGCAGGCCATGCACAAGGCCGGTGCGCAGCGCGCCGCTACCGGCGAGAACGCTGTGGTGGTGAACTGCCGCAATGCGGATATCATCGTGGGGCCCATCGGCATCGTTATTGCAGACGCGCTGCTGGGGGAGATCACGCCCGCCATGGCCACGGCAGTGTGCCAGAGCAGCGCCACCCGGGTGCTGATCCCGGTGAACCACTGCGAAAACTATATCGTCGGCGTGCCCGACCAGCCCATCGGCAGCCTTGTAGCTGCCGCCGTGCAGAAGGTGAAAGCCCTCTGCGCCGGGGAAGGTTGCTGAAAGGTGCTGCTTTTGCAGACCTTGTGCACAGGGCAGGCAAGACCATCCAAAATGGCCGCCGCGTGTGCTCTGGCCATATTCAGCGGAAGAATATTTTGAATTTCGGGGGACAGGAAAGTCTGCGGAGCTTGTCAGGGCGAAGCCCTTCCATCTGCTTGCGCAGACCGCTTTGCCGCTTAAAAGCCCCACTGGGGCTTTCATTGCTGCGCAAACGCGGACTTTCCTGTCCCCCATTTTCACAAGAGGGGTCGTAACAAAACAGGCGGCTGTACAAAATGCTGTACAGCCGCCTGTTTAGTTTATTCAGCGCATATTGCTGGTACGGTGCTCCATCAGATAGGTAGCCTGCAGGTCTGCGATGTGCAGTTTGACCGCCAGCGGGTACTTGTCGTAGGCTTCCGAAATGGCAAAACAGCCGCCTCGGGCCGCATCGTCAAAGCCGCCCATGTGCCAGCGGATGGCAACCGCTTCCTCCACCTTCAGCTTCATGAACCGCTCGATGAGGAACACGCTCTTTTCGCCGTGACCGTAGGGAAACAGGTCGTCCACACTGTAAAAGGGCGCTTTCTCCCACTGCCCGGTGGCTTCGTTCTTCACGTTGCGGGTGCCCAGCTTGTAGTAGTTAGCCTTGCACAGATCGTGCAGCAGGGCACAGATAGCGTAGCTTTCCTCGCTTTCGCCCTCGGTGAAAAAGCTGTCGTGCAGCGCGTGGTAGACGTTCAGACTGTGCATACACAGCCCGCCCTCACAGGCTCCGTGAAAACGGGTGGACGCCGGTGCGGTGAAAAAATCCGTCTTTTTGTCCAGCCAGTCCAGCAGCTTTTCACTGCCCGGGCGGGTGACGTGCTGCTGCCAGACCTCCAGAAACTCTGCGCGGTCGCCCCCGCTCACAGCTCCATGTCCTCCAGAATGCCCTTGAGGATGGCCAGCTCGTCGTGGCTCAGGGAGATACCCTTGCCCATGCGGGTGCCGTCCGGGGACCAGTCGCGGATGTCGTACTTGGGCTCGCCGTCATTCCAGCTGATAAGGTTCAGCTGACGCTCCCAGCCGCGGGGACGCTGGCTCAGCACGGCTACACGCTGGACAACTTCGTATTTGATCTCTGCCATATTGCAAAACCTGCCTTTATGTTTGTATGCTACCATAATAAGGGAAGTACGGCGAGATTTCAACAGGTAAACTGAAATATTTCAAAAAATTTTTATGACATTCAGCCGTAAGGGGCGTCCTCGCGCCATTCCACCAGCTCCAAAACAGCGGCAGTGTCCTCGTCCGGGGCGGGGTGACGGCTGTGCAGCTTCTGCTTTGTGCTGAACAGCTCGGGCGCGTAGTGCGCCATCACGCTGGTCTGCACGTCCCCGGCCAGAAAGGCGGCGGCATTCTTCTGACGGCAGGCCATGGGGGTGCCGTCTGTCATGGGGACGCCGGGCTTTTCCGGCTGCGGCAGCTCCGGCGGGGGCAGCTGGGTGCCGGGCGTGTCCGGCGCAGCAGGGGGCTGCAGGGGCATCCTGCCCAGCGGCGGGGCATTGCGGGTGCTGTTTGCCTGCGGGGCGGCAGCGGTGCCGGGCTGGTTTTCCAGTTCGTGGCGGATGAAGGGCTCCAGAGAATTCATCAAAATTCACCTCCGCCTCTAGTGTGCCCCGTCGGCGGCGTTTTACACCCGCAGCTCTACGGTGGAGCCGCCGGTGCGGGCCTTGTGCACCACCACCTGCCGGTCGATGCGGTCCTTGAGCGCCCCCACATGGGAGATGATGCCCACCAGCCGGTCGCCCTCGGTCAGGCCGGAGAGCACCCGGATGGCAAGCTCCAACGATTCCTCGTCCAAAGAGCCGAAGCCCTCGTCCAGAAACAAAGTATCCAGCCGGATACCGCCGGCGCTGCTCTGCACCTCGTCCGAAAGGCCCAGCGCCAGCGCCAGCGAAGCCTTGAAGCTCTCGCCGCCGGAAAGGGTCTTTACGCTGCGGCGGGTGCCGTTGTAGTGGTCGATGACGCCAAGGTCCAGCCCGGACTGGCTGCGCTGGTTCTCTGCGCCGATGCGCTCCAGCTCGTACTGCCCGGCGGTCATCTGCATCAGGCGGGTGTTGGCGTAGCGCAAAATGCGGTCCAGATAGTTCATTTGGATGTAGGCTTCCAGCTTGATTTTTTGCTTGCTGGTCAGGGTGCCGCCCGCCGTGGCGGCCAGTGCGCTGACCCATTGCCACCGGCTTTCCAGCGCCTGCCGCGCCTCGGCGGCAGCGCGGTACTGTGCCGCCGTTTTGCGGTTGGGCAGCAACTGTGCCGAAAGCTGCTTTTCCCGGCTGCGCAAAGCCTCACGCGCGGCGGTCAGCGCGGTCTGCTGTGCGGTAAGCTCCTCGGCGCTGCGGGCGGGCAGTTCCTTTTGGGCAGCGGTCTGCTGTGCGGTCAGCGCCTCCACAGCAGCTTCAGCGGCGGCAACGCTCTGCTCGGCCTGTTTCAGCTTGCGCTGCGCCGTCTCCATACCGGTGCGCAGGGTGCGGCGGTCGGCTTCCAGCTTGTCCAGTGCCGCCTGTGCGTCCGCGCGCCGGGGGTAGGGCAGAGCGGCGCGCCGCTCTGCGATTTGACTCTCCAGCGCGTCTGCACTTGCATTCTGGGCGGCGGCGCTGCGGTCGGCCTCGGCAGCGGCCTGCTCCAGCGCCGGGCGCTGGCGGGTCTTGGCCTGCCGGTCGGCTTCCAGCTGCGCCTTGCGGCGGCAGTTGGCCTCAGCCTGTCGGCACTGTGCGGCACAGTCTGCCTGTTCCGTCTGCAAGGCGGCGGCTTCCTCGGCCAGAACGTTGGTCATCAGGGCAAAGGTGAGGGGGACGGTGCCCTCCGGGGCGGTAAAGCGCTCCGGCAGCAGGGTCTCGGCATCCCGCCGGAGGGAAGTTTTGGCTTCGTTGACAGCAGCCAGTGCGCTCTGGGCGGCAGCGCTGGCAGTCTGTGCCTGCCGGTCAGCTTCCGCAGCGGCCTGCCGTGCGGCTTCCACCTGTGCCTGCGTGGGCGCGGTATGGGGCAGCAGGGCGCGGGCAGGGTGATGGGTACTGCCGCACACCGGGCAGGGGACGCCCTCGACAAGGCTTTCGGCCAGCAGCCCGGCCTGTGCGTCCAGAAATGCCCGTTCCAGCGCGTCCCGCCGGGCGCGGGCTTCGTCCTGTGCGGCGGCAGCGGCGCGGTAATTCTCCTGCGCCTTGTGGGCGCGTTTTGCCCGTCGCTGGCATTCCGTAAGGCGCTGCTCCAGCTTTGTCAGTGCTTCGCCGCGCTGTGTCAACTGGGCGCTGCGGTTTTGCAGCGCCAACAGCCGGGTGTCCGCGTCTGCCAGTGCGGCAAGTTCGGCTTCGGCGGCGGCAAGGGCAGCGTTCAGGTTATCCAGCTGGGTGCGCCGCTTTTGCGCCTGTGCCGCCGCCAGCCGGGCGGCGTCCCGCGCTTCGGTCTGCTGGCGGCAGACCGCGTCCAGCGCATCATAGGCCGCAAGGGCACTCTGCGCCTGCGTTACCTGTGCGGTCAGGGCATCCAGCTGCGCGGCATCCCCGGCGTGACGGTCGGCCTCGGCACGGGCAGCATCCAGTGCGGGCTTTGCGGCGGCAAGCTCAGCCTGCCGGGCAGCCAGCTGCTGCGCCAGCCGCTGCACCTGTGCGGCGGCACCCAGCTGCTGCTGTACTTTGTTCAGCTGGGCTTCGGTGATGTGCAGGGCGGTGCCGGCTTTCTCCAGTGCCGCAGCCTGCCGTGCGGTCAGGGCGTCCAGCAAGGTAAGCGCCGTTTCCGGTACAGTCTGGGCGCACAGGGCGCGCAGCGCCTCGGCATCCGGGTCCTCCGGGCTGAATTGCAGCCCACCCAGCAGGCTGTCCAGCTTGGCGTTCTGGGCGGTGCGCTGCTGGTTCAGCGCGGATGCTTCGGCTTGTAAGCGCTCCTGCAGCTGGGCGTAGCGCTGGGTGCGGAACAGCTTGCGGAAGATGCGGCTGCGCTCCTCGGTAGAGGCATTGAGCAGCTTTGTGAACTGCCCCTGCGCGATGAGTACGATCTGGGAAAACTGGTTATAGTCCAGCCCGATGATCTCCTGCACGGCGGCGGTCACGTCTTTGGCTTTGGTCACCGGCGGACGGCCGTCCGGGTAGGTCAGGGTGGCATCCGCCTTTTCGGTGGTCATGCCCTCGCCCCGGGCCTTGGGACGCTGATACTCCGGGTTGCGGCGCACCGTGTAGCGCACGCCGTGCACCTCAAATTCCAGCTCCACAAAGGTGGGGGTCTTGTCGTCCGCGTACTTGCAGCGCAGCATGGAGCCTTCCCGGATGCCGCTGCTGGAATGATCGTACAGCGCGTAGGTGATGGCATCAAAAAGGGTAGTCTTGCCCGCGCCGGTGTCGCCGGTAATGAGGTACAGCCCGCCCTTGCCCAGCTTTTCAAGGTCAAGGGTAGTCTGGGCGGCATAGGGGCCAAAGGCCGAAAGGGTCAGTCGCAGCGGTCTCATACAGTGTCGCCCTCCTTCCAGATCTCCTCGATCAGTTCTTGGCAGAATGCCGTCTGCTCGGCGGTCAGGGGCTGGTTGTTTTGCAGCTGGTAAAAGGCTGCCAGATGTTCCAGCGGGGAGATGCTCTCGGTGCGCTCCGGGGCGCAGATCTCCTGCTGCTGGCGGGTGCGCTGGTTGTCGTAGTCCAGCTGCATCAGGTTGGGGTAGATGACCCGCAGCCGCGCCAGCGCGTCCGGTACATCCTGCTCGTCGGTCAGGGTGATGTGCAGGTAATCGTCCACGGCGGTGCCCTCGTAGCGGCGGCGGTCGGTCAGTTCCATGTAGCTGCCGCGCAGCCCGCGCAGATCGTGCCGGGGGGTCAGGGGCGCGGTGGTGATGTGCACCTCGCCCTTTGCGCCCAGCTCCACAAAGGTGGCGCTTTTGCGCTGCCCCACTTCCGAAAAGGAATATTTCAGCGGCGTGCCGCAGTAGCGCAAGGTCTCTCGCCCCACCTTTTGCGGGCTGTGCAGATGCCCCAGCGCCACATAGTCAAAGGCATCGAACAGGGCGGCGTCCACGCTATCCACCCCGCCCACCGAGGGTTCCTCGCTCTCGCAGGCGGCAGCACCCGCCACAAACTGGTGCGCCACCAGCACGCTGCGGTGGCCGGGGTCCGGGGTGCAGTGCCGCAGCACGCAGGCAAGGGCGTCGTTGTAGCTCTCAATAGGCTCGTCCGGCCAGACATGCCGCACCATGGCGGGCTTCAAAAAGGGCAGTAAGTACACATCCACCGTGCCGTGTGCATCCTGCAGGGGGATGGGCTGCGGCGCACCGGTGAACACCGGGCTGACGTAGACCCGGCTGTCAGCCAGCAGGGCCGAGCCAAAGGCCACTCGGTCGGCAGAATCGTGGTTGCCGCTGATGGCGAACACCGGCAGCTTCCGCGCCGCCAGTTGGGTAAGGAACCAGTCCAGCAGCCGCACCGCTTCGGCAGGGGGAACGGGCTTGTCGTAAAGGTCGCCGGCCAGCAGCACGCCGTCCACAGGGGTCTCATCCAGCATGGCTAGAATTTGTTCCAGAATATACCGCTGATCTTCCAGCATGGAAAACTCGCACACCCGCTTGCCCAGATGCAGGTCGGATAAATGCAGAAAACGCAAACAGGAACACCGCCTTTCAAAAAACGCTTTGTCCTATTATAACGCAGCCGCCGCTGCACGCGCAACCAAGGAGAACAGAAAAACGGACAACTGCTGTTTGCCGTTGCGACCCCTTCTGTGAAAATGGGACACCGGAGCGTCCGCAGACGCTCCGGTGTCCCAAAATTTAAAATGATTTTTCCGCTGAATATGGCCAAAGCGCACGCGGAGGCCATTCCAAATCGTTTTACGGTCTGCGTATATCAGAACATTTTCTCCCAAGTAGCGTAGCCCACGCTGCCGTCTGCCGTCAGGCCGTTGCGGCGTTGGAACCGCTGCACGGCGGCAGCGGTGGCTGCACCGTATCTGCCGTCATCCTTCAGCCGCTCGCCCAGAGAGTTGAGCTTTTGCTGCACCAGCCGCACTGTGCCGCCGGAATCGCCGGTGTGCAGCACAATGCCGGGGTAGGGCACCTTCAGCCCGTGCTTTGCGGTGTAGCGGGTGTAGAGCACGTTCCATGTGTTCTGTCCCACCTTGCCGTCCATGTTCATTTTGTTCTTCAGCTGGAACTCCTGCACGGCACGCTGGGTGCCGACGCCGAACTTGCCGTCCGCCTTCAGCTCGTCATACCATGTGCACGCATCACGCACGCCGTTGAGCCATGTCTGAACAAGTGCCACGTCCGGCCCGGAGGAGCCGCGCTGGAGCAGGGAATAATAACCGGGAATCGCCATAGAGGGATCCCTCCTTTCCCTCCATGCTATGCTCCGGCGGGGTGCGGCGTCACCCTGCCAGCAGCACCGTCTGCCGCCGGGCGGTCAGCCGGTGCGCCCAGTCCACCAGCCGGAACCGTAGGATGTACTGCCCGCAGACAAGGTCGTTTTCGGCAGGCAGAGCGTAGCCGCCCTGCGCAAAGCTGCACAGCCCCGGGTACAGCACACACCACCAGTTGCGTCCGCTACCGCTGCCAATATCAATGCGCACGGCATCGTACCGCCCGGCGGGCAGCTGACCGGTGGGGTAGCGCCGGGCAGGGAAGTACATATTTACAAGGTACACCCGCACTGGCGCATGGATGCCCTGTGCCGCCAGTGCACGCTGCGCCGACAGCTGAAACTGCAAAAGCTGCCCTGCTGCCCATGCCCGTGCCTCCGGTGCGCTCTGCGCCGGGCACTGCTGCATCACGGCAAGCACCGCGTCCCGCACCCGGAGCTTGGCGCTCTGGTCGGTTACAGCGTTGCTGGCTGCCCGGATGTGCAGCCGCAGGGTGTCGGCGCACAGCGCAGCCCCTGCATCCAGCTGAGTGCGCCCCCAGCATAGCCCCTGCAAAGCGCCGCACAGCGCAAAGCCCGCTAGCAAGCTGGCGCACAGCAGTCGCATCTGCCGGACGGGAAGCGGTTTTGAAAAACAGCGAAGCATAAAAAACAGACCCCTCTTCTGGAAATGATAACCAGAGAATGGGTCTGTTGCAGCGGGGTTATACAAAAAACTTTCCGTCATTACTGCACAATGACGGAGAGGAAGTTCATTTTAGTTCTTCAAAGACTGCATGGGTGCGGGCAGGCGGCCGCCGCGGTTGATGAACACCGAGGGGTCGTGGCTGTTCACCGGCATGATGGGACCGTAGCCCAGCAGACCGCCGAAGTCCAGCACCTCACCGGCCTTGCGGCCGATGGCAGGGATGACGCGCACGGCGGTGGTCTTGCTGTTCACCATACCAATGGCAGCCTCGTCCGCGATCAGGGCGCTGATGACGGCAGGGGTGGTGTCGCCGGGGATGATGACCATGTCGATGCCCACAGAGCAGACGGCGGTCATGGCTTCCAGCTTTTCAATCGTCAGGCAGCCGATCTCGGCAGCGTGGATCATACCGGCATCCTCACTGACCGGGATAAAGGCACCGGACAGGCCGCCGACGTGGTTGGAGGCCATCACACCGCCCTTCTTCACGGCATCGTTCAGCAGGGCAAGGCAGGCGGTGGTGCCGCAGCAGCCACAGGTCTCCAGACCCATCTCTTCCAGAATGTTGGCCACGCTGTCGCCGATGGCAGGGGTGGGAGCCAGCGAAAGGTCGATGATACCGGCGGGCACGCCCAGTGCCTTGGAGGCAAGGTTTGCCACCAGCTGACCTACGCGGGTGATCTTGAAGGCGGTGCGCTTTACAAGTTCTGCCACCTCGTCAATGGGGGCGTCCTTGGGCAGGCGTGCCAGCGCGGCGCGTACAGCGCCCGGGCCGGAAACGCCCACATGGATCTCGCAGTCCGGCTCGCCGGGGCCGTGGAAGGCACCGGCCATGAAGGGGTTATCCTCCGGGGCGTTGCAGAACACCACCAGCTTGGCAGCGCCGATGCACTGACGGTCGGCGGTCAGCTCGCTGGCCTTCTTCACGGCCTCGCCCATCAGCTTGATGGCGTCCATGTTCAGACCGGCCTTGGTGGCGCCGATGTTCACCGAGCTGCACACGATGTCGGTCTCGGCCAGTGCGCGGGGGATGGACTCGATCAGGCGGCGGTCACCGGCAGAAAAGCCCTTGTGCACCAGTGCGCTGTAACCACCCACAAAGTTCACGCCCACCTTTTTGCCGGCAGCGTCCAGCGTCTTTGCAAAGTCCACGGGGTCTGCCTCCGGGCAGGCACCCAGCAGCATGGCAATGGGGGTAACGCTGATGCGCTTGTTGATGATGGGGATACCGTACTCGGCACTGATGTGCTCCACGGTGGAGACAAGGTTTGCGGCCTTGGTGGTGATTTTGTTGTAGATATTCTCGCAGGCCTTCTTGGGGTCCGGGTCGATGCAGTCCAGCAGGCTGATGCCCATGGTCACGGTGCGCACGTCCAGATTATCCTGCGTGAACATCTCGATGGTCTCCAGGATATCCCCGGTGTTAAACATACTCATAGCGGTTGCGGGCTCCTTTCCGGCTCAGATGGTGTGCATGGCGTCAAAAACTTCCTGACGGGTCACGTTGATCTGCATCCCCATCTCGGCGGCAAGCGCATCGGTGCGCTTGTGCAGCTGGTCGTGGTCAACATTGCAGTTGGAAAGGTCCACCAGCATGATCATGGCAAACATTCCCTGCAGGATGCTCTGGGTCACATCCTCGATGTTGATGTTCAGTTCGGTGCACAGACCGGCCACCTTTGCGACAACGCCCACGGTATCGTGTCCAATGACGGTAATGAAAGCTTTCATGGTTTCCACCCTCGTTTTCCTTATATTGATTGGTGCCGCAAAAGGCCCGGCACACGCTTACCCTTCCAGTATAGCAGATTTAGCAAATTTTGAACACACTTTTTGTAAAAAAGAGCAGAATACAGGGGCAAAAGACATTCTATATAAAAATCAAGTGCAATCTGCCGGGGCTTGTGCTATACTTATACTTAAGGCAACACCGCATAATTCCCGTCTTACGGCTTAAGCACCACTCCGGCGGCTGCGGTACGGCATCTGCGTTGCCAAAATGCTCGATAATACACAAAGTATTATCTGTGCTTTTGGCTTAGCAGCTGCCGCACCTCACTCGCCGTATCGGCACTTAGAATTATGCGGTATTGCCTTAATTTCCCGCGGATTTCCGTGTAGAGGGTTGATAAGGAGTATATGACAATGGAACAGCTTTTGAAGATTCTGGAAAACAACGCCCGTCTGCCCGTGGAGGACATTGCCACCATGCTGAACAAATCCCCCGCCGAGGTGGCGGCGATGATGGATCTTGCCCGGGCGCAGGGCATCATCAAGGGCTACAAGACCCTTGTGGACTGGGAAAAGGCCAAGGTGAACCGCGTGGAGGCGGTCATCGAGCTGAACGTCAGCCCCAAAAAGAGCCGCGGATTTGATGAGATCGCCGCCACCATCGCCGCCTTTGACGAGGTGGAGAGTGTGCTGCTGATGAGCGGCGGCTACGACCTGCAGCTGGTGATCAAGGGACAGACCTTCCAGGAGATCGCCCTGTTTGTGGCAAAGCGGCTTTCGCCGCTGGACGATGTGCTGTCCACCGCCACTCATTTTGTGCTGCGCACCTACAAAAAAGAGGGGCGGCTGTATCAGGATGAAGAAATTGATGAAAGAGAGTGCACGGTGCTGTGATGGATTATGATAAACTGATCGCGCCTGCCGCCAAGGCCATGCGCCCCTCCGGCATCCGCAAATTTTTCGATCTGGCCGCCGAAATGCCCGAGTGCATCAGCCTTGGCGTGGGCGAGCCGGACTTCAAGACCCCATGGGCTGTGCGCGAGGCCGGCATCGAAAGCCTTGAGCATGGCCGCACCCGCTATACCTCCAACGCCGGCTTAAAAGAGCTGCGCGCCGAGATCAGCCGGTATCTGGAGCGGCGCATGAACCTGCGCTACGACCCCATGCGGCAGATTTTAGTGACCGTGGGCGGCAGCGAAGCCATTGATATGTGCATCCGCACACTGGTAAAGCCCGGGGACGAGGTGATCATCCCGGAGCCCTGCTTTGTGTGCTACGAGCCCATCACCACCCTGTCCGGCGGCGTGCCGGTGCACGTTGCCTGCCGTCAGGAGGACGAGTTCCGTCTGCGTGCCGATGCGCTGAAGGCCGCCATCACCCCCAAGACCAAGCTGGTCATCATGCCCTTCCCCAACAACCCCACCGGTGCAGTGATGGAGCGGGAAGATCTGGAAGCTGTTGCCGAGGTGCTGCGCGGCACCGACATCATGGTGTTGTCCGACGAGATCTACGCCGAGCTGAACTACGGCCTGCGGCCGCACGTTTCCATTGCCACCCTGCCCGGCATGGCAGAGCGCACGATTGTGGTGAATGGCTTTTCCAAGAGCTACGCCATGACCGGCTGGCGGCTGGGCTACGCCTGCGGCCCGGAGGCGGTCATTAAAATTATGACCAAGATCCACCAGAGTGCCATCATGAGCGCCCCTACCACCAGCCAGTACGCCGCCATCACCGCCCTGAAGGAGTGCGATGGCGAGATCGACCGGATGCGGGACGAGTACAATATGCGCCGCCGTCTGGTGGTGCGCAGCTTCAACGATATGGGTCTGACCTGCTTCGAGCCCCGGGGTGCGTTCTACGCCTTCCCCTGCATCAAGAGCACCGGCATGAGCAGTCAGGAGTTCTGCACAAAACTTTTGGAGCAAAAGCACGTTGCCATCATCCCCGGCGATGCCTTTGGCGCTTCCGGCGAGGGCTATTGCCGCGTTTCCTACGCTTACAGCGTGGAGCACCTGACCGAGGCGCTGAAGCGTATCCGGGAGTTTTTGGTGGAAAACAACATCTACCACGGCAACTGAGGAGGAACACAGATGGAACGGCGAGAGCGGAGAAACGCGGTGACCGTGCTGGCACCGGCCAAGCTCAATCTGGCACTGGATGTAGTAGGCTTGCTGCCCAACGGCTACCATGCGCTGGACATGACCATGCAGACCATCACCCTGTACGAGCGGGTGATGCTGCGCCGCAGCACCGGGCTCAGTCTGCGTCTGCCGGGCAGCCTTGTGCAGCCCAACGATAAAAATACCGCCATCAAGGCGGCGCTGGAGTTCTTCCACTACACCGGCCTGCTGGCGGGGGTGGATATCACCATCTACAAAAACACCCCGGTGCGGGCGGGCATGGCGGGCGGCAGCGCAGACGCCGCCGCCGTGCTGGTGGGACTGAACGCGTTGTACGGCGCAAAACTTTCCATGAGCGAATTGTGCGCGCTGGGCGCAGGCATCGGTGCGGACGTGCCCTTTGCCCTGATGGGCGGCACCTGCCGGGTGCAGGGCGTGGGCGACCTGCTCAAGGCGCTGCCGCCCGTGCCGGACTGCTGGTTCACGGTGGTAATGCCGGATTACGGCGTGTCCACCCCGGAGGCCTTTGCCGCCTATGATACCGTGGGCAGCAGCACCCACCCGGACTGTGAGGCGCAGGAAAAGGCTATCCGCGCCGGAGACTTGGATGCTGTATGCGCTGCCGCCGGTAACGCGCTGGAAGAGTGCAGCGGCGCAAAGGATAACGAAAAAATCAAAGCCCTGCTCCGGGCGCACGGCGCTGTCACCGCGCTGATGACCGGCAGCGGTGCGGCGGTGTTCGGCGTGTTCCGGGACGAAGCTGCCGCCAGAGCCGCCGCAGCGGCAGCAAAGCGGCAGTGGCCGCAGGTCTACGTTGCGCAGCCCGACCGCGGCGGTGCACGGGTGATCCGCTAAAAAAGTATAAACCTCCTTCCCGCAGGGCATACTGGCCCCAAAGGAAGGAGGTCTTTTTATGCAGACCTTTTACAAAATCTGCCTGCTGCTGCTCATTGTGGGCGGTGTGAACTGGGGGCTCGTGGGGCTTTTTCAGTTCGACCTTGTGGGCTGGCTGCTGGGCGGCAGTACCTCGGTGTGGTCCCGTATCGTGTTTGCGCTGGTGGGCTTGGCCGCCCTTGGCTGCATTCCGAATCTGTTCAGCGAGGAACCGGAGGAAGAATAACAAAACGGCTGCTGCACTTAACAGTGCGGCAGCCGTTTTGTGCTTGTGTTATCGGTCGTTATCCACATCGTCCCAGCCGATAAGGTCGGGCAGGGTCAGCGTTTCGTCCGAGCAGTGGTGGCTTGTACGGCGCTGGTCGGTGGCCTTCGTATGGATAACCTCGCGGGCAAGCTCCCGGATGGCAATGCAGTCCTCCGGCAGGTCGGTCTGGCTGCGGCCGGAGTGGGTGAACAGAATCTGCCCCTCGTGGCCGACGATCAGGGTCATGGGCAAAATCTGCGGAGCATTGCGATCGTAATGATAACCGGCATCCCGGGCACTTTTGTAGATGCGCTGGGCAGAAAAGCTCCAGCTTAAAAGTCCGCGTGCCTGTTCCACCCCCAGATAGCTGTACAGCACGCCCGGCGCATCGCAGATGATGGGGAAAGGAAACTCCTTGCCCTGCGTAGCCTCGGCCACCGCGCGGGGCACTGAGCGCACCACGCACGCCAGCCGCACACCCCGCAGCCGCGGCAGGGTCTTTAAGTAGCGGGCAAGGTATTCCCGGGTGACCGGGTGGTCGAACCCGGGCAGAAAGATCATGCACAGGGGCTCGGTGCCCGCACACAGGGCGTAAAAATCGTTGCCCGGGGTGGTGGGGGTGTCAAAGGTGAACCGGGGAATGGAAGTACCAACCAGATGCTCAGAACTCATGCCGCAATTGCACATCCTTTCAAATGGTGATAAAAAAATCCACAGCCGTGCCCTGTGTTTGCAGGGGCACAAGCGGTGGATTGGATTACTATAAAGATCCCGCCCGGTCGTCTGCGGTCAATCAAACCTACCCTTACGGACAGGTGGGTGCCCTGTCTCCGGAATCACGCTTCCTCATCGAGCCTCCATGGTCGACCCATGGCGGGGAGGTCTGCAATCCACCGGAGAACTCCGGGCTCCCGTTGAATGATTAGTAGGATCATACAAACCGCAACAAATCGAGCCGGGCAGGAAGTCTTGCACGGGTCAATCCGTCAAAGGACTTACTCGATATCGTAGTCCTCGCTCAGACGCTGTTCGAACAGCTTGCTGACTTCCATCAGCACCTCGTCGTCCTCTACAACGTCCAGATATTCGCCTTCGTCATCTTCCCCGACACTCAGGATCACCAGCTGGGCGTCCTCGTTCAGGTCCTCTTCGTTCTCGGCGTATTCCACAACAGCCAGATAATGCACGCCCTTGTGGTCCAGCGCATCGATCACCTCAAAGGTGACCTCGTTGCCGTCCTCGTCCTCAAGGGTCATCAGGTCAGGCTGATATTCTTCCTCAGTATTGGGGTTCTTGATCTCGTCAGACATAATACGCTCCTGTATTGCTTTATCACAAAAAGCAGTTGATGCCGCGGGCTGTGCCCCGCTTGGTCTGCTTATAGTGTAGCGTGTTTTGCCCGGTTCGTCAAGATGCTTTTTCGCACAGAAATCATTGGATAAATTTTCACGCAATTTCCTCTCGCACTGCCGCGCAGAATATGGTATACTACTGGTTGAATCTTTTGCGCTGCACCGTGCAGCGTTGTAGTACAGTATATGGAACAGGGAGCGGGAATATGTTGAAAAAATTCGGGGCAGTCTGTCTTGTGGCGGTGCTGCTGCTTACCGGCTGCACGCTGCGGCCGCAGGAAAACGGCAGCAAAGTCCAGAGCATCAGCCGCCCGGCGGTGGAATCGGCCGAGTTGCAGTTCACCCACCCGGCGGCGGGAGACACGGTTGCGGTGTTCGATACCTCTGCGGGTGTTTTCCGGGCGGTGCTCTTCCCGGAAAAGGCTCCGCAGGCCTGCGATAACTTTATTGGTCTTGTACAGCAGGGCTACTACAACGGCCTTACCGTGAGCCGGGTGGAGAACCAGTTCGTGGTGGAAGCCGGGCAGGGCGCAGACGGCAAAGGCTCTACCATCTGGAAGGGCAGCCGCTACCCGGTGGAAGCATCGGACGGCCTGCACCATTACGCCGGGGCGCTGTGCATGGGCGTGGACGCCTCCGGCGCGTGTGCCAGCGTGTTCTATGTAGTGGAATCGCTGCCGGGAGAGCAGTCGGTGACGCAGGAGCTGGTGGACCAGATGAATGCCGCCGGTTACCGCGCCGAGGTGGTATCCGCTTACCAGACGGCGGGCGGTGCGCCCTATCTGGACTACACCGATACCGTGTTCGGGCAGGTGTACGAGGGCATGGACATCGTGGACGCCATCGCCCAGACCGCTGTGGACGAAAGCCAGAAGCCCACCACCGAGATCACCATCAACAGCGTGAGCATCGAGACCTATCAGGGATAATAGTAAAGTCAAAAAATGATGCCTGTGCGTGAGCACAGGCATCATTTTTCATATCTCCCCGGGGTGTTCCTTGCGCCATGCAAGGTAGTCCTCCAGAATCACCGTGGCGCTGACCGAATCCAGGATCTCCTTGCGGCGGCTGCCGTAGGTGCCGCTTTCGTCCAGAAGGTCGGCGGCGGCGCAGGTAGTCTGGCGCTCGTCCCACATCCGCACCGGCAGGCCGCTCCAAAGCTCCACGGTCTTTGCCAGCTTGCGGCTCTTGGCGGCGCGTTCGCCCTCGGTGCCGTCCATATTCAGCGGCAGACCGATCAGGATCATCTCGGCTTCGATCTCCTTCGCCACCTCGCATACCCGGGCGGCTACTTTGTTGCGGGCCTTTAAGGTGATCTGGGGCGTGATGGCGGTGGTAAGAAATTCGGTGCGGTCACAGGTGGCAAGCCCGGTGCGGCTGTCCCCGTAGTCAACGGCTAAAATCTTCATACAAAGTCCCTTTCCGGTGTGCAGAGTGTTTTTTTCAGTGTACCACAGCGGCGGCGGGATTGCAAAGAAAAGCGGTGGTTTTATCACCGGTTTCGTGTTACAATAAAGGCAAAAATCAACGAGCGGGAGGAAACCGAAATGCTGAAACTGGTTCTGGGCGCTTCCGGCAGCGGCAAGACCACCCTGCTGTATGCCCGTATCCGCGCCCGCGCCGAGGCGGGCAAGCGCAGCATCCTGCTGGTGCCGGAGCAGTTCACTTCCAGCACCGAGGCACGCATCTACCGGGAGCTGGGAGATGCCCTTTCCGGTATGGTGGAAAGTTATTCCTTCACCAGTCTGGCGGAGCATATCCTTGCGGCTCTTGGCGGTGCGGCGGTGCAGACCCTGACCGATGCCGGGCGGGCGGTGTTGGTGCGCCGTGCGCTGGAAGAATTGCAGGATAACGTGCACTACTACTACCGCCACCGGCGCAGCGCAGCCTTTTGCCAGATGGCTGCCGAGACCATCGACGAGCTGAAAAGCGCCGGGCTTTCCGGGCAGCAATTGCAGGAGCTTGCCCGGGACTGCGGTACCGAGAGCGCAAAGCTGGGCGAGCTGGCACTCATCTTTCAGGGCTACGAAAGCCTGCTGGCGGGCACCGGCATGGACCCCGCCGACCGTCTGGAACTGGCGGCCGACCGTCTGGAAGCTGCGCTTGCCCGGGACGAGCTGCCGGACTTTCTGCGCGAGCGCGAGGTGTTTATTGACGAGTTCGATACCTTCAACGCGCCCAAAAAGCGGCTGATGGGTGCCATGCTGGCTGCATTGCCTGCCGTGACGGTGGCGCTGTGCGAGGACGGCGCACCTATGCAGCCCGGTGATCTGGAGCTGTTCTCCGGCGCAAAGCAGGTGGCGGCGCAGCTGCGCCAGCTGGCGCGCAAAAACGGCGCACAGGTGGCCGCGCCGGAGCTGCTGCGGCGGGACCTGCGCCACAAAGACGCCCCGGGCCTTGCCGCCCTGACCGAACTGCTGGAGACCGGCAGCTGCACCCCGCCGGAAAGCGCCCCGGAGCTGCGGCTGTTTGCCGCCGCCAGCCGGGAAGAGGAAGCCCGCTGCGCCGCTGCCGCCATCCGCCGCCTGATGCGGCAGGGGGTGCGCTGCGGAAAAATTGCGGTGGTCTGCCGCGATATCAGCCTGTACCGGGCTGCGGTGCGGTACGAGTTCCGCATGGCAGAGATCCCTCTGTACTGCGATGAGCCCACCACCCCGGAGTTCAGCGCCCCCGCCACGGCGGTGCGGGCGCTGCTGGCATTGCTGCGGGGCGCGGACATGACCGAGCAGCTGACCGTGCTGGCCAAGACAGGCCTGTGTGACCTGACCGAGCCGGAGGTCTGCGCGCTGGAAAACTACGCCTACACATGGTCGCCTAATGCGGCGGCGTGGCGGGCAGAATTTACCAAAAGCCCCCGGGGCTTCGGTGACGCCGAGCTGACCGAGGAAGATACGCTGAACCTGACCCGCGCCGAAAACGCCCGCAAAAAGCTGGTGACGGCGGTGGATACTTTGCGCAGTAAGGTGCGCAGCGCCAACGCCGAGCAGATCAGCCGGGCGCTGTATTTCTGTCTGAAGGAGCTGGGCGCAGAGGGACAGCAGGCCGCGCAGGTGGAGGATATCCGCGCCGCCCGGGGCATCCCGGCAGCAGAGGAAGCCGCCCGCGAGTGGAACGTGGTGATGCAGCTGCTGGACGAGATGGCGCGGCTGCTGGGCAGTCAGGGCATCACCGTGCCGGAGTACGAGGATCTTTTCTGTCTGCTGCTGCGTTCGTCTGACCTTGGGCATATCCCGCAGACCTTGGACGCGGTGGTGCTGGCAAGCGCCGGTAAAATGCGTCTGGATGCGCCGGACTATGTGTTCGTGCTGGGGCTTGCGGAGGGGGAATTCCCCTGCACCCCGGCGGAAAGCGGCCTGCTGACCCACGCCGACCGCGACCTGCTGATGGCAAAACAGATCGATCTGCCGGACTGTTTTGAAAACCGTGTGGTGCGGGAACAGGTCTGTTTTTATAAGGCACTTACTGCCCCGGCAAAGGGGCTGTGGATGAGCTGGCCAAAGGGGCAGGGGCAGACCCTGTGCGCCGCGCTGGAGCCCATCGTGGAGGCGTTGCAGCCCGCCGCGCCGCAGCTGGAACTGATCGACCTTGCCGCCACCCCCGCAGACGGCTTGGACGTGCTGGGCGGCGGCTGGCCGCTGACCGAGCTGGAGCGTGCCAGCCTGACCGAGGCGCTGCGCGCCCCCGGCGAAGGGGTACAGGCGCCCCGGGGGCTGGCACTGTTACAGCGCATGGAGCAGGATCCGCCCCGGCAGGTGCAGGATCTGCCCACGCTGGAAATGCTGCTGGGCAGGCGGCTGCACATCTCGCCCAGCCAGCTGGAAAAATACTATACCTGCCGCTACGGCTACTTTTTGCAGTATGTGCTGGGGCTCAAACCCCGCCGCCGTGCGGAGCTTTCGGCAGACCAGAGCGGTACCCTGATGCACTGGGTCTTGCAGATGGCACTGGACCCTCACCCCGGGGCAGACAACCCCTGTGCCGGGCTGCGCCCCTTTTTGGAACTGGACGATGCCGCCATGGCTGACCTTGCCGCCGCGCTGGTGGACGAGTATGCGCGGCGCTATCTGCCAGAAGATACCGCACGCTTTGCCTATCTGCTCTCCCGGCTGAAAAAGAGCATGACCAGCCTGTTGTGCTATCTGCGGGACGAGCAGAACCAGTCCCAATTTAAGCCCGTGGCCTGTGAGCTGAAAATAGGCCGGGGCGAGGATGCCGTGCCCGGGCAGGTGTACCGCCTGTCAGATGGGCGCACGGTGCAGCTGGTGGGCACGGTGGACCGCGCGGACGAGTGGATCGAGGACAACGGCACCCGCTGGGTGCGGGTGGTGGACTACAAGACCGGCAGCAAAAAGCTGGACTTGAAAGAAGTCTACTGCGGGCTGGACTGCCAGATGCTGCTGTATCTGTTCAGCCTGACCCGGGATTCCGGCGGGCGCTTTACCGGCGCACAGCCGGCGGGCGTGTTGTATCTGCTGGCCGACCCCGCCCCCCAGACCTTGCCCCGCGGACAGGCTGCCCGGGCGGTGGAGTACCAACTGGACGGCCTTGTGCGGGACGAGCAGAAGATCTTTGACGCGATGGACGCGGACGAAACCGGCAAGTATCTGCCCTTTGGCTACCGCAATGGCGCACCCAGCCCCTACCAGAAGGACAAGCGGGCGGACAGCGCCAAGCTCAGCCGCATTCAGCTGCATCTGGACGATCTTGTCACCCAGATGGGCGAGCAGCTTTACGGCGGGCAGATCGATGCCGAGCCGCTGGTGGTGAGCAGCAGCAAAAGCCCCTGTACTTGGTGCGATTACAGCTTTATCTGCTGCCACGAGACCGGGCTGCACGAGCGTGCGCTGGAAGCCCCTGCAAAGCCCTTTGAACCCGAGGAAGAAAACGAAGAAGAGGAGGAACAGCCGTGAGCGGACCCAAATGGACCCCGGCGCAGCAGGCCGCTATTGCAGACCGGGGCGGTGCGCTGCTGGTAAGCGCAGCCGCAGGCAGCGGCAAGACCGCCGTGCTGACCGAGCGGGCGGTGCAATTGATCACCGACCCGGAGCAGCCGGTCAACGCCGACCGGCTGCTCATCGTCACCTTTACCAATGCGGCGGCGGCAGAGCTGCGCGCCCGCATCGGGCAGGCGCTGCTGCACCGCAGCCAGCTGCAGCCCGGCAATGCCATGCTGCGCCGCCAGCGGATGCTGCTGCAGCGCGCACCCATCTGCACCATTGACGCTTTTTGTCTGAACCTGCTGCACAAGCACTTTCAGGCGCTGGATATCCCGCCGGATTTTGCCCCGGCAGACCCCGGCACTGTGCAGCTGCTGCGGGCGGCTGCACTGGCTGAAACGCTGGAAAACGCCTACCGCGACCCGGATTTCTGCGCCTTTGCAGACCTGTACGGCAAGGGACGCACGGATAAACCGGCAGGCGATGCCATTTTGCAGATCTACGATTTTTTGCGGGCACTGCCGGACTACGACCGCAAGCTGGATGAATTTCTTGCCCCTTACGAGCAGGAAAACGGCTTTGCCAGTACCTGCTGGCATGATCTGCTGCTGGCCGAAGCTGCCCGCTGCGCCAAGGCCGCGCGGGAGCTGCTGACGGCAGCGCTGGCCGACTGCCATGCGGATTTTGATCAGGAACTGGCAGCTGCTGAGGAAAAAAAGACCCCCTCTGCCCGGGCAAAGGCACAGGCCACGGTAGCGGAAAAATACGAGGAAGCCGGTACAAGGCTGGAAAAAGCCGCCGCCCTCTTTGCACAGGCAGAGCAGCTGGCTGCTGCCGGACAGTGGGACCCGCTGTACGATCTGCTCACCCCCTATGTGCTGGGCATGGAGGAAGCCCCCGGCCTGAAGGGCATGAAAAAGCGTCTGGGCGGCGATCACAAGGCCGAGATCAAGACCCGCTCGGACGAAGCCGCCGCCCTGTTCGAGCAGATGACCCAGCTTATTTGTTGCAGTGCAGCTGAGGCCGAGACTGACCGGCAGATCACCCTGCCCCGGCTGCGGGCACTGTTCGCCGCCGTGCGGGACTTCGATGCCCGATTCACGGCCAGAAAGCGGGAGCGCAAGCTGCTGGAATTCAGCGATTTTGAACACCTTGCCCTGCGGCTGCTGCGCACCCCGGAGGGCACGCCTACCCCCTTGTGCGAGAATATCCGGCAGGACTACGCCGCCGTGATGGTGGACGAATATCAGGACACGAACGCCTTGCAGGATGCCCTTTACCGCTGCCTTGCCGCCCCGGCGGGGGATAACCTCTTTCTTGTGGGCGACCTGAAGCAGAGCATCTACCGCTTCCGGCAGGCAGAGCCCGGCATCTTCCGGCAAAAGCTGGACAGCTGGCCGCTGCTGCCGGGCGCAAAAGCCCGTCCCCGCCCGCCGGAGGGCACCCCGGGCACAGACGCTTTGCTGGCGCTGGATGCAAACTTCCGCTCCGCACCGCAGGTGGTGGCGGGCATCAACTACCTCTTTGAGCAGCTCATGACCCCGGAGCTGGGCGATACCGCCTACGGCGACGGGCAGCGTCTGGTCTGCGGTGCACCCGGGGAATATCAGGGCAGCGTGGAAGTGCAGTTTTTGCCGGACGATGAGACGGAAACCGATGCGGGCTGGATCGCGGAACGCATCGCGCAGCTGGTTTCTGCCGGAGAGCCGGTGCGGGAGGGCAGCACCACCCGCCCGGTGCGGTACGAGGACTGCTGCGTGCTGCTGGCAGCGCGCACCGAGTTCCCGGCGTATGTGGAGGCACTGACCGCCCGGGGCATCCCAGTATACGCCGATGCCCGGGAGAACCTGATGCTTGCGCCCCACATCCGCCCCCTCATCGCCCTGCTCAAGGTCATCGACGACCCCTCGCAGGACATCTATCTGGCCGCTGCCATGCTGGGCCCCATGTTCGGCTTTACCGAGGACGACCTTGTGCGACTGCGCGCCCGCAGCCGTCAGGTGTCGGCAGAGCCGGACAAAAAGCCCGCCCGCATCAGCCTGTACGGCGCGCTGCTGCTGGCGCTGGAGGACCCGGCAGATGATCCCTTTACCGAGAAGGTCAAGGACTTCTACGCCCACCTTACCGCCCTGCGGCAGATGGCCCGCAGCGCCCCGGCGGAGCAGCTGCTGGAAGAAATTTTTGCCTCCACCGGCTATCTGGCGGTGCTGGGCGTGCTGGAAAACGGTGCCCGCCGCCGGGAGGATGCCCGCCGGTTTGCCAACTTCTGTGCTACTTCCGGCACAGGCGGCATTTCGGCACTGGTGCGCGCCATTGATGCCGCTGCGCAGGCCGGCAGCACCGGACAGGACACCGTACCCAGCGGGGTACACCCGGGGTGCGTGTCCATTATGACCATCCACCGCTCCAAAGGCTTGCAGTTCCCTGTGGTGTTCGTGGGGGATACAGCCCGCAAGTTCAATGCTTCGGATATCCGTCAGCCGGTGCTGGTGCACCGCAGCTACGGCGCGGGGCTGCGGCTGCGGCCGGAGAACGGCGAGGGCGCTTACAAGACCGCCGCCTACACCGCGCTGGCTAATGTCCACGCCAGGGAGCTGCGCAGCGAGCAGATGCGCCTTTTGTATGTGGCGCTCACCCGTGCGCAGGATAAGCTCATCCTCACCGTGCCCCTGAGCAGCGGCAAGAGCGCAAAGCCCTTTGCCAAGGCAGCGGCTTTTCTGGCTGCCGGGGCAGGGGCCACGCTGCATCAGCAGGCCAACAGCTTTGCCGACTGGCTGCGGGCGGCGCTGCTGGTGCACCCGAACGGCGGGGTGCTGCGGCAGCTTTCCGGCAACCGGGAGCTGCTGTTTGTACAGACCGAAAGCGTGATGGCTATCAAGGTGTGTGACGATGCCGTGCAGCTGTCCGAGAAACCGGATGCAGCCACGCCGGACGAAACGCCGGAGACCGACCCGGCACTGGTAGAGACCCTGCGGCAGAACTTTGCATGGCAGTACCCGGCGGCAGCCCTTGCACAGGTGCCCGCCAAGGTCAGCGTGACCAGCATCGTGCACAAGGCCGAACAGACCACGCTGGAGCGCCCGGGCTTCCTTTCCAAGGACGGCCTGACCGCCGCCGAGATGGGCACCGCGCTGCACGCCTTTTTGGAGCACGCGGACTTTGCCCGGCTGGCTGCGGCCAAGGCTGCGGGCACGCTGGACGAAGCCATTCCGGCAGAGCGGGACCGTCAGGTGGCGGTGCAGCTGACCGCCCCGGAGATCGCGGAAAAGCTGGATGCGGTGTGCATCCGCCGTTTTGTGGAAAGCGAAGCCTTTGCAAGGATCTGCGCCGCCGAGCAGGTGCTGCGGGAGCTGCCCTTTATCACCGCGCTGCCCGCCGGTGCGGTGCTGGCGGCGCAGGGGCACGAGACGCTGCCCGCCGCCGCAGACGCGCAGGTGCTGGTACAGGGCATCGCCGACCTTGTGCTGGTGTACCCCGACCATCTGGAACTGCTGGACTACAAGACCGACCGCCGCAAAGCCGAGAGCGACTTTTTGCGCGCCTACCGCGCCCAGCTGAACCTCTACGCCATTGCCATCGAAAAGCGCTTTGCGCCTAAAAAGGT
This sequence comes from Faecalibacterium sp. I3-3-33, assembly GCF_023347295.1. Lineage (NCBI taxonomy): Bacteria > Bacillati > Bacillota > Clostridia > Eubacteriales > Oscillospiraceae > Faecalibacterium > Faecalibacterium sp. I3-3-33. The sequence continues at coordinate 778,222 of NZ_CP094469.1, forward strand.
GACTTATAAGGGCATCTACTCCTTTGCACTGGGCAAACTGATCGAGGCGTAAAACGATTGAAAATGGCCTCCGCTGCGCTCTGGCCATGAATAGCGGAAGAATTATTTATATTTTCGCGTTTGTCGCGCTCTGCGGAGCGCGACAAACGCTATTTTCACGGGAAAGGTCGTAGAGGAAAACAAGTGGCTTTACCCGCAACGCCTGTTTCCAAAGGAAACAGGCGTTGCAGATGCTGTTTTGATTTACGACCCCTCCTGTGAAAATGGGTTTCAGGAAAGTCCGCAGACTTTCCTGAAACCCGAAATTAAAATAACCATTCCGCTGAATATGGCCAGAGCGCAAGCGGAGGCCATTCAAAATCGTCCCGTTGGCCGGAAAGTCATATTTTTTCCAAAGAACGCATAAAAAGTGCTTGACAGGGCAGATAAAGCGTGGTAAAATAGCCGAGTAAAGAAAGCAGCTACGGCCTGTGCCGCGCTCGCCTTGTGGGAGAACGTCCCCGGGCTATACCCGAAACAGCAGCTTATTCCTTTGCGAATGCTGCGGCTTTGTGTGAAATTTCGCGCGGCTGTCCAGAATATGGGCGGCCGCGTTTTCTATGCCAAATATTGCAACACTATGGATTTTGTTTGGAGGTGCATTCATTATCGCTACCGCTGGAAAGTCGAAGGAACTGGAGATCAACGGCCAGATCCGTGATCGTGAGGTTCGCCTGATCGGTGCTGACGGCGAGCAGAAGGGCGTTGTGTCCATTCAGGTGGCCATGCGCGCTGCAGAAGAAGCCGGGCTCGATCTGGTAAAGATCGCACCGCAGGCTGTGCCGCCTGTGTGCAAGGTGCTGGACTACGGCAAATACCGTTTTGAACAGCAGAAGAAGGAGAAGGAAGCCAAGAAGAACCAGAAGGTGGTCGAGGTCAAGGAGACCCGCCTTTCGCTCAATATTGACACCAACGACTTCAACACCAAGCTCAACCAGACTGCCAAATTCCTGGCAGCCGGACACAAGGTAAAGGTTTCGATCCGTTTCCGCGGCCGCGAAATGGCGCACAGTGCTCTGGGCGCAGACGTGCTGAAGCGGTTTGCCGAGGCTCTGCCTCAGGCATCCACCGATAAGCCGCCCGTGCTCGAGGGCCGCACGATGTCCATTCTGCTGATCCCGAAACCCAATAAGGACTAATTTTAGGAGGAAACTAAAATGGCTAAGATGAAACTGAAGACGCACTCCGGCGCTAAGAAGCGCTTTAAGCTGACCAAGAACGGCAAGATCAAGCGCGGTCATGCATTCCGCAGCCACATCCTGACCAAGAAGACCACCAAGCTGACCCGTGGCTATCGTCAGCCCAGCTACGTTGATAAGACCAACGCAGCTACCATCAAGAGCATGCTGCCCTACGCCTAAGAGCGAGCCGCAGGTACACAAAACTTTCTACGAGATACTAAAGGAGATATAAAAAATGGCACGTATCAAAGGCGCAACCATGACCCACAAACGTCGTAAGAAGATGCTGAAGCTGGCCAAGGGCTTCTACGGCTGCAAGAGCAAGCACTTTAAGATGGCCAAGCAGCAGGTCATGAAGAGCGGCAACTACGCTCTGGCTGGCCGCCGCATGAAGAAGCGTCAGTTCCGCAACCTGTGGATCTGCCGTATCAACAATGCAGTTCGTCCTCTGGGCATGAACTACTCCACCTTTATGGCTGGCCTGAAGAAGGCAGGCATCGAGCTGAACCGCAAGATGCTGTCTGAGATGGCCATCAACGATCCTCAGAGCTTTGCCGCTCTGGTCGAGACCGTGAAGAACGCCTGATAAAGACCTTGCATCGTGACGCCCGCGCGTATACGCGGGCGTCCGTTTTGTATCCGGGCATTTTTTGCGGCCAGGGAAACAAGGCAACGGGGCAGCGCCCTGCCGCAGAAACCTGCGGCAGACGCTGCCCTTTTTCTATTGTATCCAAAGCAAAAGCATACACACCTGTTCGGGAGGGACTCATGGACGAAAAGATCACCAGCCGGGAAAACGCAAAAGTAAAATACGCCTGCCGCCTTGCTTCCAGTGCGGCATTCCGCCGCACCGAGGGGCGCTTTCTGGCCGAGGGGCGCAAATTGTGCCCGGAGCTTGCCCGCGGCGCAGAGCTGGAGACCCTGTTTTATACCGAAAATGCGCTGGAAAAGTGCCCGGAGCTTGCCGCTTTGCCGGGCGAGCATTATCTGGTAGAGGATCATGTGGCGGACAAGCTGGCAGACGTGGGCACCCATCAGGGGGTGTTCGGGGTGTTCCGCACCCCGGTGCATACCTTGGAGGAGGTGCGCCCCGGCGGGCGGTATCTGGCACTGGAACGGGTGCAGGACCCCGGCAACGTGGGCACTTTGCTGCGCAGCGCGGCGGCCTTTGGCTTTGACGGCGTCATCCTGAGCGAGGGCTGCGCCAGTGTCTATGCCCCCAAGACCCTGCGCGCCTCCATGGGCGCGGCGGTGCGCATCCCGGTCATCGAGACCGGTGCCATGCCGCAGGCCATCGCCCTGCTGCGGGAAAAAGGCATCACCTGCCTTGCGGCGGCGCTGTACCAGTCCCAGCCGCTCAGTGCGGCAAAGGCCGGGCATCCCGGCGGCGTCTGCGTGGTCATCGGCAGCGAGGGTCAGGGCCTGACCGAGGAGACCATCGCTGCCTGCAACAGCACGGTGCGCATCCCCATGACCGACCGGGTGGAAAGCCTGAACGCCGGCATCGCGGGCAGCATCCTGCTGTGGCACTTCCGGGAGGAGAGCCTGTGACCGGGCAGACCAGCCTGTTCCCGCCGGAGCCTGCACCTGACCCGCTGCTGTGCTGGCTGTGGCTGTCACAGGTGCTGGGGCCTGCCAGTCTCCACGCCGGAAAGGTGCTGGACGCCTTTGGCGGCGCACAGGAGGCGTGGGAAGCGCGGGAGACCGAGGAATTCCGGCAGGCGGCAGGGGATACGGCCTTTAAGCGGGCAGCACAGCTGGATGCAGAAAGTTTCCACACGCTGGTGATGCAGTGCGATGCCCTGCGGGTGCGCATTCTGCCTTTTGACGATCCGGACTACCCACTGGCCTTTTCCCGCATCCCGGATATGCCGCTGGTGCTCTACTGCACCGGCGACCCCCGCTGGCTCAACGAGCCCGGGGCGGTGGGCATCGTGGGCAGCCGCAAGCCCACGGAATACGGCCTGAACGCGGCGGCAGATATCGGCGGGGAACTGGCAAAAAACGGAGCCATCATCGTCAGTGGTCTGGCCGATGGGCTGGACAGCGCCGGACACCGGGCAGCGGTAAAGAACGACTGCCCCACCATTGCGGTGATGGGCGTACCCATCGACCGCACCTATCCGGCAGCCAATGCCGCTCTGCGGCAGAAAATCGAGCACAAGGGCTGCGTTATCAGCGAGTACCCGCCCTGCGGCGAGGGCGTAGGCCCTAACGGCTTTTTGCAGCGCAACCGGCTCATCGCGGCGCTTTCCTCGGCTGTACTGGTGGTGGAGGCGCGGGAAAAAAGCGGCACCATGTCCACAGTTGCCCACGCCGAGCGCTACGGCAAGCCTGTGTACGCCGTGCCGGGGAGCATCTACTCCTCCAATTCGGCAGGCACGAACGGCCTGCTGCGGGACGAACGCGCCCGGGCCGTGGCGGGTGCAGCCGACCTGCTGGCGGCGCTGGGCCTGCACACCCGGCAGGCAGCACCGGCGGCTGTAAAGCAGCCTGCACCCCTGAGCGATACCGAGCGCCGGGTGCTGGCGGGCATCGGGCCAAAGCCCGTGGGCATCGAGGAATTGTGCGTGAGCACCGGCCTGCCCATGTCCGCGCTGCTGGGCACCCTGATGAAGCTGGAACTCACCGGCCGGGTGTACAAGCAGCCGGGGCAGCGGTATGTGCTGCGGTAAAATTGTGGAATATTTCCGCTGGTAAAGCACACAACAGCTGTGGTACAATAATATGAGCGAATGACCGTGCATCCCCTTGGGGGCACGTTGCAGATAGAGGAGAAAAGAAGAAATGGCGAAACTGGTTATCGTGGAGTCGCCTGCAAAGGCGAAAACCATCGGCAAATATCTGGGCGATGACTACGAGGTCACCGCCAGCATGGGTCATATCCGCGATCTGCCCGCATCTCAGCTGGGCATTGATGTGGAGCATGGCTATACCCCGCAATACATCAGCATCAAGGGCAAGGAAAAGCTCATCAAGGAACTGAAGAGCAAAGCCAAACACGCCGACGGCGTGCTGCTGGCGACCGACCCGGACCGCGAGGGCGAAGCCATCAGCTGGCATCTGGCAAATATTCTGGGGCTGGATCCCCACGAGCCCAACCGCGTCACCTTTGACGAGATCACCAAAAAGGGTGTGAAGGAGGGCATGTCCCACCCCCGCGCCATCGACGAGGATCTGTTCAACGCCCAGCAGGCACGCCGCGTGCTGGACCGTCTGGTGGGCTATAAGCTCAGCCCATTCCTGTGGCGCAAGGTGCGCCGCGGTCTGTCCGCAGGCCGTGTGCAGAGCGTGGCGGTGCGGCTGATCGACGACCGGGAAAAGGAGATCGAAAACTTCAAGCCCGATGAATACTGGAACGTGGACGCCACCTTGGGTGCCGGGCACAAGAGCTTTGTGGCACGCCTTGCCACGGACGCCAACGGCAAAAAGCTGCTGCCCAAAAGCGAGGCCGAGGCACGCGCCATTGAAAAGGGCTTGGAGGGCGCAAGCTATGTGGTGAGCGAGCTCAAGCGCGGCAAGCGCGCAAAGCAGCCCACCCCGGCCTTTATCACCAGTACCCTGCAACAGGAGGCCTCTCGCCGGTTGGGCTTTACGGCCACCCGCACCATGCGCGCCGCCCAGACGTTGTACGAAGGCGTGGACATTGCCGGACACGGCATGATGGGTTTGATCACCTATATGCGTACCGACAGCCTGCGCATCTCGGACGAGGCTGTGGCTGCCGCCAAGGAGTATATCGCCGGTGCTTACGGCGAGGCGTATATCTGCCCCTATAAGCGCACATGGAAGACCAAGAGCGCCACGGCAGCACAGGACGCCCACGAAGCCATCCGTCCCTCTGTGCCGTCCCTGACCCCGGACGAGGTGGACAAGAGCATCAGCGGCGACACCGCAAAGCTGTACCGCATGATCTGGAGCCGCTTTATGGCCAGCCAGATGGCAGACTGCCAGCAGGACACCGTGTCGGTCACCGTCAGCGCGGCGGATTACCACTTCAAGGCCAGCGGCTACACCGTGACCTTTGATGGCTTTACCGCCCTGTACGAGGAAGCCACCGACGAAAAGGAAAAGAAGGAAACGAACCTTCCCCCGCTGGAGCAGGGACAGGTGCTCAAGCTGCGGGAGCTGAAGAGCGAGCAGAAGTTCACCCAGCCGCCCGCCCGCTACACCGAAGCTACCCTCATCAAGGCGCTGGAAGAAAACGGCATCGGCCGTCCCTCCACCTACGCGCCCATCATCACCACCATCATCGACCGCGGCTATGTGGAGCGCGACCAGAAAAAGCTTAAGCCCACCCTGTTGGGCCGGGCTGTGGACGGGCTGATGCTGGAGCAGTTCCCCCACATCGTGGACGTGGATTTCTCCGCGCAGATGGAGAAGAATCTGGATAAGGTGGAAAGCGGCAAGGCCGACTGGCGCAAGACCGTGGATGACTTCTATCAGGGCTTTGAAGCCAGTCTGGAACAGGCCGAAAAGAACATGGAGGGCAAAAAGGTCAAGGTACCGGACGAGCCTTCCAGCGAGGTGTGCGACCTGTGCGGCCGCCCCATGGTCATCAAGGTGGGCAAGTACGGCAAGTTCTTGGCGTGCAGCGGCTTCCCGGAGTGCCGGGGCACCAAGCGCCTGGTCAAGGACACCGGCGGCATCTGCCCCAAGTGCGGCAAGGGACGTCTGCTGGAGCGCAAAAGCTCCAAGGGACGCATCTACTACGGCTGCGAGTGCTACCCGGACTGCGATTTTATGACTTGGGATATGCCGGTAGCCACCAAGTGCGAAAAGTGCGGCAGCACCCTGTTCCGCAAGGGCGGCAAGCTGTACTGCGCCAAGGAAGGCTGCGGCTTTGAGATGCCGGTGCCCAAAAAGGATTAAAGGAAAGACTAAATGAACGAATATAAAGTAACCATTCTGGGCGCGGGTCTGGCGGGCTGCGAAGCAGCTCTCTGGCTGGCGGGCAAGGGCGTGCAGGTAGAGCTGTACGAGCAGAAGCCCGTCCACTTTTCTCCCGCCCACAAAAGCGAGGGCTTTGCGGAGCTGATCTGCTCCAACAGCCTGAAGGCTGAGCGGCTGGACTCTGCCTCCGGTCTGCTGAAGGAAGAGATGCGCCGCATGGGCAGCCGGCTGCTGACCGCCGCCGAGGAGACCCGCGTGGCCGCCGGCGGTGCGCTGGCGGTGGACCGCGACGCTTTCAGCGCCGCTGTCACCCGCATGGTGGAGCAGTGTGAGAATATCACCGTCCATCGGGAACAGGTGGAAAAGATCGACGAAACTGCGCCTATTCTGGTAGCCACCGGCCCCCTGACCGACGGCGCACTGGCTGACGAGATCGGACGCCTGACCGGGGACGAGCGGCTGCATTTTTACGATGCCGTTGCGCCCATCGTCACCGCCGAAAGCTTGGACTACGGCAAGGTGTTTGCCGCTTCCCGCTACGACCGGGGCGAAGCCGACTACCTGAACTGCCCCTTCAACAAGGCAGAATATGAGGCTTTCCATGCCGCGCTTGCCGCTGCCGAGCGTGCCCCCCTGCACGACTTTGACACAGGTGCAGAGCAGAGCACAAAGCCCGACCCGGACGCCCACGGCAAAAAGGCCGATACCGTCACCGTGTACGAGGGCTGTATGCCCATTGAGATCATGGCTGCCCGGGGTGCCGACACCATGCGGTTCGGCCCGCTGCGCCCGGTGGGTCTGGTAGATCCGAACACCGGCCACCGCCCTTGGGCAAATGTGCAGCTGCGCGCAGAAAATAAGGAGCGCACCCTGTATAACATCGTGGGCTTCCAGACCAACCTCAAGTGGGGCGAGCAGAAGCGGGTGTTCAGCATGATCCCCGGGCTGGAAAATGCGGAGTTTGTGCGCTACGGCGTGATGCACCGCAACACCTTTCTGGATGCGCCCCGGGTGCTCAGCGCTCAGCTGTGCCTGAAAGCGCACCCCAACGTGTTTTTTGCCGGTCAGATCACCGGCTTTGAGGGCTATATGGAAAGCGCCGCCTGCGGTCTGCTGGCAGCACGCAGCCTCTACGCCCGCTTGCAGGGCAGGCAGCTGCCCCCGCCGCCCGCCGATACCATGTGCGGTGCGCTGGTGCAGTATCTGACCACCGAGAACAAGAACTTCCAGCCCATGGGCGCAAACATGGGCATCCTGCCGCCGCTGCCCGCCGAGACCCGTCCCCGGGACAAGCGGCTGCGTTACATGGCACAGGCCGAGCGCGCTGTTGCCAGCTTCCAGCACTGGCTGGAGGAAACTGCTCTGTAAGGCAAACCACCTGAAAGGAGAAAACAGGTATGAAGATCATTGTGGACATGATGGGCGGCGACAACGCCCCGCTGGCTGTTCTGGAAGGCGCTGCACAGGCCGTCAAGGAGTACGGCGTGCAGCTGATCGGTGTGGGCAACGAGGCGCTGGTGCGCAAGACCGCCGCCGAGCACAACATCCCGCTGGACGGCATCGAGCTGGTGAACTGCACTGAGACCATCGAGATGTGCGACGAGCCTGCCCGCGCCATCCGCCAGAAGAAGGATTCCTCCATCGTGGTGGGTCTGAATATGCTTAAAGAGGGCAAGGGCGATGCCTTTGTCTCTGCCGGCAGCACCGGTGCGCTGCACGTTGGCGCAAGCCTCATCGTGCGCACTTTGCGGGGCGTCAAGCGCCCGGCACTGGCTACCATGGTGCCCGCAAAGCAGCAGGCTTACCTGCTGCTGGACTGCGGTGCCAACGTGGAGTGCCGTCCGGAGATGCTGGCAGCCTTTGCGGTCATGGGCAGCTGCTATGTGAACAAGGTGGAGGGCCGCAAGAGCCCCAGCGTGGCACTGGCCAACAACGGTGCCGAGGAGAGCAAGGGCACCCCCGTGCTGCGGGACGCACACCAGCTGCTCAAGACCACCCCGGGCATCCGCTTTGTGGGCAACATCGAGCCGCGTGATGTGCCCAACGGCGAAGTGGACGTGGTGGTCTGCGACGGCTTTACCGGCAACGTCATCCTCAAGCTGACCGAGGGCGTGGCAAAAATGCTGCTGGGGATGCTCAAGCAGATGTTCCTTGCAAACCTTGGCGGCAAGCTGGCTTACCTGCTGCTCAAGAGCGGCATTACCGACCTGAAGCACCAGATGGACAGCGAGGAGTACGGCGGCGCACCCTTCCTTGGCGCAAAGCAGCCGGTCATCAAGGCACACGGCTCCTCCAAGGCAAAGGGCATCAAAAACGCCATCCGGCAGGCAAAGATCTGCGTGGAGAACGACCTGTGCGGCACTATGCAGTCCGCACTGGACGAGCTTGCCGCAGCACAGAAAACTGAGGAATAAAAGGGAGTAAAAACGACCATGAGCCATCAGTTGGAAACTATCATCGGTTACAAATTCAAAAACCCGGAGCTGCTGGAGATCGCGCTTACCCACACCAGCTACGCCAACGAGAGCCGCACCCCGGTCAAGCACAACGAGCGGCTGGAGTTTCTGGGCGACAGCGTATTGCAGATCGTATCCGCAGACTATCTGTTCCACGCCTACGCCGACCGCCCGGAGGGCGATCTGACCCGCATCCGCGCCAGCCTTGTCAGCGAGGGTGCGCTGTTCCAGTTTGCACAGGAGATCGGCCTTGGCGAGTATCTGCGCCTTGGCCGCGGCGAGGAGCGCTGCGGCGGCCGCACCCGTCCCAGCGTGGTGTCGGACGCCTTTGAGGCCGTTATTGCCGCCTTGTATCTGGACGGCGGCATGGAGGTGGCGCGCAAGTTCATCCTGCCTTTCATCACCGAGGGCAAGCACGCCGAGGCGGACTACAAGACCCGTCTGCAGGAGATCGTGCAGCAGAACCCGGAAGAGCGCCTGAGTTATGTGGTGGAAAGCGAGTCCGGCCCGGATCACGACAAGCATTTCGTGGTGGCGGTGCGCTTTAACTCCGACCGCGTGGCGCGGGGCGAGGGACGCAGCAAAAAAGCCGCCGAGCAGTGCGCCGCCAAGGAAGCGCTCAAGCTGCTGGGCGTGATAAAGGAAAAGTAAATGGTATTCAAGGAACTGGAGATCCAGGGCTTTAAAAGTTTTCCCGATAAGGTAAAGATCAGTTTTGATACCGGCGTTACCGGCGTGGTGGGTCCCAACGGCTCCGGTAAGTCCAACCTTTCGGACGCAGTGCGCTGGGTGCTGGGCGAGACCAGCTCCCGCCAGCTGCGTGCCGCCGGCAAAATGGAGGACGTCATCTTTGGCGGCACCCGCAAGCGCAGCCCCATGGGCTTTGCGCAGGTGCGGCTGACGCTGGACAACGCCGCCCACACGCTGGATGTGGACGCGGACGAGGTGACCATCGGGCGCAAATACTACCGCTCCGGCGACAGCGAGTACACCATCAACGGGCAGGTATGCCGCCTGCGTGACGTGTACGAGCTGCTGCTGGATACCGGCATCGGCAGGGACGGCTATTCGGTCATTGGGCAGGGACGCATTGCGGAGATCGTGGCAGCAAAAAGCAGCGAGCGCCGCGAGATCTTTGAAGAAGCCTGCGGCATTGCCAAGTACCGCTACCGCAAGACCGAAGCCGAGCGCCGTTTGGCTGCGGCGGGCGAGAACTTGGAGCGGTTGCGGGATATCCTTGGAGAGCTGGAAAGCCGGGTGGGTCCGCTGGAAAAAGAGAGCGCCAAGGCACAGAAGTTTCTGGAACTGAGCGCCCAGCGCAAAACGCTGGAAGTGACCCTGTGGACCGATGGAGTGCACCGTGCCCGGGAAGCCGTGCGCCAGCAGGTGCGGGACTACGAGACCGCCCAGACCGACTACGAGCGTTTCGACCGGGAGACCAAGGCCGCCGAGCAGGAGGCTGAGGAGATCCGTATGCAGGCACAGCAGCTGACGGTTGCTGTCGAGCGCCTGAATGGGGATATCCGCAGCATCACCCAGCAGATCAGCGGCTCCGAAAGCCGCATCGCCGTGCTGGAAAACGATATTCTGCGCAACGACGAGAGTGCGGCTTCCCTGCAGCAGGAAATCGCCGCTGGGCAGCAGGATACTGCCGAAGCGGATGCCGCTTTGCAGCGCCACCGCGCCGTGGCAAAGACCATGGAGGCGGCGGGCGAAAAGCTTGCGGCAGAGATCGAGGCGCTGAACGCCGAACTTGCCCGGCTGGCAGATGCCAGCACCGCCAGCGGTGCACGCAAGGACAGTCTGCGGGCAGAGCTTGCCGACCGCACCGCAAAGCGCACCGAAGCACAGGTGGCACAGGCAGCCGCCGAAGCTGCCGGAGACACCGCCCGGCAGCGTCTGCCCGCGCTGGAACAGAGCGCCCGGGACGCCGCCGCACAGCTGGAAAAGACAAAACAGGATCTGGCCGATACCGTAAAGTACCGCCAGACGCTGGAGGAAAATGAAAAGCAACTGGGCAACATCCGTTCCGGTCTGGAACTCAAGCTGCGCAGCCGCAAGGCCGCGCTGGACGAAGCCGATGCCGCCGAGCAGCGGCTGGGCAGGGAACTGGATGCTGCCCGGCAGCGCCTTTCGGTGCTGCGGGAGCTGGAAAAGAACATGGACGGCTACCAGAACTCGGTGCGCGCGGTCATGCGCGCCGCCGGGGCACGCCGTCTGCGGGGCGTTCTGGGGCCGGTATCCACCATCCTGAAAGTCGAGCCCGGGTGCGAGGTGGCTATCGAGACCGCATTGGGCGGCGCGTTGCAGAACATCGTGGTGGAAAACGAAGCCGCCGCGAAAGCCGCTATCGCTCTGCTGCGCAATGACCATGCAGGCCGCGCCACCTTCCTGCCGCTGGACACCGTGCAGCCCGGCGCGTTCCGGGGACGGCTGTCCGGCACGGCGCGGCTGGCCTCTGCGCTGGTGCAGGCCGACCCCCGGTACGAGAATATCGTCTCGAACCTGCTGGGGCGCATCATCGTGGTGGAGGATATCAACGAAGCCTCCCGCGTGGCGCGGGACAACGGCTACCACAACAAGGTGGTCACCATGGACGGACAGGTGATCAATGCAGGCGGCAGCTTTACCGGCGGCAGCGTGCAGCGCAGCGCCGGTCTGTTTACCCGCAAGCAGGAGATGGAAGAGCTGCGCCTGAAGGCGGCCAAGCTGCAAAAAGACTGCTTTGCCGCACAGGAAAAGACCGACCAGTGTAAAGAACAGGCGGACGCATTGCAGGCAGAGCTGACTGCCACCGCCAGCGAGCAGATCACTGCCGCCAACGACCGAGTGCGTGCAGAGGCCGAACAGAAGCGGCTGGAAGCTGCCGCCGCCCAGCTGGAAACTGCCGTGCAGAACGCGCAGCAGCAGATGGACGCCTTGCAGGCTGCCTTGAATGACAGCCGCGCCAAGGCCGATGCTGCCGCCTTGCAGCAGGCAGAGCTGACGGCGCAGATCGAGCAGCTGACTGCCGAGCTGAGCCGCATCGCAGAGGGCAGCGACAGCTTCCTGACCCAGCAGAACCAGCTGGCACAGGCGCTCAGCGCCAAGCGGCTGGAACAGGTGACCCGCCGAAAGGACGCGGAGCTGGCTTACAGCCAGATCGCTGCGCTGGAACAGCGCGCCAAGGACGCCGCTGCCCGCCGCACTGCACTGGAAGAAAGCCTTGCCGCCCTTGCCGCCCGCAGCGAAGCCTGCCGCACCGAGATCGCGGCTATCCGCAAGGCCAAGACCGACAGCCAGACCACCATTACCCAAAAGGAGCAGGCCATCCGCGAAGCTACTGAAAAGCGGCTTGCCTGCCAGCAGAAGGAAACGGAAGCGCTGGCGAAAGCCCGCACCGCCTCCGACAGCCGCGAGGAGGTGGGCCGGGAGATGGCACGCCTTGCCGAGCGCAAGGCCGCTGCCGAGACCGAGTACGACCAGACCGTGGCAAAGCTGTGGGACGAGTATCAGATCTCGGTCAGTCAGGCGGAGCAGTTGTGCGTGGAGTTCGACAGCCTGACCGCCTTGCGGGCACAGGTGGCAGACCTGCGCGGCAAGATCCGTGCCCTTGGTAGCGTGAACGTGAGCGCTATCGAGGAGTACAAGGAGGTCAAAGCCCGCTACGATGAACTGTCCCGTCAGGTGACCGATGTGGAGGAGAGCCGCAACGAGCTGGGACGCATGATCGCAAAGCTTTCCGCCCAGATGCGGGAGATCTTCACCGACAGCTTCCGTGCCATCAACGAAAACTTCAGCCGCGTGTTCACCGAGCTGTTCGGCGGCGGCGAAGCCAGCCTTGTGCTGGAGGACGAAAGCGATGTGCTGGCCTGCGGCATCGGTATCCGGGTAGCGCCGCCGGGCAAGGTGATCAAAAATCTGGAAGCCCTCTCCGGCGGCGAGCAGGCGCTGGTGGCGATCAGCATCTACTTTGCCATTCTGGCTGTGAACCCCGCGCCCTTCTGCATTCTGGACGAGATCGAAGCCGCCTTGGACGATGCCAACGTGGTGCGGTTTGCTCAGTATCTGCGCCGCATCAGCGATAAGACCCAGTTCATCGTCATCACCCACCGCCGCGGCACCATGGAGGCCGCCAACGTGCTGTATGGTGTTACCATGCAGGAGGACGGCGTGTCCAAGCTGCTCAAGCTGGATCTGGAACAGGTTGACGCAACGCTGGTTTCCTGATATAAAATAAACAGAAAATAGATGGGAGGACCACTATGGCGTTCTTCGGATTTGGAAAAAAAGAAAAAGACAAGATGAAAACGGGTCTGGAAAAGACCCGCACCGGCTTCTGGGGCAGCATTATGAACACCCTGACCGGCAGCGTCATCGACGATGAGATGTACGATGATCTGGAGGAGCAGCTGATCCTTGCCGATGTAGGCGGCGAGGTGGCGGTGCATCTGGTGGACAAGCTCCGCGACCGTGTGCGCGATAAGGGGCTCAAGACCGGCGAACAGGCCGCAGATGCCCTGCGCGACATCATTGCCGAGGAGATGACCCCGGAGGCCGAGATGGCACTGGACGGCAAGCCCGCCGTCATTCTGGTCATCGGCGTCAACGGTGTAGGCAAGACCACCAGCATTGCAAAGCTGGCCGATTACTACACCCGGCAGGGCAAGCGGGTCATGCTGGCCGCCGGTGACACCTTCCGTGCCGCTGCCAGCGAGCAGCTGGAGATCTGGGCAGGCCGCGCCGGTGTGCCCATCGTCAGCGCAGGCGAGGGCGCAGACCCCGCCGCCGTCATCTTTGATACGGTCAAGTCTGCCACCGCACGCGGCTACGATATGGTCATTGCGGACACCGCAGGCCGTCTGCACAACAAATCAAACCTGATGGCAGAGCTTTCCAAGATCAGCCGCAGCGTCAAAAAGGCCAGCCCCGAGGCCAGCCTTGAGACCCTGCTGGTGCTGGATGCCATCACCGGGCAGAACGCCATCAGTCAGGCCAAGGAGTTCTGCAAGGCTGCCGATGCCACCGGCATCATCCTGACCAAGCTGGACGGCACCGCCAAGGGCGGCTGCGTCGTGGCGGTCAAGCAGCGTCTGGGCCTGCCGGTGCGCTTTATCGGCGTGGGCGAGGGCATCGACGACCTGCTGCCCTTCACCCCGGAGGGCTTTGTGGAAGAGCTGCTCCCCCGGGAATGGAAACACTAAAACAGAACCCTCTCACCGTTCCGTCCGCTTACAGCGGCGCGGAAACGGAGATTCCCCTCTCTGGCGCTGGACGCGCCATCTCTCCCCGGCCGGGGAGAGTCTTTCCTCTCAGGGGGAGCTTTGAAAGCGGAAGGAGTAACAAGATGAAAATTTGTGCAGCCACCGGCAACGCCGGAAAGCTTCGCGAGCTGCGCCGCATTCTGGAAGCGCAGGGACATGAGGTGGTCAGCCAGAAAGAACTGGGCATCACCATCGAGCCGGAAGAGACCGGCACCACCTTTGCCGAAAACGCCCTCATCAAGGCCGAGACCATCTGCAAGGCCAGCGGCCTGCCCACCATCGCCGATGACTCCGGCCTGTGTGTGGACGCGCTGGACGGCGCACCCGGCGTGTACAGCGCCCGCTACTGCGGCCACCACGGTGACGACGAGGCCAACAATGATAAGCTTCTGGCTGCCATGCAGACGGTGCCTGCCGGGCAGCGGGGCGCAAAATTTGTCTCGGCGGTGTGTTTCATCCTGCCGGACGGTCGGCACCTGACCTGCATGGGCGAATGCCCGGGCAGCATCGCCTTTACGCGGCTGTGCGGCGACTACGGCTTTGGATACGACCCGCTGTTCATCCCAGCCGACTGCGGCGTGGGCAAAACGGACAAGCGCCCCAACACCGAGAACCGCAGCTATGCCCAGCTGACCCCGGACGAAAAGGACGCCATCAGCCATCGCGGCAACGCGCTGGCAGCGCTGGAAAAGCAGCTGCCCAGCTTTCTGGGAGAGTGAAGAGACGCAAACTCAACTGCGTTTGCCCCGGACGGTTGGTACTTTCTCTGAGGACCGTCCGCTGGGGTGGGACCCTGTTGCCCGCAGGGCAATAGGGCGGGCGATGGAATGGCCCGATTCGTGTCCGAAGAGAAATGTACCAGCCGCCCGTGCCACCTCCCGTGAAAAAGTAAAATTGAAAAATCTGCAGATTTTTCAATTTTACAAAATATAAAAAGAATTCCGCTGATATTGTCAGAGCGTAAGCGGAGACAATTCTAAATCGTGTTTTACCGGAATATCAACCTGAAAATAAAGGAGAAAAACTATGCTGACTAGCAAACAGCGCGCCATTCTGCGCGGCAAGGCAAATACCATGGACCCCGTTTACATCGTGGGTAAGGGCGAGATCGACGAGACTTTGATCCAGGGCGTCAAGGACTGTCTGGATGCCCGGGAGCTAATCAAGCTCAAGGTGCTGGAAAACAGCATGTACAACGCCCGCGAGGCCGCTACTAAGCTGGCTGAGGCCACCGGCGCAGACTGCGTGCAGGTCATCGGCTCCAAATTCGTGCTGTATCTGCAGAAGAAAAAGGACAGCGCCTACGCTGCCCTGCTGAAGTAAGATGAAGATCCTTCTCTATGGCGGCAGCTTTGACCCGCCCCATAACGGCCACCTGAACAACCTGCGTGCAGCGGCAGACCGCGTGCGCCCGGATAAGATCGTGGTGATGCCGGCAGGCACTTCCCCCTTTAAGCAGGGGACGAACGCCTCCGGTGCGCTGCGGCTGGAAATGTGCCGGTGCTTTGCGGCGCTGGCGCAGGAGCCCGGGATGCCGCCGCTGCAAGTGAGCGGCTGGGAGGTGGCGCAGGCCGCAGCGGGCAGCCGCAATTATACCGTGCTCACGCTGGAAATGCTGGCGCGGGAAAACCCGGGTGCAGTGCTGTACCTTGCCATTGGCAGCGATATGCTGCTCAGTTTTGAGGGCTGGCACCGCTGGCAGGATATCCTGCACCTTGCGCGGGTGGTGGTCACCAGTCGGGATATCGGCGATGCCCCGGCGCTGCACGCAAAGGCAAAGCTGCTGGACCCGTCGGGCGGACGCATCCTGTTTGCCCCGGTGCAGGCGCTGCCCATGTCCAGCAGCCAGCTGCGGGCCCGGCTTGCCAACGGAGAAGAGTGTGAAGCCGAACTGCCGGAGGAAGTGCGCAGCGTTATCCGGCGGGAGGGACTATACCGGAACACAGAAGGAAGTAGCAGATAAATGGATCTGAAACAGGCAAAGGAGCTTGTGCGCGGCCGCTTGAGCGATAAGCGCTACGAGCATACCATTAACGTAAAAAAAATGGCCGTCAAGCTGGCCAAGCACTACGGCACCGACCCGGAGCAGGCCGCACTGGCTGCGCTTTTGCACGATGCAGCCAAAGAACTGCCCAAGGATGAGATGCGCGCTATCATGCAGGCGCACCCGGAATACGCACAGGGCGGTGAAGCACGCCCCACGCCGGTGTGGCACGGCATCTGCGCCGCTATTCTGGCGCGTACCGAATGGGGCGTTACGGACGAAGCCGTGCTCAGCGCCATCGCCTGCCATACCGCAGGCAAGGCGGGCATGACCCAACTGGATAAGATCCTGTATCTGGCCGATATGACCAGTGCCGAGCGGGACTGGCCCGGGGTGGAAAAGCTGCGCAAGCTGGAAATGAAGGACTTGGATGCCGCCATGCTTGCGGCGCTCAAGCAGACGAACGGCTTTGTGCTGTCCGAGGGCAAGCCCCTTGACCCCGAAAGCAAGGCTGCCTACGAGGATATCTTAGCGCACAGCGGGCAGAATGAAGGGTGAAAAGCCGGACGCCGGTTAAAAATGGTTCCGGCCATCCCCGGATAAAACAATTGCAGATTTTGCCGTACCATGCTATACTGAAGGATATGACAGGTCTGCAAGTAAAAAACTCTGCAGAGCAGTGAAAAGCTGGAGGATACAAAAAGCATGAGCCAGACGCCACGCCATATCAATACAGACCGCTCACTCAGCCGCCCGGATCAGGCGGCGCGTGCCCCGCAGGCTGCCCCGGAGCAGAACACCCGCAGCAACGCCGGGGCACAGCACGCCGCCCCGCCCCGCCGCCCGGCACAGCCCGACATGGGCGGGGATAATGCACCGCGCCGCCGCAAAAAGAAGAAAAAGACCCCGCTGTGGCTGCCCTTTGCCATCGTGATGGGGGTGATCGCCGTGATCTCCGGTGTGGTGGTGTACGGTGTGAGCCTTGTGAACAAGGTAGAGGACAGCATCCGCCCGGCGGAAAGCGCTCCCTCCATCGTACAGGAGATCCAGACCGCCGAGGAGTACAAGGGTGATGTGGTCAACATTCTGGTCTGCGGCATCGACTTTGAAGAGGGCCGCACCTATAGCGACACCAGCTCCAACGATGGTATGACGGATATGATCCTGTACTGCCAGTTCGATATCAAGGGCGGTGCGCTGCGGATGCTGCAGATCCCCCGCAACACGCTGGTGACCACCCAGAACCGCAAGCTTACCCTCTCTAACGGCAAGACCTATGCCGTTTCCAACTACCAGATCAACTCGGTGGCGCTTTCCAACGGCGGCAGCATTGCCGCACTGGCAGATGTCATCTACGACCAGTACCATCTGCCCATCGATTACTATGTCACCATTGATATGCAGGCACTGGTGGAAATGGTGGATAACTTCGGTGGCATCGAGGTGTATATCCCCCGGGATATGTCCTACGGCGGCAGTAAGCTGCTGAAGGGCTACCGCAATCTGGATGGTGCTTCGGCAGAGTTCTTTGTGCGCTGCCGCCACGGTGACGGCTACGCAAACTCTGATATCGACCGTTTGAATATGCAGCGCTACTTCTACGCCGGTCTGTTCAAGCGCGCCCGGTCTATGGGCATCACCGATATCCTGAACCAGCTGCCGCTGGTGTTTAAGAACTATATCCACACGGATATGGATATCACCACCATTGCAAAGCTGCTGGCATCTTTCCTTAAAATTGACAGTTCCAATATCATTCTGGCACAGACGCCGGTGTTCATGGGCGTGCCCAACGTGGGCAAGACCGACTCCTTTGCCGGCTACTCCTGCGTGGTGCCGGATGCAGGCTCCATCGCAAACCTGCTCAACCAGTATTTCTGCACCTACACCGGCCCGGTGGAGGTAAGCGAGCTGCACATGGTCACCGACCAGTGGCCCCACGGCAGCGCATCCACCGATGCCAACGTGCAGTATATGGGACGCATCGATAAGGAATCCGACGATGCCATCCTCAGCGGCGATACCGACCTTTCCGGCGCTGTGACCACCGATGGTCAGGCAGCGGGCACCGGACAGTAACAACAGAAAACAACGCCCTGCACATGGTGTGCAGGGATGTTCCGACAGAAGGGAGAAACATATGGATAATTTCAACGACAGCAAGGCGCTTGCCATTGAGATCGCCAAGATTTTGGACAAGAAGAAGGCACAGGATGTGCGGGTGCTCAAGGTGGAAAGCCTGACCGTCCTGACCGATTACTTCGTCATCGCCTCCGGTACCTCCACCACACAGGTGGCATCTCTGGCCGATGAGGTGGAGTACGAGCTTTCGCAGAAGGGTCTGGAGCCTTACAGCACCGAGGGTCACGACACCAAGAACTGGGTGCTGCTGGATTACTCCAACGTCATCGTGCACGTCTTTGTGCCCAACAGCCGCGCTTACTATGATCTGGAGCACCTGTGGGCAGACGGCGAGCCGGTGGACATCTCGGAGTACCTGACCCCGGATAGCAGCATTGAATAATTAAGGCAAAAAGGTTTGCTTCTGGCAGGACCCGCTCCGTTATTGCGGCGCAATAGGGAAAGTTGGCAGAAAAGCTCCCCCCTCGGGGGAGCTGGCAGGGCGAATGCCCTGACTGAGAGGGTTTGTACCGGAAGTACCTTAAAAGCATACGCCCCTAAGCAACGGTATTTTGGTTAAAGTCTGGAGCTGATTACAAACATGAAGTATGATTACAAGGCTGTTGAAGCCAAGTGGCAGAAGGTGTGGGAGGACGAAAAGACCTTCCATGTTGAGATCGACCACAAAAAACCCAAGTTCTATGCCCTTGTGGAGTTCCCGTATCCCTCGGGTGCGGGCCTGCACGTCGGTCATCCCCGCAGCTACACCGCGCTGGACGTGGTAAGCCGCAAGCGCCGTAAAAACGGCTACAATGTGCTGTACCCCATGGGCTGGGATGCCTTCGGTCTGCCCACCGAGAACTTCGCCATGAAGAACCACATCCACCCGGCCATCGTCACCAAGAGCAACGTGGATCATTTCCGCAGCCAGCTCAAGGCGCTGGGCTTCTCTTTTGACTGGGATCGTGAGATCAACACCACCGACCCCGAGTACTACAAGTGGACCCAGTGGATCTTCCTGCAGCTGTACAAGCATGGTCTGGCTTACAAGAAGGAAATGAATGTCAACTGGTGCACCGGCTGCAAATGCGTGCTGGCCAACGAGGAAGTTGTCAACGGCGTGTGCGAGCGCTGTGGCAGCGAGGTGGTGCACCGCGTCAAGAGCCAGTGGATGCTTAAGATCACCGCTTATGCCGATAAGCTGATCGACGGTCTGGACGGTTTGGATTACATCGAGCGCGTGGCCACCCAGCAGAAGAACTGGATCGGCCGCAGCCACGGCGCAGAGGTGAACTTCGGCACCACCGCCGGGGACACTCTGACCGTGTACACCACCCGCTGCGATACCCTGTTCGGCGCTACCTACATGGTCATCTCCCCGGAGCACGCTCTGCTCAAGGCATGGCTGGAAAAGGGCATCATCAAGAACGCCGATGCCGTCAAGGCTTATCAGGCCGAAGCTGCCCGCAAGAGCGACTTTGAGCGCAGCGAGCTGAACAAGGAAAAGACCGGCGTGCAACTGGACGGCGTGATGGGCATCAACCCGGTCAACGAGAAGGAGATCCCCATCTTCATCTCCGACTACGTTCTGTCCACCTACGGCACCGGCGCCATCATGGCCGTGCCCGCTCACGATACCCGCGACTGGGAGTTCGCCAAGAAGTTCGGCCTGCCCATCATCGAGGTGGTCAAGGGCAGCACCCCGTCCAATCTGGACGAAGCTGCCTTTACCGATGTGGCTACCGGTACGCTGGTCAACTCTGGCTTCCTGAACGGCCTGTCCGTGGTCGATGCCAAAAAGAAGATGATCACTTGGCTGGAAGAGACCGGCAAGGGCCGCGATAAGGTCAACTACAAGCTGCGCGACTGGGTGTTCAGCCGTCAGCGTTACTGGGGCGAGCCCATCCCCATGGTGCACTGCGACAAGTGCGGCTGGCAGCCCCTGCCCGAGAGCAGCCTGCCGCTGACCCTGCCGGACATCACCGACTTTGAGCCGGGCCCGGACGGCGAGTCCCCGCTGGCACGCCATAAGGACTGGGTCAAGACCACCTGTCCCTGCTGCGGCGGCCCTGCTACCCGCGAGACTGACACCATGCCCCAGTGGGCTGGTTCCTCCTGGTACTTCCTGCGCTACATGGACCCCCACTGCAAGGATGCGCTGGCCTCTAAGGAAGCACTGGAATACTGGTCTCCGGTGGACTGGTACAACGGCGGCATGGAGCACACCACCCTGCACCTGCTGTACAGCCGCTTCTGGCATAAGTTCCTGTACGATATCGGTGTGGTGCCCACGGCAGAGCCCTACCAGAAGCGTACCGCCCACGGCATGATCCTTGGCCTGAACCCCCACAGCTTTGTCAACCTGCCCGCTGAGGAGCAGGAGAAGCTGCTGAAGGAGTACGGCAGCCAGAAGGCCGCCGAGAAGGCACTGGAAGAGAAGTACGGCGAGATGGCACGCCATCCCATCGTGAAGATGTCCAAGAGCCTTGGCAACGTCATCAACCCCGACGAGGTGGTGGACCAGTACGGTGCCGACACCATGCGTCTGTACGAGATGTTCATGGGCGACTTTGAGCAGGCTGCACCGTGGCAGACCTCTGCCATTGCGGGCTGCAACCGCTTCCTTGACCGCGTGTGGGCACTGAGCGATAAGCTGGTGGAGGGCGAGGGCTACCGCCCCGCCATGGAGACCCTGATGCACCAGACCATCAAGAAGGTCAGCGCAGATATCGAGGGCCTGAAGATGAACACCGCCATTGCCCAGCTGATGACGCTGGTCAACGCCCTGTACGACAACGGCGGCGCGACCAAAGCCGAGTTTGAGACGCTGGTGCAGCTGCTGAACCCCTTTGCTCCCCACATGACCGAGGAGCTGTGGGAGAAGCTGGGGCACAGCCACGACGAGCAGCTGGCCTACTATCCGTGGCCTGCCTACGAGGAAGCCAAGTGCGTGGAGGCTGCTGTGGAGATCGCCGTGCAGGTGAACGGCAAGGTGAAGGCACGCCTGAAGGTGCCTGCAGACATCACCGCCGAGGACGCCATTGCCGCCGCCAAGGCAGACCCCGCTGTGGCTGCCGCGCTGGAGGGCAAGCAGCTGGTCAAGGAGATCTACGTCAAGGGCCGTCTGGTCAATCTGGCTGCCAAGGGCTGAGAACTGCTGCTCCGCTGAATAAGCGTGAACATATCATCACCCGCAGAGGCGGATTTAGCGCAGGAAACACCCGGGAGCGTCTGTTCAAAAATCTTTCAAAAGTTTTGAGCAAAAACTTTCAAAAAAAGGTTGACGAACCGGATAAAATGCGCTATACTGTCTACTGTTAGTTACCATGTAACAACGAAATTCCTGCCTCACGGTCCAAGGGAGGGAATAAGATGTCGGAAATTCGTGTTAAAGAGGGCGAGTCGCTGGAAAGCGCACTGCGTCGCTTCAAGCGCAGCACTGCTCGCAGCGGTGTGCTCGCAGAGGTTCGTAAGCGCGAGGCTTACGAGAAGCCGTCTGTTAAGCGCAAGAAGAAGTCCGAAGCAGCCCGCAAGCGCAAGTTCAAGTAATTGATTGCTTGGAATCGCACGTTGCTTTAGATTTTAAACGCGTTGCTAACGCCGATGTAGGGGAGCCTGTTTATGCAGGTTCCCCTATTTTCATTTTAAAGCTGCTTTGCGCAGGGCAGACTGAGAGGGTCTATTTATGCTCATTACCCCCGAATATGTTTTTAAGGACGTTACCCATATCACGCCGGAATGGCTGGCTTCCAAGGGCATCACGGCTCTGGTGCTGGATATCGACAACACCCTGACCGCAGACCGCAGTCAGGAAATGCCGGAAGAGGTTGCCGCGTGGCTTGCCGCCATGCGCAAAGCCGGGGTAAAGCTGACCATCGTCTCCAACGGTGCGGAAAAGCGTGTACGCCCCTTTGCGGAAAAGCTGGGCCTTGCCTACCTGTACCGCGCCGCCAAACCCCTGCCCTTTGCGCTGATGGTGGCACAGCACCGCATGGGGGTGAAGCACCGCCAGATGGCCATGGTGGGCGACCAGCTTTACGCCGACCGTATGGTGGCTGCGCTGTACGGCATCCCCGGGCTGATGGTCATCCCCCGCGGGCCGGACTTGGGCGCACAGGTCATCCTCAAGCGCAAGTGGGAAAAGAAACACTGGCAGAAGTACTACGACCGGGGAGGTAAGACCCTATGAGTGAAGCTTGGAAGATCCGGTTCGGCACTGCAGGCACCAGCGACAGCTTTGCCGCCCAAGGCTACAAAAGCAGTCTGGATGTGCCGGAGTACACCGCAAAAATGGGACTGAACGCCTTTGAATACCAGTGCGGGCGCGGGGTGCGTCTGGGGCTGGACAAGGCTGCCCGCATGGCTGCCCTTGCCGCGGAGCGGGATATCCTGTTCAGCGTCCACGCACCTTATTATATCAGTATGTCCAGTCTGGAAGAGGACAAGCGGCTGAACAGCATCCAGTACCTGCTGCAAAGTGCAGCGGTGTGCCGGGCGCTGGGCGGCAGACGCATCATCTTCCATTCCGGCAGCTGCGGCAAGCAGAGCCGGGAGGCTGCGCTGGAAAAGGCGCTGGATACCATGCGCCGCGCTGTGGCTGCGCTGGACGAGGCGGGCTTTGGGGATATGACCCTGTGCCCGGAGACCATGGGCAAGGTGGGGCAGCTGGGCACGCTGGACGAGGTGCTGGCGCTGTGCGGCGTGGACAGCCGCATCACCCCCTGCATCGACTTCGGCCACCTGAACGCCCGCACGCTGGGCGGTATCCAGACCAAGGCGGACTATGCCGCCATTCTGGACCGTATGGCCGAGGTGCTGAGGGATGACCGTGCCCGGCAGTTCCATGTGCACTTTTCCCGCATTGAGTACTCAGCGGGCGGCGAAAAGCGCCACTGGACCTTTGCCGATACTCAGTTCGGCCCGGAGCCCCAGCCCCTGATGGAGCTGCTGGCACAGCGGCAGCTGACCCCGGTGGTCATCTGCGAGAGCGCGGGCACACAGGCCGAGGACGCGCAGACGATGCAGCAAATGTACCGCGCAGCGCGGAATGTGTAAAAAATTTTGTGTTTTTATCGTCTTTTTTGCCCAAACCCCTTGCCAAACCGGGGCAGATTGGGTAAAATAAATAGAGATATGCGTTAAGCATCTGAGATTAAATTTATGGAGGAATTCCTATGATTTCTGCAGGCGAGTTTCGCAATGGCGTGACCTTTGAGCAGGACGGCCAGGTTCTTCAGGTCGTTGAGTTCCAGCACGTCAAGCCCGGCAAGGGCGCTGCCTTTGTCCGTACCAAGACCAAGAACGTTATCACCGGCTCTGTGGTCGAGACCAGCTACAACCCCACCGCAAAGTTCCCGCAGGCTTTCATCGAGCGTAAGGACGTGACTTACAGCTACGAGGATGGCGACCTGTACCACTTCATGGACAACGAGACCTACGATGACATCCCCGTCAACGCAGCCGATGTGCCCGATAACTTCAAGTTCTGCAAGGAGAACGAGCTGTGCAAGCTGCTGAGTTACAAGGGCAAGGTGTTCAGCGTCGAGATCCCCAACTTCATCGAGCTGGAAGTCACCCAGACCGAGCCGGGTGTCAAGGGCAACACTGCTACCAACACCCTGAAGCCCGCTACCGTTGAGACTGGCGCCGAGATCCGTGTGCCTCTGTTCATCAACGAGGGCGATCACATCCGCATCGATACCCGCACCGGCGAGTATATGGAGCGCGTCTGATCATTTGTCGCATACCGGGCAGCGGGCAACCGTTTGCCCGGTTTTGTATTATAAGTTAGGAGGGCATTTCAGATGGAACTGAACAAGAAAGCAGCCTACCTGCAGGGCTTAGTGGACGGTCTGGGCGTGGATGAGAGCACCAAAGAGGGCAAGATCATCAAGGCCATGGCCGCGCTGCTGGGCGAGATGGCCGATGCCATTGCCGCCATGGACGAGGATCTGACCCAAGCCTACGACCAGATCAACGATCTGAGCGAGGAGCTGGAGGATCTGGAAGCCGACCTGTACGAGGACGAGGATGCCGAGGACGAGGACGACGAGGATGAGGATGCGGGAGATGACGACATCGCCAGCGAGCCCTTCTACGAGGTAGCCTGCCCCGCCTGCGGCGAGACCGTCTACGTCAGCGAGGATGATCTGGATGCAGGCGAAGCCAACTGCGCCCACTGCGGTGTGACCTTTGAGGTCGCACTGGAAGGTGACGAGGACGAAGCCAAGGACGCCCCCGTGCAGTACGAAGTGACCTGCCCCGCCTGCGGAAAGACCGCCGTATTTGAGGAGGATGAGCTGCTGGACGGCGCACCCAAGTGCCCCAACTGCGGCGAGCCGCTGGACTTTGAGGTGACCGAGGAGTAAATGCTTCTCTTGTGAAAATGGGATCCAGAAAATAACGCCTTTTGCTGCTGATGCTGTTTTCCTTTACGACCCTACCGTGAAAAGGCAATTTTGGAAAATCCGCAGATTTTCCAAAATTGCAATTTAAAACAAAATTCCTATGAATATGGCCAAAGCGTACGCGGAGGCCATTTCCAATCGTCCTTATAAAAACGCAATGCCGGGCAGTCCGCAGACTGTCCGGCATTGTTCATTTTAACTTGTTTCAGCGGTTCTCGTTGGCCTTCTGCAGCCAGATGCCGCCAATGTCCAGCGCATTGTACAGGCCGTGCTTGGTGGTCTGACGCGCTACGCGCTCCTGCGGAGCCTTGGTGGTATCGGTAGAAAGCAACATCAGGTGCACCTTGTCGGCTACCTGCTGCTCGCCCACCGGGGTGGTGGTCAGGATCTGCAGATACAGCACATAGGGATCGGTCATGCTGCCGTAATACAGCTCGTTGTCCTTGCGGACGAGGGGCTTGCCTTTATAAGTCAGTTTCGGTGTAAATGCCATCGTGAAAGCCTCCCTGTCGTTTGATTCATCTTAGTATAACACATCCTGCCTATGGGATGCAAGCGTTTGAGGCAGTGCACTGTCAGTTTTGCACCAAAACTGCCCCGCACCGTGCAAAACCGGCGGCACATTTTTGGCAAATGGGGCTTGCCGTTGGGTGCAGTTATGCTATACTATAAATAGAACAGCCCGCATTCCGGGCCGGAAGTGAGGGAACGACAATGGCAGATTATCAGGAATACCGGCGGCGCATCCTGCACCGGCGCTGGCGCAGGGTGTTTATCATCGTTGCCCTTCTGGCGCTGGTGGCTCTGCTGAGCGCCATCGGCATTCTGTGGAAGGTGCTGCACCGGGAGCGCGTGGATACCGCCCTGAGCCAGAACACCATTCTGCGGCAGGTGACTACGGACAACACATGGAACACGGTCAGCTATCCGTTGGCGCGGCAGCTCCGGGTGCAGACGCTGGAGGGCAGCACGGAAACGGCGCTGGACTTCCGCATGGCGGCGCTGCCGGCCAGCGCTCCGGTGGAAAAAAGCTGGTTTGCGCAGGCCAGCTTTGTGGGCGACAGCCTGACACAGGGGCTGCAGATCTACGATACCGGCCTGCCCGGGGCGCAGTTCTGCGCCTATAAAGGGGTAGGCCCCAACGCCTTTGTCAACGGAACCAGCTGCAAGCGGGTGGACGGCGTGGCAGAGATCCCGCTGGACGCCTTGACCGCCCAGCAGCCCAAGGCCGTTTATGTGCTGCTGGGCAGCAACGTGCTGGGGCGGGACACCGATTACACCAGCTTTTTGACCTACTACCGTCTGATGCTGGATATGATCAGTCAGGCGCTGCCGGATGCAAAGATCTATGTGCAGTCTATCACGCCGGTACGGCCGGAGGTGAGCGCACAGGAAAACCACGCGGGACTGAATCGCGATCGCCTGTGCCGCATCAACAACGAGCTGGCCGCCATTGCACTGGAAAAGGACTGCTATTTCCTCAACCTGTGGGAGGTGCTGGCGGACGAAAACGGCGACCTGATCGAAAGCTATGCCCAGTCGGACGGCTACCACATCAAGCCGGAGGGCTACGCCGCATGGGTGGACTACCTTTGCAGCCACACAATGGAGTAAAAAAACACAAAAGGCTGTTGCACGGGGATTTGTGCAGCAGCCTTTCTTGCTGTGTGGGACGATTTGGAATGCCCTCTGCGTTGCTTTGGGCATCTTCAGCGGAAAAATTATTTTATATTTCGCGTTTGTCGCGCCCTGCGGGGCGCGACAAACGCATTTTCACAGTAGGAGCTGTTTCCGGTGGTACCTTTTTCCGTGAAAAAAGTGGTTCAGAAACGTCCGCAGACGTTTCTGAACCACGATCATAAAACTAAAATACCTTGATTTATGGTCAGAGCGAAGCGGAGACCATCAAAATCGTTTTGCTGCAAAAAGGGCTGAGAGCGCCAGCTCAGAACAGACCGGTGACCTTGCCGTCGGCATCCACATCGATGTTCACGGCGGCGGGCTTTTTGGGCAGGCCGGGCATGGTCATGATGTTGCCGCAGATGACGACCACGAAGCCAGCACCGGCGGCCAGACGCACCTCGCGTACCTCCATGGTAAAGCCGGTGGGGGCACCGGTCAGCTTGGCGTTGTCGCTGAAGCTGTACTGGGTCTTGGCAATGCAGACGGGCAGGTTGCCATAGCCCATCTCGGTCAGCTCGGCCAGCGTCTTGCTGGCGGCGGCGCTGTAATTCACGCCGTCGGCGCGGTAGATCTTGGTGGCAATGGCGTTGATCTTGTCCTTCAGGGGCATCTCCAGCGGGTAGGTGTACTGGATGGGACGATCCTCCAGGATCTCCAGCACCTTCTCAGCCAGTGCCTTGCCGCCCTCGCCGCCCTTGGCGAACACCTCGCTCAGCACGCAGGGCACGCCCTGCTCGGCGCAGACCTGCTCCACATAAGCCTGCTCCTCGGCGGTATCGGTGGGGAAGGCGTTGATGGCAACCACCACCGGCAGACCGAAGCCATTCTTCAGGTTGTCGATGTGACGGATCAGGTTGGAGGCACCGGCCTTGACAGCCTCGAGATTGGGCTGGTTCAGGTCAGCCTTGGCTACGCCGCCGTGGCTCTTGAGGGCACGCACGGTAGCCACCAGCACACAGGCAGAGGGGGCAATGCCGGCGTAGCGGCACTTGATATCCAAGAACTTCTCCGCACCCAGATCGGCGCCGAAGCCTGCCTCGGTAATGGTATAGTCTGCCAGCGAGAGGCTGAGCTTGGTGGCCAGCACGCTGTTGCAGCCGTGGGCAATGTTGGCAAAGGGGCCGCCGTGGATGATGGCGGGGTTGTTTTCCAGTGTCTGCACAAGGTTCGGGTCCAGTGCATCCTTCAGCAGGGCGGTCATGGCACCGGCTGCGCCGATCTCACCGGCAGTCACCGGCTTGCCATCGTAGGTGTAGGCGCACACGATGCGGGACAGCCGCTCTTTCAGGTCGGAGATGCTGGTGGCAAGGCAGAAGATGGCCATGACTTCGCTGGCCACAGTAATGTCAAAGCCGTCCTCGCGGGGGGTGCCGTTCACCTTGCCGCCCAGACCGTCCACGATGAACCGCAGCTGCCGGTCGTTCATGTCCATGCAGCGCTTCCAAGTGATGCGGCGGGGGTCGATGTTCAGCGGGTTGCCCTGCTGGATGCTGTTGTCGATCATGGCAGCCAGCAGGTTGTTGGCGGTGCCAATGGCGTGCAGGTCGCCGGTAAAGTGCAGGTTGATGTCCTCCATGGGCACCACCTGTGCGTAGCCGCCGCCGGCAGCGCCGCCCTTTACGCCGAACACGGGGCCAAGGCTGGGCTCGCGCAGGCAGAGCATGGTCTTTTTGCCCAGCGCGTTCATGGCATCGGCCAGACCTACGCTGGTGGTGGTCTTGCCCTCACCGGCAGGGGTGGGGCTGATGGCGGTGACAAGGATCAGCTTGCCCTGCTTTTTGGCGTTGTGGATCAGCCGGTGGTCGATCTTGGCCTTGTAGCGGCCATAGGGAATCACACTTTCCTCCTCCAGACCCAGCTGGGCTGCGATCTGGGTAATCGGCTTCATTTTAGCTTCCTGCGCGATCTCGATATCGGTCTTCATACAGACATCCTCCTTGATAGCAAAAAAAGGACAGCTTTGCGCAGCAATTGCGCAAGGCTGCCCAGACGGTCGGCATTGACATCCCATGCATCCCTGCACTGTGGTGCTCCACAAGGTTCCGTCAGCAGGGATGCGGTCTATGCTGTAAAGATAGCACACCACCGGGGTGTTTGTCAAGGAGGTACAGTTACAAAAATCACCCATAAATGCAGAAAATTTTTGCGTTATCCAAGGGTTTGTGCTATACTTATTCTGGGTTATTATGAAAACAACGACAGAAAGCAGGAAATCCGTTTATGCTGCAAAACCCTCAGTTACATTATCTGGACAACGCGGCCACCACCATCGTAGCGCCGGAGGTGGCGGACGTTATCGACAAGGCCATGCGGGAGCACTGGGCAAACCCTTCCAGCCTGTACGGCCCGGGCGCGCGCAGTGAAGAAGCCCTGAACGCCGCCCGCGCCGCCGTGGCGCGCACGCTGGGCTGCAAAAGCCGGGAGCTGTACTTTACCTCCTGCGGCAGCGAGAGCAACAATCTGGCGCTGCTGGGCGCGGTGCAGACCCGCACCTTCGGCAAGGGCATCGTGGTGTCCGGCTTCGAGCACCCCAGCGTGCAGCGGCCGCTGGAGCGGCTGGCAAAGCAGGGCTACGACGTTACCGTGGTAGCACCCCGGGCAGACGGCACGCTGGACATTGCCGCCATGCTGGAGCGGGTGGACAAAAACACCATCCTTGTAGCCTGCATGATGGTGAACAACGAGATCGGCACCCGCAACGATGTGGAGCGCCTTGCCGCCGAGGTAAAGCGCCGCAACAGCCGCACCATCGTCCATGTGGACGCAGTGCAGGCGTGGATGCGTGTGCCCATCAAGTTGGACAACATCGATACACTCTCGGTGAGCGGCCACAAGATCCATGCCCCCAAGGGCATTGGTGCGCTCTACCTTTCCGACCGGCTGGTGCAGGCCTTCCAGCCGCCCTATCTGGGCGGCGAGCAGGAGCGGCAGATGCGTCCCGGCACCGAAAACCTGCCCTACGCCATGGGTCTGGCCGCAGCGGCCACCCGTCTGGCAAAGACCATGAAGAGCCGGGACACCGCCATGCGTGCGCTGAACCGGCAGCTGAGGGAGGGGCTGAAAGCCTTCCCGGAGGTGGTCATCAACAGCCCGGAGAACGCCGTGCCCGAGGTGCTGAACTTCAGCGAGATGTGCATCAAGAGCGAGACGATGCTGGCTTTTCTGGCCGAGGAGCAGATCTACGTTTCCTCCGCCAGTGCCTGCGGGCGCGGTCAGCCCAGCCACACGCTGGCAGCCATGGGGCGCGACCCGCTTGCCATCGATACCGCCATCCGGGTGTCCTTCTGCGCCGACAACACCCCGGAGGATGTGGACGCCTTCCTCAACCGCTTCGAGAACGGCATGAAGCACCTGCAGAAGATCAGAAAGTAAAAACTGAAGCCGCAGAACGGCTGACAGCTTTCTCTTCGGACACGAATCGGGCCATTCCATCGCCCGCCCTATTGCCCTGCGGGCAACAGGGTCCCACCCCAGCGGACGGTCCTCAGAGAAACTGTCAGCCGTTCTATGGGAAGATGCAGTTTGCCTGCGCGACCCCAATGCGTGAAAGGGTGAATGGAAAATGACCGCAGTCATTTTCCATTCACAGATAAAAATAATTCATCCGCTGAATATGGCCAGAGCGAAAGCGGAGGCCATTATAAATCCCACATCAGGAGATGCAACATTTATGAAGGAAATTATTATGGGCTATCAGGGCGAGATGTCCCTGAAAGGCCTCAATCGCAACCAGTTCGAAGCAGCCATGATGAAGATCCTGCGCTACCGCCTTAAGACGGTGGGCAAGTTCAAGGTGTACTGCACCCAGTCCACCTTCTATATGGAGCCCGAGGAAGAGGACGTGGATATGGATCTGGCCTTTGAGCGGGTCAGCAAGGTGTTCGGCCTTGCCGCGCTCAGCCGCGCCGTGGTGTGTGAAAAGGATTTTGATACCATCTGCCAGACCGCTGAGGATTATCTGGGCAGCGCGCTGCATGGCATCCGCACCTTTAAGGTGGAAGCCCGCCGCGCTGATAAGACCTACCCCATGACCAGCCCGGAGCTGATGCGGGAGCTGGGCGCTTATCTGCTGGGCAAGCACAACTACCTGAAGGTGGATGTGCGTAACCCGCAGTTCAAGGTCATCGTGGAGATCCGTGATTACGGTGCGTATATTCACGGCCCAAAAATACCGGGTGAGGGCGGTCTGCCCGTGGGCACCAGCGGCCGTGCCCTGAATATGCTCTCCGGCGGTATTGACAGTCCGGTGGCGGCCTATCGTATGGCAAAGCGCGGTCTGGCACTGGATCACATCCATTTTGCATCCCCTCCGTATACTTCTGAGCGTGCAAAACTGAAGGTAAAGGCTCTGGCGCAGCTTATTACCGTATATACCGGCAGCGCCAACCTGTTCGTGGTACCTTACACCAAACCGCAGGAATACATCCGGGATAATGCCCCGGATGTGCTGTTTACGGTGCTGATGCGCCGCAGCATGATGCGCATTGCAAACGTGATCGCCAAAAAGCAGGGCTGCGAGGCACTGGTCACCGGCGAAAGTCTGGCACAGGTGGCAAGTCAGACCGTCAAGGCTTTGCAGTGCACCGATGCCGCACAGGATCTGCCCATCCTGCGCCCGCTCATCGGTATGGACAAGACCGAGATCATCGAGACCTCCCGCCATATCAATACCTTTGAGACCAGCATCCTGCCCTACGAGGACTGCTGCACCATCTTCACCCCGCCGCACCCGAAGATCCGCCCCGAGCTGGAGGAGATCCTTGCCGCCGAAGCCGCCATGCCCGGCCTTGCCGCGCTGGAGGCCGAAGCCGCAGAGCAGACCGAGCGCATCCGGGTGCGCATCACCGATCAGGTAGAATTCGAGGGTTGATTTGTCCATGACAGCAGAGATCATCAGTGTGGGTACCGAGTTGCTGCTCGGCAACATTCTTAACACCAATGCCCAGTACCTCAGCCGGGAGCTGGCTGCGCTGGGCATCACCGTCCGGCGGCAGAGCACCATCGGCGATAACCATGGACGTCTGGCAGATTTTGTCAACGATGCAAAACAGCGGTGCGACCTGCTGGTGTTCACCGGCGGGCTGGGCCCCACGGCAGACGACCTGACCAAGGAGACGGTGGCTGCCTGCTTTGGCGACACCCTTACCTTTGACCCGGACGAGTGGCAGAAGATCGTGGACTTCTTTACCCGCACTGGGCGCGAGACCACCCCCAACAACCGCAAGCAGGCCATGGTGCCGACGCACGGGCATAAGGTGGTCAACCACCACGGCACCGCGCCGGGCGCATGGTTCGAGCAGGACGGCCACTGCGCCGTACTGATGCCCGGCGTGCCCCACGAGATGAAGGCCATGTGGGAGGAAAGCGTGCGCCCGCTGCTGCTGGCGCGGCAGAGCTGCGCCCTGCACAGCCTGACGCTGCGGGTGCTGGGCGGCGAGAGCAATCTGGAATACCGGGTGCGCGCGCTGCTGGAAAACCAGAACCCCACCGCCGCCATCTACTGCAAGACCGGCGAGTGCGAGATCCGCATCACCGCCCGGGCGCAGAACGACACCGAAGCACAGACGATGTGCCGCGCCTACGCCAAAAAGTTCTATGATCTGCTGGGCGATGCGGTGTATGATGAGGATGTCGCCGGACTGGAAGAGACGGTGGTGCATACGTTGCAGGCTAACGGCCTGACCATTGCCACCGCCGAAAGCTGCACCGGCGGCATGATCGCCCAGCGCCTGACCAACGTGTCCGGCGCAAGCGAGGTGTTCGGCTACGGCTTTGTGACCTACTGGGAGCAGGCCAAGGCGAAGCTTGTCGGGGTGGACCCGGCGGTCATTGCGCAATATAATGTGGTGTCGGCTCCCGTGGCGGCGCAGATGGCGCTGGGTGCGGCAAAGGCTGCCGGTGCGGATATCGCGGTCAGCGTTACCGGTCTGGCAGGTCCCGGCGGCGGCGACGCCGTCCGGCCTGTGGGCACGGTGTATCTGGGCGCTGCCCGGGGAGACAGGGTCTATGTGAAAAAGCTGTTCGTCTCCCGCCCGGACCGTGCGCTCATCCGCGCCCGCGCCGCACAGACCGCGCTGGAAATGGCGCTGCGGCTGGCACAGGGCAAGACCCCGGCCGGTACGCAGGTGCTGGCCGAAAGCGCACAGCATGACCCCGCCGCCCTGACCGCCTTGGACGAGACCTTGCGGGCAGAGTAAGTGCGGCCCCTGCGGCCGCAGGGGGGATGCGTCATGACAAATAAGGAAGAGCGCTCGGCAGGCTGCGTGCTGCGGCTGTTCGGTGTGCCGGAGCAGACCGTGCAAAAGGCGGTGGCAGCCCTGCCGGACACTTGGCAGGGCACGGTGCACTGCCGCACCCGGGGTGCGGAAACGCTGGTGGCGCTGCAAAGCAGCATCCCGCAGCAACTGCACCGGGCGGTACAGCTGCTGCGGACAAGCCTTGCCCCGGCGCTGTACGGGGAAGGAGAGCAGACTCTTGCCGCTGCCGCAGTGCAGGCACTGGAGCAGCACCGTAAGCTTTTGGTGTGCAGCGATGCCGCCGCCGGGACGCTGCTGGAGACCCGGCTGGAGAACCTTCCCGGCGCGGAAAAGGTGTTCGATTTTGGCGCTATGAGCTACGCCAACGCCGCGCTTACCGCCCGGCTCAGCCGGAAGCTGCGCAAAGCCCCGCAGGCAGAGCCTGCCCGCACACTGGCGCGGGTGCAGGTCATGCAGCGGCTGACCGGCGCCGCGCTGGCGGTGGGCTGTGCGGAGCTGCCCCAAAGTCGCCTGCTGCTGGTGGGCGGCAAAAAGGGCTGCTGGCTGCGGTGCGTATCGCCGGACGAGAACCCCGGATTGTGGCTGCTGGATATGCTGCGCCGCGCAGCCTGCGGTCTGCCGCAGGCTGGGGGCACAAACTGGCAGCCTTACGGCAGAGCCGTGCCGGATGCAGCCCTGACCCCTGCCGCCCTCGCGGCGGCACCGCCCGCGCCGCCGCGCCCGAAGCGCCGCAGGCTGGGCAGGGTGCTGGCGGTGCTTCTGCTGCTGGCACTGGCAGCGCTGGCTGCCGGGTGGTACTATACCGGCGGCGATCTTGCCGCCCTGCCCCAAAAGCTGCAAAGCCTTGGCGCAGAAAGCCTGCCCCACGCCGGGGCAAGGCTGGTGTGAGCGACATACTTAAACAAAAACGCCTCCCCGACATCCTTTTTGGAAGGAATGCCGGGGAGGCGTTCAATGTTTTATGGACTCAGTTGTCCGGTATCTGTCGCTGAAGAGGGACTGATCAGTGCCGCTCCGGCTCAGTTTTGCCCGGAGCGGCTTTTCTGGTGCAGATATAAATTAGGAAGAGAAGGAAAATGTTGTGATCAGATGCCTGCGGCCGCGTTCTGACCGGCAAGGCGGCCAAAGGTGGCACTGCGGCCTGCGGCGGCACCTGCCATCAGGCTGGGATAGCTGCCGGAGAAGTAGTTGCCGCTCATATCGCCGATGACGTACAGACCGGGGATGGCCTTGAAGTCGTGGTCGATGGCGTGCATATTGTCGTCGATCTGGATGCCGTCCATGGTGCAGATCAGGTAGCCACCTGCCTGACGAACGCCGTAGAAGGGTGCCTCGCTCAGGGTGGAGAGGCGGTAGCTCTCCTTGCCGTAGTCCTCGTCCTCGCCCTTGGCGGCCAGCTCATTGTAATGGTCCACCGTAGCGGTAAAGGTCTCCTTCGGCAGACCCAGCTTGTCGGCCAGCTCCTCGATGGTATTGGCCTCCACAATGTAGCCCTGATCCTGCAGGTCGGCGTTCATTGCCTGCACATAGTCCATGGGGAACACCGGGTTGGTGCCGTTGACATGGGGGTACAGACGGCTGCAGCCGTGGGTAGCAAACTTTTCGCAGTCCTCGGCATACTTGCTGTCCCACACGGTGCAGTAGGTGTGGTAGGGCTGGCTGGCGGCAGCGTGCAGCACCAGATCGTAGGGCATATACTCGTTCATGAAACGCTCACCGTTCAGGTTCACCTTCAGGAACGGCTGGCTGCCCATCCAGAACAGCGCGCCATCGCTGGCCTTGCCGTACTCGCCGGTCTGGTCCGGCTTGATGGCACCGCGGTCGAAGATCATGGAGGTGTGAGTGGTATCCATGATGGCACCTGCCCACAGGCACGCCTTGATGCCGTCGCCCTTTGCGCCGGGCTTGGAGTAGTTGATGCAGGTCTGCTCCACGCTCTGGGGCTGCAGGGCGTTCATCATGACGTCGTTTCCGCTGTAACCGCCGCAGGCGAGGATCACGCCCTTAGAAGCGTTGTAGCGCACATATTCATCGTTGGCATTCTTGGCAATCAGGCCGGTGACGCGGTCGCCATCCTTTTCCAGCTTGACCATGGTGATCTCGTACTGCACTTCAAGGCCGTCTGCCTCGGCGTGCTTCAGCACGGCATCCATGGTCAGCTGCTCACTGTATTCATCGCCGTACTGGGTGCTGTGGCCGACATCCAGAACCTCGTAATTGTCGCCCTCGTGCTTTTCGTCGATCTCGTGGCGGAAATCGATGCCGCTTTCGGCCAGAACATCCGTGAACCAGTCCATCGTCTCGCCGCTCTTATCGGCCCAGACCTGTGCCAGACTGCGGCGGGTGTAGCCCTGACTCCAGTTGCACAGGTAGCGCACGGCGTCCTTCTTGCTCACGTCGTCGCCGTCCTCCTGCTGCTGCTTGGAGCCGCAGGCTGCCAGCGTATCCCGGATGCCGCTGGCCATGTCGTGACCGAACTTCTCGATGAGGATGGTCTTGGCGCCCGCCTCGGCGGCAGCGGCGGCGGCAAAGGTACCGGAAGAACCGGCACCCACCACCAGAACCTCGCAGTCCACGGTCTGCTTGATATCGCTCTCTGCGATCTCCGGCTCCTCGCCCAGCCAGTCGGCGGTAGAGGAGGTCTCCTCGGTGGACTGCTGTGCAGGATTGATGGCACCGCCGCTGGCCTGCTGGATGCAGTCTGCCACAGCGTTCTGCACGGCCTTGCTGGTGACGGTGGCACCGGTCACGCCGTCGATCTGGCTGGTCTGGGCGTTCATGATCTGCTCAATGAGCTTGTCCTTGGCAGCGCCGCCGATGCTCTCGGTCTCGCCGGAGAGATCCAGCTCCACCTTGGTGATGGTGTTGGCATCAAAGGTGACAGTGGCGGTGATCTCGCTCATGCCCTTGGCAGTAGCGGTGTAGGTGCCGGGGGTGTAGATACCGGTTGCACTGGAAACGCCGGAGGCGCTACTGGCTGCATTGCAGGCAGCCAGACCGGCAGCGGTGACACCGCTCATGGCAGCTGCTGCTGCGATCTTCAGAAATCCTTTACGGGAGATCTTTTCCATAATAATTCCTTCCTTTTCTTGCTATATCCTTCGCATCGACAAAAATCCATTGCCGTTCTTGTTAAAAGTATCACATTTACAAACAAAGAAAAAGAAGATATAATATCCCTATAAGTGTCAAGTAAAACTTGCGTTTTGCAAAAAGGAGCACACCATGACCATTCAGCAGCTGCGCTATTTTCTGGCATTGTGCGAAGATTTGAATTACACCCACACCGCCGGGCGGATGTATCTGTCCCGGCAGGCCTTGCGGCTGAGCATTGCCGCACTGGAAGAAGAGCTTTGCGGCAAGCTGTTTGTCAACAACCGCAATCATCTGGCTCTTACTGAAAAGGGTGAGCGGTTCCGGGCACAGGCTGCGCCGGTGGTGCAGCAGTTCGATGCCCTGTGCCAGCAGGCATATCTGGATATCCAGTCTGCACCACTGCGGCTGGGCATCAGCGTGGCTCTGGTGCCGGACTATCTGCCCAATCTGGGGGAGGTGCTGGAGGCGTTCCGGCGGCAGTATCCCGGCATCCCCTTGGAGCTTGCTTCCCTGTCCAACGATGAAGTGCCGGTGCAGCTGCAAAACGGCGCACTGGATGCCGGGCTGGTGATGGACCTAGGCGGCTGTGCCGCAGGGCTTGCACGCACCGCCCTTTCCCAGCATACCACCGCCGTCATGGTCTCCCGCAGCAGCCCTTTCTGGGAGCGGACGCATATTACACCGGCAGAGCTGGACAGGCAGACCCTGCTGGTGCCCGGCTTTGCCCCGGATGCCCTAGCACCGCTGTGGCAGGCGCTGCAGGAAAGCGGCGCACACCCACAGCTGGAGCTGGTCGAGCAATTTTATCAGGTACTCTACCGCACGCAGGAGCAGAATTGTGTATCTCTGAACCGTTTTGAGGAAGCCCCCCACTACCAGATGGCCAATGTCCGGGATGTGGTATTGGACGGTCTGCCGCCTATTTGTGCCGGGTTCCTCCGCCCCCAAAAGCGGCATAACGCCTGTGCGGAGCTATTGTGCCGCTTTTTGCAGGAGCGGTTGAAGTTCTGAATAAGTGCCGCATTTCAAGCTGTTTGTCCAAATGTAGTGGGAAAACTGATGCACGATTTTACTTGTACGAATCCGGATGGCATGAACTATCCTGTTCTGGCGCAGCGGGTGCGTTATTTCAAAGAAGATACGAAGGGAGTGGCAACGATGTGCAGAGCATTTGAAGAAGTACGAGAAGAAAGTGCAAGGGAAGCAAAGCATGAACAGGCAATTGAAAGTGCAAAAACTATGTTGGCTGATGGTTTGCTGTATAAAACGATTGCACGCTATGCAAAACTTCCGATTGAAGAAGTAAAGGCACTGGATACAAAGAAACCCGCCTGATTTTGATTCAGCCAAGAGATCCTTAAAAACAAACAGCGGCAGTTTTCCAAATCGGAACGCTGCCGCTGTTTATGGTATATCTTGTATTTATATGGATTTACAGGAAAGCGGCTGCCAATTTTGGCAGAGAACCGGAAACAGAACGCAAAGGGTGGTTCATGGGGCTTTATTAGCTGAACCCGAAAATTTTGCTAAGGGCATTTGCTGGTTGATTCTGGCGCCTGATTCAAAATAAAAAATGCGAAAGTCGTCTTTCCTATGGAAAAATGACCTTCGCATTTTCTTAAACTGGCGTCCCCGATGTGATTCGAACACACGGCCTTCCGCTTAGGAGGCGGACGCTCTATCCAGCTGAGCTACGGAGACACAGTTCTGCATCCTTGGGGCAGAACGCCCCCCAAAACACAGTACCATATTATAATACCGCAACCGGGCTGTAAAATCAAGTTGAACCTGCGGACAAAATGGTGTATGCTATAAGAGAATGTAAAGCGGCCGTGTGCTGCGCAGGGAGGATGCTATGGAAAAGATAAAAAATATCCGCAAAAAGCTGCGGCACCAGAGGTCGGTCCGGCGAAGAAAGCTGGGACTGAGCACCCCGACCCAGATCATCTGCGTCAGCTTTATCATCGTGATCGCGCTGGGCACGCTCCTGCTCACCCTGCCCATTGCCAGCAGGCACGGGCGGCTGGATGTGCTCGATGCCATGTTTACAGCCACCAGCGCCACCTGCGTGACCGGTCTGGTGGTGCGGGATACATGGACGCAGTTCACATGGTTCGGGCAGGCGGTGGTGCTGCTGCTCATTCAGGTGGGCGGCCTTGGCCTTGTTACTCTTACCAGCTTTTTTGCGCTGGCCATGCGCCGGCGCATGGGCTTCCGGGATCTGCGGCTGCTGGGCGAGAGCGTCTCTGCAGACGGCTACGATCAGGCCAAAAGCGTGCTGAAGATCGTGGTAGGGCTGGCAGCAATGTTTGAGGGCATCGGCATTCTGCTGCTGCTGTTCGCCTTTGTGCCGCAGTTCGGGCTGGAGGGTGTCTGGATCAGCGTGTTCACCGCCATTTCGGCTTTCTGCAATGCGGGCTTTGACCTGTTCGGACGGTTCGGGGCGTACTCCTCGCTGGTGCCCTATGTCAACAACTACTATGTGCAGGCGGTGATCATATTCATGATCATCTCCGGCGGTCTGGGCTTTATGGTCTGGGTGGAGCTGTGCCAGTGGTACCAGAAGCGCCGCCTGTCCCTGCACGCCAAGGTGGTGCTGTCCTTCTCGGTGATCTTGTGGCTGGGCGGCGCGCTGGGGCTGGGACTGATGGAATGGAACAATCCCGCCACGATGGGCGGACTGTCGGTGCCCGGCAAGGTGATGGCTTCGCTGTTCCAGTCGGTATCCACCCGTACCGCCGGCATGAACACCGTGGACCTGGCCTCCTGCGGCACCCTGAGTAAGCTGCTTATGAGCGTGCTGCAATTCATCGGCGCAGCGCCCGGCTCTACCGGCGGCGGTGTGAAGGTGACCACCTTCGCGGTCATCATCCTGACCATCCGCAGCGTGGCGCAGGGGCGCGACGACTGCGTGATTGCGGACCATCATATCGAGTCCAAGACCGTTTACCGTGCGCTGACCATTATCGTGCTGGGCGCGGCGGCAGTGATCGGCTCGGCCATCGTGGTGTACTACAACACCTCGGACGCAGTGTCGGTGGTGGACGCCATCTTCGAGTCCTGCTCGGCCTTTGGCACGGTGGGACTTTCCGTGGGCGTGACCAGCCAGCTGAACAACGGGGCAAAGATCCTGTATATGCTGGTCATGTTCATGGGTCGTGTGGGCCCGGTGGCCTTTGCCATGAGCCTGACCGCCAAACCGGACGACAACAAGCGCAAGATCATGCCGGTGGGGCATATCAACGTAGGTTAAATAAAAAAGCGGCGGCGGCACTGTGCTTTGTGCAGCCGCCTGTTTTTTAGCGTGGGACGATTTTGAATGGCCTCCGCGTGCGCTTTGGCCATATTTTAAGGAAGATTATTTTTTTACTTCGGGCTGACGGTGCGTCTGCGGAGCTTGTCGGGGCAAAGCCCCTCCATCTGCTAATGCAGACCGCTCTGCCGCTTAAAAGCCCCACTGGGGCTTTCATTGCTGCGCAAACGCGGACGCTCCATTAGCCCATTTTCACGGAAAGGATTTTAGCTAAAGCAATGCCGGGCAACCTTTGGGCTGCCCGGCATTGCTCTTTGCGGAAGGTTCTATGGCATCTAAAAATTACTCTGCGTACAGGGAAATGATATTCAGCACGATCTCGGTGCAGCGGTCCATCCGCTCCACGGTAGTGCACTCGCACACGCCGTGGAAGTTGAAGCCGCCGGTGCCCAAATTGGGGCAGGGCAGACCCATCCAGCTCAGGGTAGCGCCATCTGTGCCGCCGCGCACGGGCACCTCCACCGGCTCCAGACCGGCCATGCGCACAGCCTTGCGGGCGGTCTCGATGAGGTGGAAGTGGGGCTTGATCTTTTCCAGCATATTGCGGTAGCTGTCCTTGATCTCCACTTCTACGGTGCCTGCACCGTACTTGCCGTTCAGGTAATCGGCAATGTCCTGCATGTTGTCCTTTTTGAATTGCAGCTTGGCGGCATCGTGGTCGCGCAGGATGTAGCCCAGCTTTGCGGTGGTGACATCGCCGTACATCTGGCACAGGTGGTAGAAGCCCTGACGCCCCTCAGTGGTCTCGGGACGTGCCATCACGGGCAGAGCGCCGTGGAACTCCATGGCAACGTTGGAGGCATTGATCATGGTGTCCTTGGCGGAGCCGGGGTGCACCGAGAAGCCGTGGATGGTCACGGTGGCAGCAGCGGCGTTGAAGTTCTCATACTCGATGTCACCGGCATCGCCGCCGTCCACCGTGTAGGCAAAGTCTGCACCAAAGCCGGGGATGTCGAACAGGTCGGCACCCTCGCCGATCTCCTCGTCCGGGGTAAAGCCGATGCACAGCTTGCCGTGGGGGCGGCCCTCGCGGATGACGGTCTCCACAGCGGTCATGATCTCAGCAACACCGGCTTTATCGTCTGCGCCCAGCAGGGTGGTGCCATCGGTGGTGATGAGGGTTTCGCCCTTCATGGAGGCAAGGAAGGGGAAGGCGGAGACCTTCATCACCTTGCCGGTGGCGGGCAGCACCACGTCGCCGCCGTCATAGTTCTCGTGCAGGATGGGGTTCACGTTCTCACCGCTGGCATCCGGGGCGGTGTCCATGTGGGCGATCAGACCCAGTGCGGGCTTTTCCTCGCAGCCGGGGGTGGCGGGCAGGGAGCCGTAGACGTAGCAGTGCTCGTCCACACGGGCATCCTCCACGCCCAGAGCCTTCAGTTCCTCCACCAGCTTGTGAGCCAGATCAAACTCCCGAGCAGCGGAAGGATGGGTGCCGGACTCCGGGTCCGAGGTGGTGTAGACCTTGACGTAATCAAGCAGTCGTTCATAGGCGCGCATAACAAAGCACACTCCTTTAGCAGTATTAAAGGATCACAGCCTGCGATCCATCTCCTATCATACCCTGTTTTTTCTGTTTTGACAACCTTTTTTGCGCACTTGGGACAGAAAGCGCAGCTTCAACAACAAAATGAACAAAATTCACCTTAAAAAAGCTGTCCGCGTGCTGCAAACGTGCTACAATAAAGGCATACTTATAAAGGTGCAGGCGCTCGGTGCAGGACGCGCTGCACAGGCACGCATTTTAGTAAAGAAGGATCGGAAGGAGAATTTTATGGCAGTCAAAGTGTTTTTCTATACTCTGCGCCCCTACGATGAACAGGGCATCTTGGAGGATCTGGCAAAGCAGCGGGGCATTGAGTACGGCTATACCGAGGCGTATCCTACCATGGAGAACGCCCAGCTGGCCGCAGGCTACGATGCGGTATCGCTGACCCCCTGTGATATGAGCGCACCCATGCTGCAGCGCTTTCACGACCTTGGGGTAAAGGCGGTCTGCTGCCGCTCCATCGGCTACGACCATGTGGATCTGGAAAAGGCCCGGGAGCTGGGCATGAAGGTGTCCAACGTGGATTATCCCCCCAATGGCGTGGCGAACTTTGCCATTATGCTGATGCTGATGAGCCTGCGCAAGGCGGGGCATATCCTCAAGCGCGGTGAGCTGCAGGACTACTCCCTGAAGGGCAAGATCGGCCGTGACATCTCCAACTGCACCGTGGGCGTTATCGGCACGGGGCGCATCGGGCAGACCGTGCTGAAGCACCTGTCCGGTTTTGGCTGCGAGCTGCTGGCTTACGACCTGTACCAGAACGACGAGGTGAAGAAGATCGCAAAGTATGTGCCGCTGGAGACCCTGCTTGCCGAGAGCGATGTTATCACCCTGCACACCAACGCTACCGAGGAGAACCACCACCTGCTCAACGCCGAGGCCTTTGCCAAGATGAAGCCCGGCGTGACCATCGTGAACACCGCCCGCGGCAAGCTGATCGACAGCGACGC
The DNA here is from genome assembly GCF_023347295.1 of Faecalibacterium sp. I3-3-33. Classification (NCBI taxonomy): domain Bacteria; kingdom Bacillati; phylum Bacillota; class Clostridia; order Eubacteriales; family Oscillospiraceae; genus Faecalibacterium; species Faecalibacterium sp. I3-3-33. The sequence continues at coordinate 819,394 of NZ_CP094469.1, forward strand.
TCTGCTGGCTGCGTTGGAAAGCGGGCAGGTGGGTGCTGCCGGTCTGGACGTGCTGGAAAACGAGAACGGCCTGTACTACTACGACCGCATGGGCGATGTGATCCCCAATCCGGAGCTGGCTGCTCTGCGCGCCATGCCCAACGTGATCCTGACCGACCACACAGCCTTCTACACCTACGAAGACGTAAAGAGCATGGTGCGCGGCGTGCTGGAAAGCGCCGCCGCCTTTGCCGAGGGCTCGCCCACCCGGCATGATGTGACCGACCGCTGAGAAACCATAAAATGCAAAAATCGGACAGACCACGGTCTGCCCGATTTTTGTTTGCGTTGATTTTTGCCCTAAAGCAGCAGTTTACTCAGCCAGAGCGGCGGCAATAGCTTTCAGGAAAAATGCCGTCCTCTGCCTGTAAAATAGGACACAGGGGCAGCTATGCTGCTCCTGTGTCCTGAACAGATCGATAAAAAACTCAGCCCAGACAGACGCCCATGCGGCGCGCCACGCTCAGCAGCTCGCAGTTTTCGGGCACATTGCGGGTCTTACCGGCAATATCTGCCAGACGGTTCTCGGTCACCCGGCGGTTCACCATGGCCACGGTCACGCCGTAGCGCTCCACCTCCACCAGCTGTGCGGCATAGCTGCCGAACTGGGTGGCCAGCACACGGTCGTAGGCACTGGGGCTGCCGCCGCGCTGCATGTGACCGGGGATGCACACGCGGGTCTCCATGCCGGTCTTTTTCTGCACGGCCTGTGCAATGCGGTTGGTGGCGGTGGTGCCAAGGCCTGCCTCGGCACGTTTGGCCATCCAGTCCTTGCGCTTCATGCGGGCTTCCTCGGTGTTGATGGCACCCTCGGCCACGGCAAGAATGGAGAAGTTGGAACCCTTCTTGGCACGGCGCTCCACGGCCTCGCACACGCGGTCGATATCATAGGGCAGCTCAGGCAACAGAATGATGTCCGCGCCGCCGGCAATGCCGGAGTACAGGGTAAGCCAGCCGGCCTTGTTGCCCATGATCTCGATGCACATCACACGGCTGTGGCTGCCGGCGGTGGTGTGGATGCGGTCGATGACGTCAGTGGCGATATCCACAGCGGTGTGGAAGCCGAAGGTCACATCGGTGCCGTAGATATCGTTGTCGATGGTCTTGGGCAGACCGATGATGTTCAGCCCCTCCTGCGAAAGCAGGTTGGCGGTCTTGTGGGTGCCGTTGCCGCCCAGACACAGCAGGCAGTCCAGCTTCGCCGCCTTGTAGGTCTTTTTCATGGCGGCGACTTTATCAATGTTGTCGTCCTCCACCACACGCATCAGCTTGAAGGGGGTGCGCTTGGTGCCCAGAATGGTGCCGCCCAAGGTCAGGATGCCGCGGAAGTCGTCTTCGTTCATCTCGCGGTAGTCGCCGTTGATCAGGCCGCTGTAACCGTTGGCAATGCCCACGATCTCCACGTTATCCCCCATGCGGGCGTACAGTGCTTTTGCAACGCCGCGGATGGTGGCGTTCAGGCCCGGGCAATCGCCGCCGGAAGTCAGGATACCAACACGTTTTTTCATTCAAATACCCTCTTTCATTATCATTCAGGCAAAGCCGAACGGTCCGGCAAAGGGTGCCGGGCTGACCGGGATCCTACCTCTTTATAGTATTAGAGTATTCCGAAAGGGGAGTGCTGTCAAGAGAAAAACCAAAAATTTACAAGCCTGTGTGCAACGGAAAGCTGCTGTAAAAACTTTTACAGAAAAACTGAAAAAATGGTTGACAAGCAGCCCGCTGGCGTGTATAATATCCCTTGTCAGCAACGCACGGCGCGGCTGACAGAACCGAATATTGGGGATTTGCATAGTGGTAGTGCGGTAGACTCTGACTCTACTTGTGGGAGTTCGATTCTCTCATCCCCAACCAGTTACCGCAGCCGAATAAGCTGCGGTATTTTCGGGGCATAGCGCAGTTGGTAGCGCGCCTCGTTCGGGACGAGGAGGCCGTGGGTTCAAATCCCGCTGCTCCGACCAAAAAGACCAGTACACATTTGTGTACTGGTCTTTTTTTGCTTTTGCGCGAACAGGCTGTAAAACAAGTGGCTCAGAAACGCCTGTCGGCGTTTCTGAGCCACTAAATATCATATCGTCTCCAGCAGTGCGGGCAGCTGGGCAAGGTCGTCGATGACGTAGGGACTGGCCTTTTCCAGCCGGGCGCGGGACTGGTGCCCGCCGGTGTACAGCACACAGGTCGCACCAATGGCCGCGGCCACCGCGGCGTCGTGGTCGGTGTCACCGACCATCACACAGGCAGCCGGGTCGATGCCGGTGCGGCGCAGATAATCGGTGCCAAGCTGTACCTTGCTTACGCCGTAAATGTCCGCAAGGCCGAGCAACTCGGTAAAAAAGCCTTGCAGACCCCGGGCGGATACCTGCTCGATCAGGTAATCACGGCGGGAGGCGGAAAGCACAGCCTGCTGCCAGCCCATGCGGGCCAGCGTTTGCAGGGTGTCAACGGCGTGTGCCGTTACAGCGCAGCCGGACACACCGGCGTTGTAGTGCTTCATAAAGCGTGCGGCAAGTTCCGGGTAGGGGTGCCGCGCAAAGTCGAACCCGGCACAGCGGTAGTAGTCCTCGATGGGAAAGCCGAACAGCTCCCGGTAGGCAGCCAGATCGTACCGCTGGGGGTAGCCGTGGGTCTCCAGCATCCAATTTAGGCAGCTGTGGGTAAAGTCCACATCGTCCATCAGGGTACCGTTCCAGTCCCAGAAGATCATACCGTTTGGCTGCATGGAAACCTCCTTGTGTTATTCCGTCACAAACACCTTGCGCAGTGCGGCGTTGCTCTCGATCAGCTTTACCAGCACAACGCCCAGCACGGTGCAGCTGATCAGCTCGCCGATGCCCACCGAGATGCCGTTGGTGATGCAGGCCAGCCAGATGGGTGCGCTGGACGTGGGGTCCGGGAACATCACGGCAATCTCAATGCCGATGATTACGGCGTTGAACAGCACCGGGGGCAGGCTGGCGGCAATGGCCAGACCCTTGAAGCGCACATTGCGCAGCTTGTAGGTGACCAGACAGGCCAGCAGGGTGGCCAGCGTGCCAAAGATCACATCCACGATGGTGGAGCCCAGCAGGTTTGCCAGGAAGCAGCCCAGCACAACACCCACGATGTACTCGGCACCGAACACGGGCAGCAGGCACAGAGCCTCAGCCACGCGCACCTGCACAGCACCATAGGAGAGGGGCTGCAATGCCAGACACAGCACTACATAGATAGCTGCCACTACACCGCAGTGCACCAGCTTACGGACGGAAGAATTCTGATTCATGATAATACTCCAGCGGTTTGATTTTGACCGCACAGGAACCGCCAGCTCCTGTGGGTTTTGCCCGGCGCCGCTCGAGTGGTGCCGGGGAGCCTAAAATCCTAAGTTGCTCTGAAGGAGCCGTGAAAAAACACAGCACAAGGGAGTATATCATAATTTTGGGCGGATTGCAATGAATTATTGCAGAATTGGGAACAGATGTAGGGTTTGGCTTGGACCCTTCCGGTAAAAAAGAGGTTTCGAAAAGCCCACAGGCTTTTCGAAACCTCAAAATAAAAATAGAATTACCGCTGAATATGGCCAAAGCGCAGCGGCGGCCATTCCAAATGGTTTTAACCTCTGGGGTGGCCGGTATATGTCAGCGCTATGGTGTCGGGGCCGGTGTTGGCAGAGACCACGCCGCCCAGCTCAAACACGGCCAGCGGCGGCTTGCCGAAGGCCTTGCGGCAGGCCTTTTCCAGATCTGCGGCCTGCGGGATGTTGGTGTGGCCGATCATATACTCAAAGTCCTCCACATCCCCGGCGCGCTTCTGGCACAGCTCCACCATGGCGGGCACGACTTTTTCATCGCCGCGCACCTTGGCCTCTACCTTGGTCTTGCCGTCGATCAGGGTAATGATGGGACGGATGCCCATCAGCTCGCCCATGACGGCTGCTGCGGCGGAGATGCGGCCGCTCTTTTTCATCTGCCTCAGGCTGTAAGGCCCCAGCACGACCTCCATGCAGTTCATCTGCTGTTCAAATTCGTGGATGACGTGGCGGATCTCTGCGCCGTTCTGCAGTTTGCGTGCCATCTCGCACAGATACCAGCCGAACACCATAGAATAGGTGTGGGGATCCAGCAGATGGATGTTCAGGTGATGCTCCGGGCGCTCCTCCCGCAGCATCCCCTGTGCCATCAGGGCGTTGTTGTAGGTGGAGGAGCCGGACTTGTTGATGGGCACATGAATGACATCCGTGTAGCCCTCGTCCACATACTGGCAGTATTTTTCACAGAACTGGATGGGCGTGATGGCGGCGGTAGAGGGCACGCCCTTTGCCGCGCGCATCTTATCGTAGAATTCGGTGTTGGTGCAGTCCACACGCTCAACATAGTCCACATCATCCAGCAGGATGTGGAAACTCATGATATCAATGCCGTATTTTTCGGCCATCTCCTGCGGGATATCGCAGGAGGAGTCAGTCAGAATTGCGATCTTGCTCATAATTTCCCTCATTTCCATTCATAATCTCGTAGGTGGCCGTGATCCAGCAGCTCCGGGAAATCCCACTGCCGCAGCACCTCGTACACGCCCACCGCCACGCTGTTGGAAAGGTTCAGGCTGCGGCAGGTGTCCCGCATGGGCATGCGGATGCAGTGCTCCTGATTTTCCGCAAGCAGCGCTTCCGGCAGACCGGCGTCCTCGCGCCCGAACACCAGATAAGCCCCGTCCGGGTACTGTACATCGGTGTAGCGCTGGGGCGCCTTGGTGGTAAAGTAGTAGTAGGGGCCGTTGTTGCGGGCAAAAAAGTCCGCAAGGCCATCGTAATAGGTAATGTCCAGATAGTGCCAGTAGTCCAGCCCGGCGTGTTTGAGCTTTTTGTCGTCAATGGCAAAGCCCATAGGCCCCACCAGATGCAGACGGCAGGCGGTGCAGGCACAGGTGCGCGCCACGTTGCCGGTGTTCTGGGGGATGCGGGGCTCTACCAAAACGATATTCAAAGTCGGCTTGTCCATCATAAAATGTCCTCAGGTTCCTCCCGTAGGGGGCACAGGCGGGGCAGCAGCGGCTCGAACCACACGCCGAAGCGGGTGTCCTGCGTATAAGGCGTGCCCTGAATGGCCAGCGAAACAAACTCTGCGGCGTTATCGGCGGCGGCGCTCAGGGCGTTGCCCTGCAGCAGCGAGCCGATGAGCACAGCACCGTACAGATCCCCCGTGCCGGGGAAGCTGCGGCTGATATGCAGCTTTTTGATGACGAAGCGGTCGGTGCCGGTACCGGCACAGCCGATGTACTTGCCCAGCGGCAGACCGGTGACCACCGCACTGGGGGCCAGCGGTTGCAGGGCATCTGCCAGCGCCTGCGCGGCGGCATCGTCCAGCTCATCGGTGACGGGCTGCTGCTGCAAAAGCAGCTGCGCTTCGGTGTAGTTGGGCAAAATCAGGTCTGCCGCGCGGCACAGATTGCGGATGCGCTCGATCAGCGCCGGGGTAACGGTGGAATAGGCCTTGCCGTTATCGCCCATCACGGGGTCTACCACCTTGTAGGCGGCAGGCCACAGGGCAAAGGCTTTTTCAGCCAGCGCTACCTGTGCCTCGCCGCCCAGATAGCCGGTATAGATACAATCAAATTGCAGCTCCAGCGCCTGATAGTGTTCCAGCGCGGCCATGCCGTAGGCGCTGCCGTCCATCCGGGCGGGGGTGCCCAGACCGCCGGTGTGGGTGGAAAGCACCACCGTGGGCAGCGCTACCGGCTGGAAGCCCATGACCGAAAGCACGGGCAGGATCACCGCAAGGCTGCACCGGCCTACGCCGGACAAATCGTGGATGCAAAGGATCTTTTTTGGTTCAACGGGTTTTTGCAAATAGGAAAACCTCCTTGCTGAAAAGCCGCGCGCAGCGGCTTATAAAAAGCATCATGCAACAGTATACCACAAATTGCAGCATAAAAAAAGCGTATACCAGATTCTTTTACGGAAATAATAGCACTGCAAGCCCTGTCATGACAGGCTGAAAGGAGAAATTCAGGATGAAACAGCGAGAAAATTCTGCCGCAGGCATGGTGGTGGGCATGGCCGCCGGTGCAGCCCTTGGGGCTGCCGGTGCCATGATGGCCACTCAGAGTAAGCGCCAGATGCGCCGCAACGTGCGCAAGGTGATGAAAGGTGCGGAAAACGCGGTGATGCAGCTGGATAAGATGGCCACCGACTTTGTGGAAAAGCACATCGATTGCTGAACAGCAAAAAGCGCCGTCCCGGATGGAACGGCGCTTTTTATCGTGCGTCTTATTTTGCCCAGATACACATCCGGGCGGTGGTGTTGATCTCGCCCAGCAGGCTCAGATCCATCTGGATGTTGCAGGTCACGGTCAGCGACTTGTTCACATCACTGCCGGTCAGCACTGAGCCGGGCAGGTTTTTGATGGTCAGAATGCCGGTGCCCTTTTCGATCTCGCCGGTCAGGGTGCCGGTGTAGGTCACATCGCCGATGGTCAGGCCGGACAGGTAGCCGGTCACATTGAGCTTGGTCACCTGCTTGACGGGCAGCGTCAGGGTATAGGTGCCGTTGGACTGGCGGGTAAGGGAGGCCTCGCGGTCGGAATCAATGCCGGAGTTGGCCATGGATTCCTTATCGGACTTTTCCTTCCAGAATTTGACTCCCACGGGAGTGTTAGCGGCGGCAGAAGCGCCCAAGGTGAGCACACAGAACATCAGCAGTGTCAGCAGGGCAGCGCCGGTACGTTTTAAGGCAGTAGTCATGTTTTATCCTTTCTGCCGCAATTGCGGCATGGCGAAACAGAGTATATGATGCCCCATAAGGTACTGATTTGTCAATGCTAACATAACATGACCGGACGGTCTTGTCAATGCGCCTTGGCAACCTTTCACAAAAATGTTGCGAATTCACCACAAAATGTGGAAAGTGTGATAAAAAGGACGCTGCGACGATGCAGCGTCCTTTTGGGTGGTTACGTTATAGCGGCTCAGACCTCAAAGTTGGGGTCATCCTTCAGCATGTGAATGTTGGACATAAAGGCGCTCTGCTCGGGGTCGGTGAACTCGGCATCCTTCACATACTTGTTCAGCACAGCAGCGGTGCGCACGGGGTCGGCAATGGTACCGGCACCACCGATGCAGCCGCCGGGGCAGCCCATGCCTTCCAGCAGGTAGCCGTTGTACTTACCGGCCTTGGCCAGCATCAGCAGCTTCTTGCAGTCGGCCAGACCCTGTGCGGAGGCGATCTTCACCTCCATGTCGGGACGCCATTCCTTGATCTTGTCGGCAACGGCCTTGGCAACGCCGCCGGATTGTGCAAAGCCGCGGCCGGCAGCGGAAGCGTAGCACAGATCCATCTCGGCGGGATCGACTTCCAAGCTGTCCAGATCCAGATCCTTTGCCTCGATGATACCGGCCAGCTCCTCAAAGGTCAGCACAAAATCCACGTCAGAGCGGACGGTGCGGCGGGAGGCCTCCAGCTTCTTGGCGGCGCAGGGTCCGATGAAGCACATACGGGCATCGGGATCGGCCTGCTTCATCATGCGGGCGGTGAACACCATGGGGGTCATGGTCATGGAGATGTTCTTGGCAAGGCCGGGGAAAGCGGTCTTTGCCATCATGCTCCATGCCGGGCAGCAGGAGGTAGCCATGAAGTCCAGCTTCTCGGGTACTTCCTCAAGGAAGTCGTGTGCCTCGTCCACGGTGCACAGGTCGGCACCGATGGCAACCTCCACCACATCACAGAAGCCGATGGCCTTCAGGGCAGCCTTCAGCTTGCCGGTGGAAGCCAGAGCGGGGAACTGATTGATGAAGGCGGGAGCGACCAGCGCATAGATGCGGTCGCCGCGGTTGAAGCCCTGAATGAGCTGATAGATCTGGCCCTTGTCGGCAATGGCACCGAAGGGGCAGTTCACCAGACACTGACCGCAGGAGACGCACTTGCTGTAATCGATCTCGGCACGACCCAGCTCGTCAGAGTGAATGGCACCCATGCCGCAGGCAGCGGCGCAGGGGCGCTCGGTCTTGACGATAGCGTTGTAGGGGCAGACGGTGACGCAGCGGCCGCACTTGATGCACTTGTCCTGATCGATGGTGGAACGACCGCTCTCCCAAGTGATGGCTTTCTTGGGGCACACTTCCATACAGGGGTGTGCAAGGCAACCCTGGCACAGGTCGGACACCTTGACCAGCTTTTCGGGGCAGCGGTTGCAGGCAAACTTGATCACGTTGACCAGCGGGGGATCATAGTACTTATCGGCGATGGAAGCATCCTCCAGACCGGAGACCACGCTGTTGTGCTCGTCCATGCGGCGGGTGGGCAGACCCATAGCCAGACGCACACGCTCCTCAACGATGGCGCGCTCCAGGAAGATGTCCTTGCGCAGCTTGCCCTCCTCACCGGGGATGATGGTATAGGGGATCTTGCGCATCAGGTGGTTGGCCTGCTCGCCCTTGACGTTGGCGTAAGCCATGCGGGCGACCTCGGTAAACACCTGACGGCGGATCTGGATGACCGTAGTATTGATTCCTCTGAAACTCATTCCAATCTCTCCTTGCTCAGAAACAGCCAAAAAACGGAGCCGCCTGCCCTGTGTGCAGGGCATAAAAGCGGCGCTATACGGGCACGGATGGTACCGTGCTGGTTGCTTACAGCACGCCGGACCCGATAAATCCATCTTCATTTTAACATAAAGACGTGCGTATGGAAAGGGCAAAATACAAAATTTGTTAAAAATTTATTGTATTCATGCGGATGCACAGAATGTACAAGTAAAATGAAAAATTTTCAGCAAAGTGCTGCACGCACTCGCTCGCCGTCGTAGCGGCCCAGCTTTACCCGCACGATCTGTCCGCTCTCGCAGCCGGGGGCAGAGACCACCACCGGGATGTACAGCCGGGTGTAGCCGGTAAACAGGGTACCGGACAGGGGCGTTTCCAACAGCACCTCGTCCTCGGTGCCCTCAAAGGCAGCCAGTGCTTCGCAGCGTACCTGCTCGGCTACGGCGTTCATGCGGCGGCTGCGCTCCTGCTTTTCCCGCTCGTGGATCTGATCCGGGAAATCGTAGGCCGGGGTGCCGCTGCGGCGGGAGTAGGGGAACACGTGCACTTTGACAAAGCCGATCTTCTTCAAAAATGCACAGCTTTCCTCAAAGTCGTCCGCCGTCTCGCCGGGGAAGCCGCAGATGCAGTCGGTGGTAAAGCTGACCGGGCGGCTGCTGTAGGCGGCGCGGATCTGCTCCACCACCTGTGCATATTCCTGCGCGGTGTACACCCGGCGCATCCGGCGCAGGGTGGCGGTGCAGCCGCTCTGTAGGCTCAGGTGGAACTGCGGACAAAGCTTGTCCACCGCTGCCAAGCGGGAGATGAACTCCGGGGTGAGCATATCGGGGTCAAGACTGCCCAGACGGATGCGCTCGATGCCCGGCACCTGTGCGCACTTTTCCACAAGCTCCACAAGGTTCGTGCCGGTGTCCAGCCCGTAGCTGGGCAGGGAGATGGCGCTGAGCACCACCTCGCGGTAGCCTGCGGCGGCCAGCTGGTGCAGCTCGGCCAGAATGCTCTCCTCGGCGCGGCTGCGCACCGGCCCACGGGCGCGGGGGATGACGCAGTAGGCGCACTGCCGGTTGCAGCCGTCCTCTACCTTGATAAAGGCGCGGGTGTGGGTCTCGAACCGCTCCACCGGCAGCTCCTCGAATTGCTCGCCGCGCTGGTGCGGGGCAATGGCTACGATGCGCTCGTGACCGTCCAGCAGCTTCTGTACGTTCTCCAAGATGGCCTTGCGGTCGCCGTTGCCGCACACAAGGTCGGCTTCCATGAACTGTGCGGCCTCCTCCGGGAAGGCCTGCGGGTAGCAGCCGGTCAGCACTGTCACCGCACCGGGGTTTTCGCGCTTTTTGCGGCGCAGCCACTTGCGGCTTTTCTGGTCGCCGAAGTTGGTCACGGTGCAGCTGTTCACGATGAACACGTCCGCTGCTTCGCCTTCCTGCGCAATGGTAAAGCCGTTGGCGCGGAACAGCTGTTCCAGCGCGCCGGTCTCGTTCAGGTTGACCTTGCAGCCCAAGGTATAAAAACAAACTCGCATGAGAGGGGTTCCTTTCCACAAAATGGGATAAAAATAGGGTTCACTCCTTATTATATAACAAAACAACGGCAGCACGCAAGACCGGAATTGCACCGCCCGGCGGCAGAAGGTGGAAAAACGGCAGCAAAAAGGGGATGGACAAATGTCCATCCCCGGGAAACGGTGGAGAAAATACTTACTTTGCCTTTATGTCAACATAAATGTCAACGTTGAAGGACTTGCCATCAAAGCTCTTGACGACCTTGCAGTTGTCGGCGCGGTCAGCGAGAGTGATGGTGCAATTAGGCTGATTTGCGGCCTCTTTATCCAGCAGCTTCTGAACATATTCCTTGGGAAGCTCGCTCAGGGTATCCGGCAGGGAAACATCGGAGATAAACTTCGTGTATTTGCCATCGGTACTGCGGATGGCGATGGTGCCGTTGATCACGTTGCACTTCACGGCCAGATACATCATATCCTTGCCAGTCTCGGAATCAGTGAAAACGCGGCAAGCGGGGATGTTGTTCTCATCGCGGAAGGTTTTATCCAACTCGAACTGAACCTCGTTGAAGCCGGGAATGTTGGCGTACTTCTTTTTTACAATGGGCATCACCATATCGAATGCCCAATCGTAATTTTCAATGAAGCCGGGCAAAGGAACCGAAAGGCTCTCCCCCTGAATGACTTCACCATTAAGAATGGGGATAATGGTGACATACTTGACGAGAGAGCAGCCAGTCAGCATGGAAGCACCGGCGGTGGCAACCGCAGTAACACCGGCCAGCTTCAGAAAAGAACGGCGAGAAATCGTGCTCATAAAAATCCCTCCAAAATTGAATCAATACATCCAAAATACAGGAAATCTCCTGTTAAGCATAGCATACCGCAAAATAAAGCGTTTTGCAACAGATGCGTTCATACTTTGTATATAAATGCTGAATTTACGCGCCAAAACTGAGCAAACTGCCCAGCGGCATACCGGCGCGGGCGGCGGCATACACTGCAAAAAGAGAGTTTGCGCGGGGAGGTATGAGGAATGGAACGGAGAAATCTGGCGCTGCTGTGCGCAGGGGTGGTCTGCTTCTGGCTGTTTGCGCTGGCCTTCGGCACGGCGCAGGGCAAGGGGCTGCGCATCCAGCCGGCGGTGCAAACGCAGGCGGAACCGGCTGTGCAGACCCTGACGGTCACCCCGCCGCAGCTTACCCTGCCCTGCCGGGCGGCGATGCTCATAGACCAGACCAGCGGCACGGTGCTTTACGAGATGAACGCCGACCAGACCATGCCCATCGCCTCCATTACCAAGGTGATGACCCTGCTGCTCACCTTTGAAGCGGTACACGCCGGGCGGCTGACCATGGACACCGCTGTGCCGGTTAGCGAGCACGCCTACCACATGGGCGGCAGTCAGATCTGGCTGGAGCCCGGGGAGCAGTTCACGCTGGACGAGATGCTCAAGGCCATCTGTGTGTCCTCGGCCAATGACGCGGCGGTGGCAGTGGCGGAGCTGGTGGGCGGCAGCGAGCCTGCCTTTGTGCAGCAGATGAACGCCCGCGCCGCAGAGCTGGGCATGGAGCACACCACCTTCCGCAACGCCTGCGGGCTGGACACAGAAGGGCATCTTTCCACCGCACGGGATGTAGCCATCATGAGCCGCACCATCCTGAATACCTGCCCGGAGGTGCTGCACTATACCGGCATCTGGACGGACACTTTGCGGGGCGGGCAGACCCAGCTGGTGAACACCAATAAGCTGCTGCGGCGGTACAACGGCATCACCGGGCTCAAGACCGGCACCACCGGCGGAGCGGGGGTGTGCATTACCGCCAGCGCCACCCGGGACGGGCTGAACCTTATTGCAGTGGTGCTGGGGGCACCCTCCAGCAAGGAACGGTTCGAAGCCGCCACCACCCTGCTGGACTACGGCTTTGCGGCCTACCGCGCCGCACCGGTGCCCCTGCCGCAGGAACGTCCGCTGCAATTAAAGGTAAAGGGCAGCACGGAGGAGACCGTGCCGCTGGATTACGCAGCTCTGCCGCAGACCGCGTTACTGCCCGCCGAAAGCGCCGGTCAGCTGACCGTGCAGCTGGAACTGCCCGAGACACTGGAGGCCCCGGTGACCCGGGGACAGACGGTAGGCAAGGCGCAGCTGCTGTGCGGCGAAGCAGTACAGGGGGAGTACCCGGTGTGCGCCGCCGCCGATGCGCCCCGCATGGAGTTTGACACCGCTTTGCAGATGCTGTGGGACAGCCTGCGGGGGACAGCAGCCTGACCCTGTGCCGAAAAAGGCGCTTCAGCGCACAAAAGTGAGCCGGACGCCCGGCGGGACTGTTGGATACCTGAACAAATCTGGATGAAGAAACAAAAAAACACTATTAAAATTGTATGAAATCTAAGGAATTTGACCTTGACTTTACCCGGAGGGAACGGTACACTTATACCAAGATATTTCCTCGCAGGGCAAAGGCCCGGCAGATCGTTTGGAGGTTTTAATAAAATGAGTGTCGCACTGAACACGAAACACCTCTCCAGCTTCATCAGCGAAGAGGAATATGCAGCCATCTACCCGCAGGTAGAAGCCGCCCATAAGCAGCTGGAAGCCAAGAACGGCCCCGGCAGCGATTTTCTGGGCTGGATGACTCTGCCCCGGGATTATGACAAGGAAGAGTTTGCCCGCATCAAGGCAGCCGCTGCCAAGATCCGCGAGGACTCGGACGTTCTGGTGGTGGCTGGTATCGGCGGCAGCTATCTGGGCGCACGCGCTGTTGTGGAGGCCGTTAAGGGTATGTACCACAACGAGCTGGAAGATGGTCTGAAGATCTACTTCTGCGGCAACAGCATCAGCCCCACCTACCTGAACAACATCATCAGCCTGTGCAAGGGCAAGCGCTTCTCCATCAACGTCATCTCCAAGTCCGGCACCACCACCGAGACCTCTCTGGCCTTCCGTGTGCTGCGCGAGCTGCTGGAAAAGGAGATGGGCGTGGAGGAAGCCAACAAGCGCATCTACGCCACTACCGACCGTGCCAAGGGCACCTTGAAGCAGCTGGCTGACGCACAGGGCTGGCCCACCTTTGTAGTTCCCGATGACGTGGGCGGCCGCTACTCCGTGCTGAGCGCTGTGGGTCTGCTGCCCATCGCCGCTGCCGGCATCGACATCGACGCTCTGATGCAGGGCGCTGCCGACGCTATGGAGCGCTTCTCCGTGCTGAGCCCCGACAACGATGCTTATAAGTACGCCGCCATCCGTAACATCCTGTACCGCAAGGGCAAGGCTGTGGAGATCCTGGAGTGCTACGAGCCGGACTTCACCCTGATGAACGAGTGGTACAAGCAGCTGTTCGGCGAGAGCGAGGGCAAGGACAACAAGGGCCTGTTCCCCGCAAGCTGCATCTTCTCCACCGACCTGCACTCCATGGGTCAGTTCATTCAGGAAGGTGCCCGCATCATGTTCGAGACCATCGTGGACGTGAAGAAGCCCGCGCAGGATCTGTTCATCGACCCGCTGGAGGGCAACTTTGACGGCCTGAACTTCCTTGCAAACCAGAACATGAGCGTGGTCAACCGCAAGGCCATGGAGGGCACCATTCTGGCACATACCGATGGCGGCGTGCCCGAGGTGCTGATCGAGGTGGACGACCTGTCTGCTTATAATGTGGGCTACCTGATCTACTTCTTCTGGCGTGCCTGCGCTTGCAGCGGCTACCTGCTGAGCGTGAACCCCTTCAACCAGCCCGGCGTGGAAAGCTACAAGAAGAATATGTTCGCCCTGCTGGGCAAGCCCGGCTACGAGGGCCTGACCGCAGAGCTGGAAGCAAAGCTGAAGTAAAAGCCGAACGTTAAAAATGATCTCCCGCCGCAAGGCGTGGAAAATACAGGAGGACTGAACTATGATTAAACTGATTGTTGGTACCAAGGGCTCCGGCAAGACCAAGGCTATGATCGACCAGATCAACGACGCGGTCAAGACCTCCAAAGGCAACGTGGTCGTCGTGGAAAAGGGCATGAAGCTCACCTACGACATCGCTCCTGCAGCACGTCTGATCGATCTGGACGAGTACAAGATCTTCGGCGGCGAAATGCTGTACGGCTTTGTGGCCGGCCTGATGGCAAGCAACTACGACATCACCGACCTGTACATTGACGGCATCCTGAAGGTGCTGGATCACGATATCAACCGTCTGGGCGTTGTGCTGGACGAGATGGCAGCCATTGCCGGCGACAGCGTCAAGGTCACCGTGACCGTCAGCGCAGACGAGGCCGCACTGCCCCATGATGTGAAGAAGTACCTGTGATCTGATAAAAGAACAGGGCTAAAGGCTTTTCCAACAGGCAGAAGACCGGAGAAAAATAAATTTTTTCGGTTTTCTGCCTGTTTTGGTGTTGACAAAGGGTTGCTTTGGCGCTATACTAACAAAGCAGCCTTTTCAGAGGTGTACTATGCAATTTGACCTGAGAAAGTTTATCACAGTCGGCGCAAAACCGTACCATGCAGAGTTTCAGTGTGATTTATCTGCGTATGATTATGCCGGCGCAAGGATCCCGCAGCCGGTCACAGCCGTCTTTGACGCGCAGACCGATGGCGACGAGGTCCAGATAACGTTGCGGGCAAAGGCATCGGTGCACGGAGAGTGCGCCCGCTGTCTGGACCCGGTCACCCGGGAAGAGACAGTCGATACGGAGTGGATCGTCAAGGAGCGGGATCTGGATGACCCGGATTTCGATCTTCCGCTGGACGAAAAAGGACACTTGGACGTGGACGAATGGCTCAATCAGGAGTTCATGTTCCAGATCCCCACGGTGCTGCTTTGCAGCCCCGACTGCGCCGGGCTTTGCCCGCAGTGCGGTAAGAAAAAGGCGGAATGCACCTGCCCACCGGCAGAGCAGACCGATGACCCCGTAGACACTAGGCTCGCGATCCTTAAATCACTGCTGAACAGATAAACCCATCAAGGAGGTGCAAAAATATGGCAGTACCTAAGAGACATCTTTCCAAGGCCCGCCGCGACAAGCGTCGCAGCAATGTTTGGAAGCTGGAGGCCCCCGCACTGGTGAAGTGCAGCAACTGCGGCTCTCTGAAGCTCCCCCACCAGGCATGTGGCAACTGCGGTTACTACAAGGGCGAGGAAGTCATCAAGAAGGCCTAATTTGCGCGTAATTGGTGGCATAATGGTGTTATGTACAGAAGGGGAGGGCGCAAAGCCTTCCCCTTCTTGTGCTTTAAAGGAGGTGGATGCAGATGGCGATACGGATCGAGCAGGTGGATGCCGGCAGCGAGGCCGAGGCTCTTGGCCTTGCCCCCGGCGACGAACTGCTGAGCGTGGACGATAACGAGTTGAACGACTCGCTGGACTACGATTTTTATACCGACAGCAGCAGCTTCCACCTGAAGGCCCGCGTGGCAGACGGCATCCGGGAGTGGGAGGTGCAGCGGCCGCAGCGCGGCCCCTTTGGCTGCGGGTTCAAGACCTATCTGGGCGATGAAAAACATACCTGCTCCAACCACTGTATGTTCTGCTTCATCGACCAGATGCCCCCGGGTATGCGCGAGAGCCTGTATTTTAAGGATGATGACGAGCGGCTGAGCTTTTTGTTCGGCAACTACATCACCATGACCAATATGCAGGATCACGAGATCGACCGCATCATCAAGATGCACATCTCGCCCATCAATATCTCGGTGCACACCACCAACCCCCAGCTGCGGGTGCGGATGCTGGCCAATAAGCGCGGCGGCGAGGTGCTCAAGTACCTGCCCCGTCTGGTGGAGGGCGGCATTGCCGTCAACTGTCAGCTGGTGCTCTGCCGCGGCATCAACGACGGCGACGAGCTGCGCCGCACCCTTGCCGACCTGCTGGAGCTGACCCCCATGGTGCAAAGCATTGCAGCCGTGCCCTGCGGCATTACGGATTACCGCAAAAATCTGTACCCGCAGGTGCCCTACGATGCAAGGACCAGCGCCGAGGTCATCGACATTATGGAAGAATTCGGCGATGAATGTAAGCGCCGCCACGGCAAGCGCATCATCTACCCCAGTGATGAATGGTACCTCAAGGCGGGCCGCCCCATCCCCGCGGCGGCGTTCTACGAGGACTACGACCAGCTGGAAAACGGCGTGGGCATGATGCGCTTGTTTGAGGAAGAATTTCTGGCAGAACTGGACAAGCCCCACCGTATCTACGGCACCAAGGAGCTGGACGTGGTCACCGGCACCATGGCAGCACCCCTCATCACCCGCATGATGGAGGAGCTGCACCGCCAGTACCCCATGATCACCGTGCACGTCCACACCATCCAGAACCGCTTTTTCGGCGGCAATGTGGGTGTGACCGGTCTGATCACCGCCACCGATATCATTGCCCAGTGTGCTGGCAAACTTGCTACAAAAACGCTGGGCATCCCGGCTGTGATGCTGCGGGAGGAAAAGGATACCTTCCTTGACGATATCACGGTGGAGCAGCTGGGGGAGCGGCTGGGCGTAAAAGTGGAGGTACTGCCTACGGCAGGCGGGGACGAAGCCCGCGCCTTGCTGCGCAGCGGCCTGCACATCGCCCGCAGAAGAAAGAGCGGCAGCTGATAACGCCATTTTTATAGTATTTTACCCCTTTTAAGAAAGGAGGAGACCCCATGAGCAAACCGATCGTAGCAGTGGTGGGCCGCCCCAACGTGGGCAAATCCACCCTGTTCAATAAGCTGTGCGGCCAGCGCCTTGCCATTGTGGAGGATACCCCGGGCATTACCCGCGACCGCATTTTTGCCAACTGCGAGTGGAACGGCCACGAGTTTTTGCTGGTGGATACCGGCGGCATCGAGCCCAAGGCCACCGAGGGCATTCTGGCCCACATGCGCGAGCAGGCGCAGATCGCTATTGACACCGCCGACTGCATCATCATGGTTACGGACGTGCGCAACGGCCTGACCGCAGCCGACGAGGACGTGGCGCACATGCTGCGCCGCAGCCACAAGCCCATCATTCTTGCCGTGAACAAGTGCGACAAGGTGGGCGAGGCTCCCATGGAGCTGTACGAGTTCTACAACCTCGGCTTTGACGAGGTGATGCCCATTTCTTCCGTGCACGGTCACGGCACAGGCGATCTGCTGGATGCAGTGTGCGCCCATCTGGACTTCAGCGAGACCGTGGTGGAGGAGGACCGTATCCCTGTTGCCATCATCGGTCGCCCCAACGTGGGCAAGTCCAGCCTGACCAACCGCATTCTGGGTGAGAACCGCATGATCGTGGCCAACGAGGCCGGCACCACCCGCGATGCCATCGACACCCCGGTGGACAACGCCTACGGCAAGTTCATCTTTACCGATACCGCCGGTCTGCGCAAGCGCAGCAACATCAGCGATGGTCTGGAGCGCTACATGGTGGTGCGTGCCCTGGCTGCTGTGGAGCGCAGCCGCGTGGCGCTGATCCTTGTGGATGCCACCGTCGGCTTTACCGAGCAGGACAGCAAGGTGGCTGGCTACGCCCACGAGCAGGGCAAGGCCTGCATCATTGTGGTGAACAAGTGGGATGCCGTGGAAGGCAAGGAGACCAACACCATGGAGCTGCAGCGCCGCGGCTATGCCGAGTGCTTCAGCTTTATGGGCTATGCACCTATTATCTTCATCTCTGCCCAGACCGGCTACAACGTGAACAAGCTGATGCAGCTCATCCGGGATGTGGACGCCGAGAACGATGCCCGCGTGCCCACCGGCGTGCTGAACGAGATGCTGGCCCGCGCGACCGCCCGGATGCAGCCCCCCAGCGACAAGGGCCGCCGCCTGAAGATCTACTACCTGACGCAGGCCTCTACCCGTCCCCCCACGTTCGTGGCCTTCGTGAACGCAAAGCACCTGTTCCACTTCAGCTATCAGCGGTATCTCATCAACCAGATCCGCGAAAACTTTGGTCTGGAGCACACGCCCATCCGTCTGGTCGTGCGGGAGCGCGGCTCCGGCGAAGTGGGTGCCAAGGACGTATAACACGTCAGGAGGGCTCAGATGATGGAATCTGTTCTCATCGCTGCGGTGTCCGCCGTGCAGGCGTATCTGCTGGGCAGCATCGACACCGGTATCCTCGTCAGCAAGTTTTTGTACCACGATGACGTACGCAAGTACGGCAGCGGCGCTGCAGGCATGACCAATATGCTGCGCACCTTCGGTAAAAAGGCAGCGGCACTTACCGCTTTCGGTGATGTGCTCAAGGGCGTGCTGGCGGTGTGCATCGGCCGCTGGCTGTTCACCCTGATGCCGGAGAGCACTACGCTCTCGCCGTATCTTGCGGTGTACCTTGCTGCCATCTTTGCCATTATCGGCCATTTGAAGCCCCTGTATTTCGGCTTCAAGGGCGGCAAGGGTGTGCTGGTGGCGGGCGGCACCATTCTGGCCATCCAGCCGGTGCTGATCCCCTTTCTGGCGGTCATCTTTCTGGCCTGCCTGCTGCCCACCGGCATGGTGTCTCTGGGCAGCGTGACCATGGCGGCACTTTACCCGGTGCTCACCATTCTGTACGGCGTGTTCCGGGGCTACTCTGCCGCCGACCTTACCGTGTGCGCCATCGGCTCGGTGATCATGGGCGCAATGGTCATTTATATGCACCGCTCCAACATCCAGCGCATCCGCGAGGGCAAGGAGTACCGCTTTGGCCGTCACGGCAAAAAGTAACAAAAAATAGTAAACCACCCCGTAGCAGCCGTTTACCGGCCACTGCGGGGTGGTTTTTTGTGTATGATTATTCCTTTGTCTCGGTCTCTTCCTCAGGCTTTGCTTCGGAATGCCGCCGACGGAACCAGTCGGCGGGGATGCCGCTCTGGGCGGGGGTAAGATCCGGCGCGGGGTGGCCGTCCGGCAGGTGTGCGCCAAAGGCCGGGACAAAGAAGAACTTGCGCACAATGAAGATCAGCGCGATCGCACCCACGCTGAGCAGGTTCTCCACAGCGGAATCGTGCCCCACCACCAGATGGCGGGCAATGGCGTAAAGCAGCACCTCAAGGCTGCTGCCGGGGCTGTGCTTGGCCAGCATCTTGATGAACTCGATGCCGATCACGATATCCAGACTGCGCTCCAGAAAGGTGCGGATCTCTGCTTCGTTGCCATCGAACAGCAGACCGGGCATCCAGCGGATCAGGGGCACAACGCTGAGCAGCAGACCGATCAGCACCAGCCCGGACAACAGCACTTCCAGCAGACTGGAAGCCTGAATAATGCGGTTGCGCAGGGAGGTGCGCCAGTGGCTTTCTACCGGGTGAGAGGGATGTTCCATAGTAAGACCTTCCTTTCGGCATTCTGCTGCATAAAGATCGACAAAATCCTACCTTTATTGTAGCAGACGAGAGAAGGTCTGTCAATTTCAATCCACGATGGTGACGGTGGTCTGCGGGCCGACGGCCACATAGCCGGACTTTTTGATGCAGTCCTGCCCGGCGTCGGTGTCCAGCCAGTCATACAGGATGCGCTCCGGGCTGTCGGCGGCGGCATCCGGGTGGATGACGGCGTAAAAATCGTTGCACAGGGGGTAGCTGCCGTCGGCAAGGGTGTCGTTGCCGGGGGTCACACCGTCCACCGCCAGCAGCCGCAGCCCGGGCTTAGAGTACATCTGGTCGATGTAGTAATACACGGAAAAACCGATGGCGTTGGCGCTGTTGTTGTAATCGGCAATGCTGTCCACCAGCTCACCCATGGCGGCGGGAGCCAACTCAGAGGGCGGGGTCATCAGCGCACCGCCCTGAATGAGCAGCTTTTTGAACAGGGTCTGGCTGCCGGAGTCCTCGCCGCGCTGGAAGGCGACGATAGCCTGATCTTTGCCGCCCACATCCTTCCAGTTGGTGATCTTCCCGGCGTAGATGTCCCGCAGCTGCTGCTGGCTAAGCGCCTGCACAGGGTTGTCCTCGTTGACGATGAACACCAGCGCGTCCACCCCGATGGGCTTTTGTTCCAGCTGTACGTTGGCCTCTTGCAGCTCTTCCTTTACATAGTCCGGCGCTTCGTACACCACCAGCATCCGGGTGGTGGTGTCGTACAGGCCAAAGTTTTCCCATGCGTAGGCGGTGGTGCTCACGGTAATGCTGCTGCGGGCTTCTTCCAAGTCCATGCCGGTGGTATCGGCCAGCATCTGCGCCATCAGGGGGATGCAGGCGGTGCTGCCGTCCAGCGGGGGAAACTCCTCCACGGTCAGAAAAGGCTCCGGCTGCTGCACAGTCGGGGAAGCAGCAGAGGATGCGGGCTGCTCTGCGGCAGAGGAAGCGGTGCTGCCGGAGGGCGCATCCGTGCCCTTGCAGGCGGTCAGTACCCCGGCAGCGGAGCAGGCAGCCAGCCCCAGCAGAAAGCTGCGGCGGGAAATTTTAGCGTTTTTCATAAGAAAGCCCTCCTAACTCAATAGCCGTAACTCGGTTCATCGTCCGCAGAGGCAGACGAGAAAATACTCTGGCAGTACAGCCAGTTGCCGCTCGTGTCCATCCAGCCCACATAGAAGCCCCGCTGTGCGGCAAACACATGGTCGGGCAGGGCGTTCAGGCTGTTGGAATAGTACCCGGTGCAGCTGGCAAGCCCCTGTAATACTACCTTGCCGTCTGCATCCAGCACATCGCATACGTTGCCGTAGGCGCTGCCCGCAGCGGCGCGGCTGCCGTAGAACATGGGTCTGCCGCTGGGGTCGGTGGTCAGGTAGTTGATGTAACTGTACTTGCCCTGCAGGGCGGTCAGGTCGCTGACAAGCCCCTGCGGGCCGTACAGCCGGGTGGCGGTGGTCTCGTAGCGGTCGTTATCCTGCAATTCCAGCCAGACATAGCCGCTGCCGCAGTTGCTCATCCGTACCCGCTGCTGGTGCTCTACCGGTTCTACGGTGGTGTCGGTCAGCAGCTTGCCGTTGTCCTTACTGTACACCCGCAGACTGCCGTCCAGCGCGTAGACAGCTACGGTGCTGTCGGTGGCGTCTACATCGTACAGCGGGGTCTTTGCGCCGGTCTCCAGATCATAGAGTTCGTAGCCGTGATCCTCGCCGCTGTGCCATGTTACCACATAGCCCGGGAAATATTGACTGGGCTGCTCGTCAAAGGCGGCGATCAGTCCGCGGTCCTCGGTGGTCATATCCCGCAGCTCGTACCGGCCGTCACCGGTGGAAAAGCTGGCAAGACCGCCCGGATAGACCTGCAAAAAGCCTGTGCACTGCTCGCCGGTCAGGACGTTGTACAAAATCTGGTCGGTGGTCTCAGCCCCAGCGGCAACGTCCAGTTCCACCCAGTCGCTTAGGGTGTCGCTGTCGTAGAAAAGGCGGTAGGCCGAGGCGGCCTCGGCGCGGTAGACGGGGGTGCCGTCCTTCTCCTGCACCACCACCCAGCTGTTCTGCTGGTAGTCGGTATCCCAGTCGTAATTGTCCAGTCCCTCCGGGCGGGCGTAGCAGCTGAACACCAGCTTATCGCCGCATAGGGTGCAGCTGTATGCGCCCTCCGGTACCGGCAGCGCAGCACCGGTGGCAAGGTCGATGACCTGACAGGTGCCATAACCGGATTCCGGGACGTATCCGCCATCAACAAGGCGGCTCTCCTGCAGTACCAGCAGGCCGTTTTGCAGAGTGGCGCTCTGCTCGCCCTCAAAGGACAGCACTTCGGTGCCGGTCTTGTCGTACAGGGCGGTGCGGCGCCCGCCCCGGCCGGTGGAGTCGGACCAGCTGCGCAGCCAGTAGTCTGCGGTGCCGGTGGCACTGTCCTGCACCAGTGAGACGTTTTCGCTGCGGGTAGACTGGTGCAGCGGGGTGCTGCCGCACAGGATGGTGGTGCTGCTTCCGGAACGGCCGTAGCAGTACAGCGCCCGCAGACGGCCATCGTTCAGCACGGCTGGGTCGTACAGGGGCTTGCCGCTGTCGTCCGTGGGTACAGAAACGGCAGAGCTTGCAGCGCCCGGCACGCCGGTAGCGGGCGGCAGCAGGGCGCAACCGCAGCCTAAAGTAAGGGCAAGGGCGGCGCAGACCGCCCCACAGCCGATACGCAAGACAACACGCTTCATAAAAACCACTCCTTTGCAAAAAACAGGGAGGAAAATTTTTCCGTTCACTCAGAATACGAAACAGCCGCATTTTTCATTGCAGAGTTTGCAGAAAAATGCGGCTAAAAACGGTTACAATTGCATTACAGCTGTGCCGGGGCATGGGACGCTTCTCCCTTGTCCATCTGCTCCAGCTGCCGCAGAAAGGCCAGCAAAAAGGGCAGAGAAATGAAGCAGGTGAGCGTGTCCGCAATGGGCTGGCAGAGCTCCACGCCCACAAGTCCCAGCACCCGGGGCAGTACAAGGATCAGCGGGATAAAGCACACGCCCTGTCGGCAGCAGGCCAGAAAGGTGGCGCGCCCGGCCTTGCCAACGCTCTGGAAGGTCATGTTGGCCACTACGATCACCGGCTGCAAAAGGACGGCAAAGCACTGGTAGCGGAAGGCGGGCAGTGCTACGGCGGTGACTTCCGGGTCGTCCCGGAACAGGCGGATCAAAGTCTCATCGTTCCACCAGCACACCGCGATCAGCACCACCAGCAGCACAAAGGCGGCTTTCAGGGTAAAGACGGCAGCCTGCTGCACCCGGTGGTACTTGCGCGCGCCGTAGTTGAAGGACGCCACCGGCTGCAGGCCCTGTCCTACGCCGATGGCCACCGAGAGGATGAACAGAAAAATGCGGGACACGATGCTCATGCCCGCCACGGCGGCATCGCCGTAGCTGCGGGCGGCAATGTTCAGCAGCATACCGCCGATGCTGTTCAGCCCCTGACGGCCAAAGCTGGGCGCGCCGCCTGCAAGAATCTGCAAAAACTCGCGCGGTTCCCGGGTGATGGCAGAAAGCCGGAACTGGCTGACCGTTTTGCCCCACAGGAACATATACAGCAGAATGCCAAAGCTGATGGTCTGACTAAGGGCGGTGGCAATCCCGGCACCGGCAGTGCCCAGCCCTAAAACGAACATGAACAGCGGGTCCAGCGCGATGTTCAAAAGCCCGCCGGTGACCAGCCCGACCATGGCAAGGTTCGCCTTGCCCTCATACCGCAGGATGTTGTTCATCACCAGACTGGAGATCATCAGAGGTGCGGCAAGCAGGATGGGGCGGGCGTAGGCGCAGGCATGGGGCAGGATGGTCTTGGTACTGCCCAACAGCATCATAAAGTCCGGCAGGGTTGCAAGGCCGACTACCGCCAGCACTACGCCAAAGGCCAGTGCCGTAAAAAAGCTGGTGGAAGCAAAGCGGGTGGCGGCGTGGGTATCCTGACTGCCCAGGCGGCGGCTGATGATGGTGCCGGAGCCGTGCCCCAGCATAAAGCCCAGCGCCTGAATGATGGCCATCAGGCTGGAAACGACGCCCACCGCACCGGAAGCGCTGGTGGAAATGCGCCCCACAAAAAAGGTATCGGCCAGATTGTAGATGCTGGTGATCAGCATACTTAAAATCGTGGGCGCGGCCAGACTGAGGATCAGCCGGGGGATAGGGGTCTCGGTCATTTTATGATATTGCACCGCAGTGCGGTCCTGCTGGGTCATGGGCAAATATCCTCCTTCAAAAACGAGAAAGCCGCCCCTTCCAGAGCGGCAGATAGTCCTAATAGAAACAGTATAACGCAGTTTCGGCAAAATGTCGAGAGGGAGAAAAAACGGCATTTCTCCCCTGCGAAGGGGCGAAAAAGCAGGCGAAAACAGGATGGTTTCTATATAAAGTGCTAAAGAATTGTCGAATTGCTTGTGAAAAATCACGATATGTGGTATTCTTTATAAGAAGGAATTGGAAAAATCTGTGCATTTTATGATTGGGAGGGATTTATACATGAAATCCGTAGCACAAACTGTGATCGAGGCCGACCGCTTTTATACCATTGCCGCTCACACCGGCAATGTCATTCAGGCAGTGGAAGGCAGCAAGGACGGCGGCACTGTCCGTCTGGGCAAGTATGACCACAAGCCCGAGCAGGAGTGGAGCTTTGTCCGCGAGGGCGATGGCGTGTACCGCATCCGCAACCGCGCCTCCGGCAAGCTGCTGGATCTGACCATGACCGGCACTGCCAACGGCACATGGTTGCACCTGTGGGAGGACGTGGGCGGCACGTCCCAGATGTGGAAGGTGGAGCACACCCCGGAGGGTACCGTGCGTCTGCGCTCCTCCTGGGCAGGCGGCAAGTGCGTGGACACCGTGGGCATCGGTGCCGAGGTGGGCGCAGTGCTGCAGATCTGGCAGGAAGTGCCCGGCGGTGGCGACCAGCTGTGGGTCATCTCTGAGGTAAAGGACCGCGTAAAGCGCGCCGCTAAGGCTGAGCAAGCAGCACCCGCTGCCGAGCCCAAGGCAGCACTCGCTCCGGCCAAGGAAGGGGCTCCCGCCAAGAAGCCCGCAGCCCGCAAGCCCCGCACCACCAAGAAGGTGGAGGAGAAGCCCGCTGCGCCTGCCGCAAAGGCCGCAGAGCCGGTCAAGGCAGAAAAGCCCGCCGCGAAGAAAGCTGTTAAGGCAAAGGCAGAGCCTGCTGCTCCCGCTGCAGAGGTGAAGGCTGCGCCCGCAGTGGAAGCCAAGGCTGAACCGGCTGCTAAGGCTGCTCCCGCTGCGGAAGCTAAAACTGCCCCTGCCGCCGCAAAGCCCAAGGCAAAGCGTGCACCCTGCAAAAAGACTGTAAAGAAGTAAAAACAGAATCATTGTTCTGCTTTTTAGAGATTTCCCCCGCAGCGCAAATGTTTCCGAAGGAAACAGGCGCTGCAAATGCCGTTTTCCGTTACGACCCCATCTGTGAACATAAAAAATCGGACAGACCGCAGTCTGTCCGATTTTTTGCTTTTTAAAATAATTTTTCCGCTGAAGATGATCAGAGCGAAGCGGAGACCATTCAAAATAGTCCTGCTTTATGCAGCAGGGGAGGCGGCATCGCTCTGGGCGGCGGTCTGCACGAACTGAATGATGCTCTCGATGGTCTGGCGCAGCTGCACAAGGCTTTCCACGTCAGAATCCTGCATCCGGGAGGTGGGTGCGGTCACCACGGTCTGGGCGGCAGTCACCGTGCCGGTCAGCTCTGCATGGATGTGGTGGGCGGGCACATCCAGCAGGATGTGCACCTTGGGGGACAGGGTCTTGAGCAACCCCTGCTTTTCAATGCCAAGAATCAACTGCGGCGCATCCTCCCCGGCGGCGAGGTTTGGCAGCTGCAGGTAGAGGTAACCCTCCTTGGCGTTGGCGGGCTGTACGGTTTTGAGCTGCTTGAGGTCCAGCTGAAAGTCGTTTACCTGCTGCAAGCTGGTGGCGGCGGGGTCTACCCCCAGCAGGGTGGCCAGCTGGTCCTGGGAGATGTAGCTGCCCAGCGACCAGCCCGGCAGCAGCAGGCTTGCCAGCGGATACTCGGCCACGACCGTGCTGCGCAGCTTGTTATACAGCTGTCCGGCGTCGTACAGGGTCTCTTCCTCGCTGATGTACATCCGGGTCAGAGGGGCATCGTTGACGGTGCTGGTGCCCGTCGGGTACAGTGCCAGCTGCACCGCACGGGGGGTGTACTGGCCGGTCAGACTGCCGGTGGTGCCGCCGAACTTATCCAGCAGGGCGTAAAGGGCGGGGGGCTCGGCCTCGGTGGAGGTGATGGTGTAGTCCAGCGCGAAGCTGGCACCGCTCTGGAATGCCTTGATCTTGCGGCTGACGAAGCTGTACAGCACTGCCGCAGCCACCACACACACCAGAACCAGACACAGCAGAACGATCAGCGCCGCACGCAGGCCGGTGCGCTTTTTGTGGGAAGATGCCATGGGAAAACCTCTCCTTCCGGTAAAACGTATTTGCTTCAGCATAACGGAACTGCCCGCAAATGTCAAGCGCCGCAAACTGCAGACAAAACAAAAAACCTGAAACATTTCTGTTTCAGGCTTCTGGCGGAAAGATGGGGATTCGAACCCCAGAACGCTTTTGACACGTTACACGATTTCCAGTCGTGCGCCTTAGACCAACTCAGCCATCTTTCCACATCTTCTGTTCTGCCTTTGGGCGGGTGCCCTTGGCGCTCCACTATAATACCTGAAAGCAGGCTTTTTGTCAAGGATTTTTTTGAAAAAAATCAGACTTTTTTAAAAATGACGAAAAAACGAGAGAAAGTATTCTGCCGCATGGATGAAAAGCACAAAAAGCCCTTGACGCACCTTTAAAATAGGTCTATATTGAGGGCAAAGAGCGCTGCGGCGGGTCATTTTGTGCCGCAGCGGCGGGAAATATAAGGAGGATGCTTTTATGACTTATCCTGAAGTGCTTGCCAATGCCCGTACCTGCATTGGTCAATACTGCAAGGCATGCCCGGTGTGCAACGGCGTGGCCTGTAAAAACCAGATCCCCGGCCCGGGTGCCAAGGGCGTGGGCGATACCGCCATCCGCAATTATAATAAGTGGGCAGACATCCGGGTGAACATGGACACCCTGTGCCCCGGCGGTGCACCGGACACCACGCTGGAACTGTTTGGCAAAAGCTTCCGCTATCCCTTCTTTGCGGGCCCCGTGGGCGCGGTGAACCTGCACTACTCCGATACCTACACCGATATGACCTATAACGATGTGCTGGTGCGCGCCTGTGCCGAAAACGGCATTGCGGCCTTTACCGGCGACGGCACCAACCCCACCGTGATGGAGATGGCTACCCGCGCCATCGGCGCTGCGGGCGGCTGCGGTGTGCCCACCATCAAACCGTGGAACATCGACACCATCCGCGAGAAGATGGCACAGGCCAAGGCCAGCGGCTGCTTTGCCGTGGCCATGGATGTGGACGCAGCGGGTCTGCCTTTCCTGAAGAACATGACCCCGCCCGCCGGCAGCAAGAGCGTGGAGGAGCTGGCCGAGATCGTGCAGCTGGCAGAGCGTCCCTTCATCGTCAAGGGCGTGATGACCGTTAAGGGTGCACTGAAGGCAAAGCAGGCCGGTGCCGCTGCCATCGTGGTGTCCAACCACGGCGGCCGCGTGTTGGACCAGTGCCCCGCCACCGCCGAGGTGTTGCCGGAGATTGCCGCAGCCCTCAAGGGCACCGGCGTGAAGGTGCTGGTGGACGGCGGCATCCGCACTGGCGTGGATGTGTTCAAGGCGCTGGCATTGGGCGCAGACGGCGTGCTGATCTGCCGCCCCTTCGTGACTGCTGTCTACGGCGGCGGCGCAGAGGGCGTGAAGTGCTACATCGATAAGCTTGCCGGAGAACTGGCCGACACCATGCAGATGTGTGGTGCCCATACGCTGGCTGAGATCACCCCGGATATGGTGCGGGTCTGAGCTTTTTGTTACTTCAAGGTGCCGTCCAGCACCTGCTGGTAATACCACGGCTTCGGGGCGTGGAAGGTCTTGCCGCTGAGGAAGGCAAAGTCCGGCTGGGTGAAGCGGGGCATGGTCAGCTCCCATGCGCACAGCGCCTGATACTTTAATTTCAGCTCCCGGTTGGCGCTGTTGTTGCCGTACTTGCTATCGCCAAGGATGGGGCAGCCGATGCTTGCCATGTGGGCGCGGATCTGGTGGGTGCGGCCGGTGATCAGCTGCACCTTCAGCAGTGCCAGACGGCCGGAGACGGCGATGGTCTCGTACCGGGTCTCCACCTCTTTTGCGCCGGGCTGCTTGTCCTCCACGATCTTCACGATGCCGCGGTCGGCGTCCTTGAGCAGATAGCCGCCCAAGGTGGCGTCCGGCGGCATGGGACGGCCAAAGGTGACGCAGAGGTAGGTCTTTTGCACCTCGCGGTTCTTGATGGCGGAAAGAAACAGCTCCTCAGCCTCCGGGGTCTTGGCAATGATCACAAGGCCGCTGGTGCCGGTGTCCAGCCGGTGGCACAAGGCGGGGGTGTACAGGTCGTTCTCCTTGTACTCGCCCTGCTTGTTCAGGTACAGCAGCGCGCGGTTCAGCAGAGTATCGTCCTCCGGACCGTCCACCGCAACGCCGGCGGGCTTGTTCACGATCAGGATCTGCGGGCAGTCGTACACCACCTGCGCCGGGGTGCGGGCGTTTTTCCACGCGGGGCCTTCCACCCGGCGGTCGGCGTCCAGCACATCGTCCAGAATGAACAGCTTGATCTCATCGCCTGCCATCACGCGGGTGGAAAGCGGCTGCTTTTTGCCGTTCAGCTTGATCTTGTTCTCCCGTAGCGCCTTGTTCAGTCGGCCGGGGGTCAGGGCGGGGTACTGTTGGGTCAGATAATTGTCCAGCCGGGTGGGGGCAAGACATTTTACTTTTAAAATTTTCACGGGAAATTCCTCTCTATCTTAAAATCAGTTGCAATAGAATGGGTTCTTGATTCGTTTTTATTGTAGCGGAATAAATCTACCGCGTCAAGAAAGAAGGTATTTTTATGAACCTGAAATATAAGATTCTGGCTGTTCTGGCTGCGGGCATCGCATTGACGGCCTGCGGCAGCTCCGGCACCCCCGCCAGCACCCCCGCATCCAGTGCAGTGCCGGCCTCGTCCCATGTGGCAGAGGAAGGGGTCACGGAGCCCATCAACATGCTGACGTGGACGCTGGATGACCTCGACAGGGAGGACACGGTCACCTTTATTCCGGCGGAGATCACCTCCGGTGTGCAGGGCGGCAACCTGACTGCAAAAATCTTCAGCTATGACCTTTATAAAAAAGAAGATGTTGAAAAACTTGCCGTTGGGGATCAGATCACCCTCCACGAAGAGGGGGCTGCATGGAACCAGTTTGTGACCGTTGCAGTGGAGAGTATCGAGAAAAACGATCAGTACCATCTTGTCACCATCAATGGCGGCATGGAGGAGCAGTACGGTCTTGACCTGAAGCTGGAAGATGATGCCTACCGGACGATGACCTTTGACGATTACCCTGTCTACTATGAGATGGGAGAAAAGACGATGCCGCTGGCAGAGGATGTAGTGCTGAAGGACAGTTCTGCCGACCCGCAGGCCGAAGCCGTGGAGACTACGGGCGCGGAGGCGGTGGCAGCAGCGATCAATGCAGACCCCGATAACTGGACCACCTATAATACCACGCTGGTGGTGCAGGGCGGCAAGGTGCTGGAGGTGCGCCGCATCTGGGTGCCGTAAATTTTGCTCAAAACCGTTGACAAACGTTTTGCGTATGCTATAATTTAGCTGTACGCAAAGGGGCACTTCGCCTGCCTTGCGGAATGTAAAATTATGACAGATGGCAATGATGGGGTCAGAAATGCACACACCACCGTCCAGAGAGAGCGCCCACGGCTGTAAGGCGCTCCGGTCGGGATCATTTCGCGCCACCCCGGAGCTTCCGGCGAATGTAAACCGGACGCTGCGCAGCGTTAATGCGCCGAAAGCGGCAGGGGACACGTTATCCTTTGCAATTTGGGTGGTACCACGGAGTTTGATGCACAAGCAGCCTTCGTCCCTTTTGGGATGAGGGCTGTTTTTTGTTTTTTCACCGTGCCGCCCCTCTGCCATAACAGCATAAAAAACGGCGCACATGCGCCAAAGACGATTGAGGAGAGAAAGATCTATGCAATGGACCGGTTTGAATGAACTGCGCGAAAAGTACCTGAGCTTCTTTGAAAGCAAGGGTCATCTGCGTCTGGACAGCTTCCCCCTGGTACCCAAGAACGACCCCAGCCTGCTGCTGATCAACAGCGGCATGGCCCCCATGAAGAAGTGGTTCCTGGCACAGGAGGAGCCGCCCCGTCATCGCGTGACCACCTGCCAGAAGTGCATCCGCACCCCGGATATCGAGCGCGTGGGCATCACTGCCCGCCACGGCACCTTCTTTGAGATGCTGGGTAACTTCTCCTTCCAGGATTACTTCAAGGACGAGGTCATCCCTTGGGCATGGGAGTTCCTGACCAGCGATGAGTGGATGGCTATTCCCAAGGATCGTCTGCACATCTCTGTCTATGAGGAGGACGACGAGGCCTACGATATCTGGACCAAGAAGGTCGGCATTGCCCCGGACCACATGGTGCGTCTGGGCAAGGAGGACAACTTCTGGGAGCACGGCTCCGGCCCGTGCGGCCCCTGCTCCGAGATCTACTTTGACCGCGGCCCCGAGTACGGCTGCGGCAAGCCGACCTGCGGTGTGGGCTGCGACTGCGACCGCTATATGGAGATCTGGAACCTCGTGTTCAGCCAGTTCGATGCCGACGGCAAGGGTCACTACGAGCGTCTGGCACGCCCCAACATTGATACCGGCATGGGCTTGGAGCGTCTGGCCTGCGTGATGCAGAACGTGGGCAACCTGTTCGAGGTGGATACCGTGCAGAGCGTGCTGCACCATGTGGAGCACATCGCTGGCAAGACCTACCTGCAGGACCCCAAGACCGATATCTCCATCCGCGTTATCACCGACCATATCCGCAGCTGCACCTTTATGGTGTCTGACGGCATCCTGCCCTCCAATGAAGGCCGCGGCTATGTGCTGCGCCGTCTGCTGCGCCGCGCCGCCCGCCACGGCCGGATGCTGGGCATCGACCACCCCTTCCTCGTGGATCTGGTGGAGACCGTCATCCAGTCCAGCGAGTCCGCTTACCCCGAACTGCGCGAGCATGACGCCTATATCAAGAAGGTCATCGGCACCGAGGAAGCAAACTTTGCCCGCACCATCGATGCCGGCATGAACATCCTGAACAACATGATCGACCGTCTGGAGAAGGCACACGAGAAGCTGCTGAGCGGCTTGGACGTGTTCAAGCTGAACGATACCTTCGGCTTCCCGCTGGATTTGACCAAGGAGATCGCCGCCGAGCAGGGTCTGGAGATCGACGAGAACGGCTTCCACGCAGAGATGAAGAAGCAGAAGGAGCGCGCCCGCGCCGAGCGTCTGAAGAAGAACATCTCCGGCTGGAGCGAGGATCTGTTCGGCGCACTGGAGGCCGAGCCCACCGTCTTTACCGGCTACGACACCCTGACCGACAAGGGCACCGTTGTGGCGCTGAGCGATGAAGAGACCCTGACCGATGCCATTGCCACCGACGAGGAGGCAAAGGACGGCGTGCTGGTGGTGCTGGATAAGACCCCCTTCTACGCTGAGATGGGCGGTCAGGCTGCCGACCACGGCGTGCTGAACGGTGCCGAGTGCAGCCTGCGTGTGCTGGACGTGAAAAAGACCCCCAAGGGCTACTACGTCCACACCTGCGTGCTGGAAAGCGGCATCGTGAAGGTGGGCGATGTGCTGACCGCACAGGTGGACAAGGGCTACCGCATGGCCATTGCCCGCAACCACACCGCTACCCACCTGCTGCAGGCTGCCCTGCGTGAGGTGCTGGGCGACCATGTGCATCAGGCTGGTTCCTATCAGGATGCCTCCATCACCCACTTCGACTTTACCCACTTCAGCGCCGTGACCCCCGAGGAACTGGCACGGGTGCAGAAGATCGTCAACGATAAGATCTTCGACTCCATGAATGTCACCGTGCAGGAGATGCCGGTGGAAGAGGCCAAGAAGCTGGGCGCAATGGCGCTGTTTGGCGAAAAGTACGGCAAGGTGGTCCGCGTGGTGGATATCGAGGGCTGGTCTACCGAGTTCTGCGGCGGTACCCATGTCAAGAACACCGCCCAGATCGGCGGCTTCAAGATCGTCAGCGAGTCCTCTGTGGCGGCCGGCATCCGCCGTATCGAAGCCGTCACCGGCCGCAACCTGCTGATCCGTGCAAACCTGCAGGAGGCCATGCTGCATGATGTGGCCAACACCCTCAAGGCCAACAACGTGGCTGCACTGCCCGCCCGCGCCGAGGCTGTGATGGCTGAGAACAAGGCCATGAGCCGCGAGCTGGAGGAGATGAAGGCCAAGATCGCCGCCTCCAAGGTGGACAGCCTGTTCGACAATGCTGAGGAAGCAGACGGCGTGAAGATCGCTTCTGCATACTTTACCGGTACCACCGGCGACACCCTGCGCGGTATGTGCGACAGCATCCGCGACAAGGCCGTGAACCCCGTGGTGGCTGTTCTGGTGGGCAAGGCTGAGGATAAGATCACCATGGCCGTTACCGTGAACAAGCTGGCACAGGAAAAGGGCCTCAAGGCCGGTGTGCTGGTCAAGGAACTGTCCGCTATCGCAGGCGGCAAGGGCGGCGGCAAGCCGGACTTTGCAATGGCCGGTCTGAAGGACGAGACCAAGATCGACGAGGCACTGGCTGCTGTGAGCGCTATCGTCAAGAAGGCTCTGGGCTAAAAAGGATCTATGTCCCGTGCCCCGGTGCTGGTACAGCGCCGGGGCGGCGGGCTTTTGTAGAAGCAGGAAGGAGTGTTCCCCCATGGAAGATTGTCTGTTTTGCATGATCGCAGAGGGCAAGATCCCCTCTAAAAAGCTGTACGAGGATGACCAGGTAGTGGCATTCTACGACATCAACCCGCAGGCAAAGGTGCATTTCCTTGTGGTTCCCCGCAAGCACATCTCCTCTGCCGCTGTGCTGACCGAGGAGGATGGTGCTCTGCTGGGCCACATCTTCGCCGTCATCGCAAAGCTGGCCAAGGAGCAGGGGCTGGAAAACGGCTACCGCATCATCTCCAACGTGGGCGAGGACGCAGGCCAGACCGTGAAGCATCTGCATTTCCATGTTCTGGGCGGCGAAAAACTGCCTGTCTGATTCCAATACGAAAGGGAGAATTTGATTATGGCTGAAACTTATACCCTGCACGTTGCAGGCCTGACCCGTGAGCTGACCATCTGCAAGGTGAACGACCACATGGACATTGCTGCATTCATCATGCTGGGTGATGCCGAGCTGACCGTAGCCGCTGCTGCGGAGCTGCTGAAGAAGTGCCCGGATTTTGATATCCTGCTCACCGCCGAGGCTAAGGGCATTCCGCTGGCGCACGAGATGAGCCGCCAGAGCGGCAAGCCCTATATCTGCGCCCGCAAGGGTGTCAAGCTGTATATGCCGGACCCCGTGGTGGTGGAGGACCAGTCCATTACCACTGCCGGTAAGCAGAAGCTGGTCATCGACCGCAAGGAACTGGAAAAGATGAACGGCAAGCGTGTGCTGGTGGTGGACGATGTCATCTCCACCGGCGGCTCTCTGAAGGCACTGGACGCGCTGGCTGAAAAGACCCAGTGCACCATCGTGGGTCAGGCCGCTGTTCTGGCCGAGGGCGACGCTTCCGAGCGTAAGGATATCATCTTCCTTGAGCCGCTGCCCCTGTTCTTCCACTAAGCTGGGATGCGCCGCCCACTCTGCGCGTTCTGCGTCGGAATGATGGGCCTTAGTTTCCTGTGGACTTTTTTGCCGCAAACGGAGCTTTTTATGCCGTTTGCGGCATTTTTTGTCGCCTTTTTGCTGCTGCTCTGCATCCCGTACCGCAGCCGTAAGCTGGCGGTCTGCCTGCTGCTGGGCGCGCTGGCCGGGCTTTGCGCGGTGCATACCACGAGCGCCCGGCTGGAGCGTACCCGGGCAAATTACGCCGGGCGTACCGTGCTGCTGACTGCCGAGGTGGAGCGCGCGGACAGAAACTATTTTTCGGACACAGTAGACGCGACCCTGTGGGTGGAAAGCGTGAACGGCAGCCCGGCGGGCCTCCGCATAGCCTGTGCGGAGCTGCCCGCCTGCGCGGCAGGGCAGCGGGTGCAGGGCTGGTTCACGCTGTCGGCACCGGATGAAGCGGAACGGACGGCGCAGTACGCAGACGGCATCGCCCTGCAGGCAGAGCCGTTGGCAGAAAAGCCGCAGCTTACCGTGCTGGGCGAGAGCAGCAGTTTCCGTGCCCGCACCCACCGCTTGCAGCAAAAACTGAGCGAGAGCCTGCGCCGGGTGATGCACCGGGACACCGGCGGCGTGCTGGCAGCTATGACGGTGGGCGACCGCAGCGGCCTTTCGGCACAGCTGCGCAGCGCCTACCGGGGCGCAGGGCTTTCCCATGTGCTGGTGGTCAGCGGTATGCACGTTTCCATTCTGTGCGGGGATATCCTCAGCGTTTTGCTGCCCTATCGCTGGGAGCAGAGCTACCGCCGCCGCAGACGGCGCACGGTCTGGAAAAGCCTGCTGGCGCTGGTGCTGATGGGCGTGACCGGCTTTACGCCCTCGGTGTGCCGCGCTGCCGTGGCAGTGTGGGTCAGTGCCTTGGGTGTGTGGGTGTGGGGGCCGGCAGATGTCCTCACCTCGCTGGCGGCGGCAGGCATCCTGATGACCGCCGTCAACAGCTATGCGGTGTGGGATATCGGCTTTGAGCTTTCCTTTGCGGCAGTGGTGGGCACGGTGGCAGGCAACGCCTGCATCCGCCGGATGCGGGATGCCCACGACAGACGGTTTTGGGTCAAAGCCGGGGAGAACCTGCAAAAGCCGGTCAGGCGCCCGTGGTTCAACAGACTGCCGGAGCGGCTTCAGGGTCTTGCAGAGAGCGCCTGCATTGCCGCCTGCGCCTCGGCGGCTACCTTCCCGGTGCTGGTGTTGCGGGGGCTGAGCGTCAGCGTATGGGCGGTGGCCTCCAGCATCGCGGTGCTGTGGATGGTGCAGCCGCTGCTTCTGCTGGGACTGGCAGTGGCTTTTGTGGGACTGGTGCCATGGCTGGCACCGGTGCACGGGGTGCTTTCCCGGGCGGCAGACCTGCTCACCGGGCTATTGAACGGCTGGGCGGTCTGGCTCAGCACAAAGCCCGGCGGCAGCATCTATTTTGACACCGCCTACGCAGCACTGGTCTGTCTGCTGCTGTGCGGGCTTGGGGTGCTGGCCTTCCGCTGGCGGGTGCGTCTGCGGGTGGCGCTGCCGGGCATTCTGCTGGCGGCAGTGGTGGGCATCGGGCTGGGCAACGCCCTCAGCCGGGACGTGGTGCACATCGACCTTGTGGGCAGCGCACAGGCACCTGCAGTGGTGGTTGCCCAGAACGACCGGGCAGTGGTACTGCTCCGGGGCGGCAGCGCCGCCCAGCGTGCGGTGGAAAACCAGCTGGCACGGCGGGGCGTGCGCACCGTGGAGCTGGTGGTAGACCTGCGCATGAACGCAAAAACCGCCTGCACCCTGCCTGCGCAGCAGGGCATCCGGGCAGAGCGTCTGCCGGTCAATGCCAGCCGCAAGCTGCGCTGCACCCCGGCGGCGGTGGAACTGCTGCGCACCCGGGAAGGGTGTCTTGTGCGGCTGAGCATCGGCAACCGGCAGTTTGTGACCTTAAGCGGCAAGGCAGAACTGACGCAGCCGCTGCAAACGGAGTGGCTGATTGCCACACCGAAAAAGCCGGAGACGGTGCGGTACCAAAGGCTGCTGGCGCTGCGCAGCTACAGCTGGATGCCGCCGGAAACGCAGTACACTGCCTCCCTCAGCCTGCGCCGCACCGGCGGCGAAAGGCTAGGGTAATGCTTTGCAATCCGGGCCGAGTGTGGTACAATACAAGGAGCATTTTATAACAGGAAAGGGGCATTTGCATGGCCACGGAAGCAAAACTCCGGCAGCTGGCCGACAAGGGCTGCCCGGTCTACTATTTTTATTCCAGCGAGCGGTATCTGGTGCGGCAGGCAGTGGCGGCAGCGGTGCGGGTGCTGTCGGCAGACAGTGACGAGGATGCCACCATCCTGGACGGTGCTGCGCCGGAATTGGAGCAGCTTATCATGGCGGCGGGCACCATCTCCTTTTTCGGCACCCGGCGTGTGGTGGTGCTGCCGGAGCTCGACCCCGCCGCCTATGGCAGCAAGGACTTGGACGAGCTGTGCAGCACCCTTTCCAGCTTGGAAAACGCCGTGGCGGTGCTGGGCAGCGTGTTTCCGCTGGAGCGCGGCAAGCTCAAGCTGGGCAAGCAGGCGCAAAAGCTGCAAGCTCAGTGCAAGGCCATCGGCTACACCGAGGAGCTGGCAAAGCCCCGCCCCTTTGAACTGAAAAATTTGATGATGGAGCGCGCAAAGGCGCAGGGTGCATCTCTGCCGGACGGCGCAGCCACCGCATTGCTGGAGCGCTGCGGTGAGGCCCCCTTTCTGCTGGAAAACGAGGTGGATAAGCTCTGTGCCCTGTCCGGCTACCAGACCGTGAGTGCCTCCATGGTGGCAGAGATGGGCACAGTGAGCCTTGAAGCGGATGTGTTCGAGATGATCCGCATGATCACCGCCAAAAACGCCACCGGAGCCTGCAAAAAGCTGCAGACCCTGCTGCGGCTGCAGCAGGAGCCCATCGCCATTACGGCGGCGATGATCGGCAGCTATGTGGATCTGTACCGGGTAAAGCTTGGGGCGGCAAAGCGGAAGAATTACAGTGCAGTGCACAAAGATTTTGGCTATAAGGGCAGTGACTACCGGCTGAAGCGCTCGGCAGAAACTGCCGCCCACTACACCCTGCCCCAGCTGGAGGCCTGCTTGCAGGTGCTGCTGGAGCTGGACCAGAGCCTGAAAAGCCAGCCTGTGGCGGCGCAGATACTGCTGGAAACAGCCCTGTGCCGTCTGGCGCTGGCGGGGAGCGGAAGATGATGCAAAGCGAGATGATCCATACCGACCGGGTGCTGATCGTGGAGGGCAAGTACGATGCCGTCCGTCTAGCGCACCTGACCGATGCCATGATCCTGCTGACGGATGGTTTTGGCATTTATAAAGACAAACAGCGCCAGCAGCTGTTCCGGGCGCTGGCGCAGAAAAACGGCTTGATTTTGCTCACGGATTCGGACGCGGCAGGCTTCCGCATCCGCAACTACATCACCAATATGGTGGGTGCGCAAAACGTGGTGCAGGCTTATGTGCCCGCCATCCACGGCAAGGAAAAGCGCAAGGCGCAGCCTGGCAAGGAGGGCTTGCTGGGGGTAGAGGGTGTGGACGACGCCCTTGTGCGGCAGGCACTGCTGGACGCCTTGGGTGCAGAGGCAGGCGCAGCACCTGTGCGCCCGGAGGGACGACAGATCACCTACACCGACCTGTATGAGTGGGGGCTTTCCGGCAAGCCCGGCAGCGCCGAGCGCAAGGCAAAACTGCTGAACGCGCTGGGGCTGCCGCCGCGCCTTTCCAAAAAGGAGTTGGTGGAGGCCTTCAACCGGCTGTACACTTTTGAACAACTGGACGAATTACAGTTGAAAATTTTGTAGGAGCGAAAACTAGCCATTTTTGCCCCACGCCTGCCGCAGCAGTTCCAGCGCGTGGGTCTCCAGCCGGGAAACATAGCTGCGGCTGATGCCCAGCAGCCCGGCGGTCTCCAGCTGGGTCAGGGGCGGCTGCCCGGCCAGCCCGTACCGCAGCAGCAGGATCTGTCGCTCCCGGGCGGGCAGGGTATCCAGCAGCTGCCGCAGCCGCCGGACATCCTCCTGCCGCTCACAGCTGTCCTCCATGCAAAAGCCGTCCTGTATCACGTCTGCTAAGGTCAGCGCCGAGTCCCCGTCGGTCTCCAAAGCTTCCTGCAAGGAGACGGTCTGCCCGCTCTTGCGCTCCCGCCGGAACTGCATACGGATCTCGTTTTCAATGCAGCGGCTGGCATAGGTGGAAAACCGCGCCTTGCGTGTGGCATCAAAGGTATCTACCGCTTTCATCAGCCCGATGGTGCCGATGGAAACCAGATCCTCCTGATCGCCCGGCAGGGCGTAATATTTTTTTACGATATGCGCCACCAGCCGCAGATTGTGGCGGATCAGTTTTTCCCGGGCGGCGGCATCCCCGGCGTGCAGCGCACGGAAGGCCGCAGCCTCCTCCCGGGCTGTGAGCGGGCGCGGAAAGCAGCCGCTTTCCAGATGGAGCGCCAGAAACAGAAATTTTGTGGCGAAAAATTGCAGCAAGGTCAGCAGCACACGATATCCCTCCCGGTACATAGTTGTTAGATTGTATGAGCCGGGGCGCGGATAGTTGCCGGAGGGGGGCGGAAGGGGAGCGCCTGCAAGGCACAGGCAGAAACTATCGTGAAGTTTGAGCTGATCTATGATTGATGCCGAGACCGCCCGGACGAAAAATGTTCGGGCTTTTCTCATATATTCTAAAGCTGCGGTAGAAGTGTACACAAGTTTTATGGTATAATTTGAATACGAAATTGAGAAACAAATCGGGATTTAATGAGGGCAAAGCAAATGGAACGGATTCTCAATTACAGAGATATACCCACGGATAAACGGCTTGACATATTAAATGCTCTTGCGCAAATCGGTTTTTTCCCGGCATACGGCGGTGTGAAAACAATGCAGCGGATTATGGAAAAGTCAGTTCCGAATTCGGGTCCACAATTCTATTTCGTTCTCCGTGAAAATCAGTTAATAGGGTATAATTTTCTCATTGGTGACACGAGGAAATATAAGGCTTTCCCATGGCTTGCTGTCGGCAATATGGATGAACAGAAGTTGACGGTTTGCGAAGAACTGATGAAACTGCAAATTGTCTTTTTTCAGGAACTTGGAATGCACGATATAGCAGGTCATTGTGTTAGGCTCATGGAAGATTACAGAAAAGGAATTGGAAAACGAAAAGAAAGTGACTGCAGATAAATTCAGCTTTATCGAACCGATAAAATCCCTTTAGGAACTAAAGGGCGCACTTCTATACTCTCCTGTCGGGAGTATCGTGCGTCCTACGGAGCTTCATTCCCGGTCAGCAGAAGAAAACTGCCCGACCGAGAATGCTTCGTCACTTTGCTCCGTCAAGGGAGCTACACTCCCTTGCGACGCTAAAGCGGCTATCCCTTGTGGACTTGCCGTCCGCAAACGATTTTAACAAATCGTTCGCCGCCAGCAAGTTTGAAAAAGGACAGTTATGCACTGAAAAACATATCTGCAACTTGAAGTTGACAAAGTGCATTTCCCGAAAGATAGATAATGACACCTTGCTTTGGTAGAATTATGCTATCAAAACCAAAGGAGGTATCACCTATGAATTTAGGCGAAAAAATCTACAAACTCAGAAAAGAAAAAGGTCTGTCTCAAGAAGCTCTTGCAGAGTTTGTGGGAACAACCCGACAAGCAATCAGCAAGTGGGAGAATAATCAAGGATATCCAGAAACAGAAAAACTGCTGTTGCTTTCAAATGTCTTTGAGGTATCCATTGACTTTCTGCTGAAAGATGAAAAAACGGAAAGTAGCGCAGATGAAAAAGGCTATTATGTAAGCAGAGAAATGGCTGTTGGATATATCGCCAACGAGAAAAAGACTTGCAAATATTTTGGTGCTGGATTCGCCTTGTTTGCTTTAGCTGGAATACCCTACACCGTGTTTCAGACAACGACTGCATGGAAAGTGCTGGGTATGTCCATTTGCATACTTGCAGGAATTATTGCTCTTGTGGTTTCAATGTTCATTTCAAAAGATGAATACACAATTTTGAAAAAAGAGAGTTTGCTTTTTGATTATGAATTTCTAAAGGTACTAACTGACGAATATCGTTCCATGAAGAAAAAGAACATGGTTGTTGCTATCCCTTGCACAGTTCTGTTCATCATAGGTCTTTTGACACTCGCTATTACCGTTCGAGGAATAATTCCATGGACACACTATCATTCGCTTGTCTTTTTAGGATTGTCAGTCGGATTATTCGGCTTTGTATATTCTGCTGGAACTATGGAGGCGTATGAGATTTTAGTCCATAACGAGAAATATACAAATAGCTTCTGGTTTAAGGTTAAGCGAAAAGCAAAATTAAAAATCGACAAATGGTAACACACAATAACTAAATATCAAAAAACTGACCGTTGACTGGTCGCAATCTGCGAAAAGTTGGCGGTCTTTTTTATACCCATTTTTCAAAAAAGGAGGTCAAACAGAATGGAAAAACCGAAAACCCTTGAACAGCTTCGGGCTGAAAAGGAACGAGCTGTGACGTAGCGTTTACCCGGACTGGTGCAAAGCGCAAGTACAGAATTGCCCAAACAGCAATTCTGGTGCTGTCGAAAGCGCAGTTCTGGAACAGCTTGAGGATTATTTTTATCAGGAGTTGGAGGTGGACCTTCT
This sequence comes from Faecalibacterium sp. I3-3-33, assembly GCF_023347295.1. NCBI lineage: Bacteria > Bacillati > Bacillota > Clostridia > Eubacteriales > Oscillospiraceae > Faecalibacterium > Faecalibacterium sp. I3-3-33. The sequence goes on from NZ_CP094469.1 coordinate 859,177, forward strand.
GCTCCGGCTCTGCCCGGACGAGGAGGACAACATTTCATTCTGCTGGACTGTATGCCCTTGCTGGGGATGCTCACCATCAACGCACTGGCGGCGGCAGACGCTGCCCTGATTCCCGTGCAGGCGCAGTACCTTTCGGCAAAGGGACTGGAGCAGCTGCTGCAGACCATTCAGAAAGTGCGCCGGCAAATCAACCCGAAGCTGAAAATCGAGGGTATCCTGATGACCATGACGGACAGCCGCACCAATTACGGCAGGGAAATCGATGCACTGATTCGGCAGGTGTACGGCAGCAAAATCCGGGTGTTTGAGCAGCCCATTCCGCACTCTGTCCGTGCGGCGGAAATCAGCGCGGGGGGCAGGAGCATCTTTGCCCATGACCCGAAAGGAAAGGTGGCAGCGGCCTATCAATCTTTGACGAGGGAGGTGCTGGCCGATGCCGAAAAGCAACGCAAACTTGGCGCTGAAAGGTCTCGATGAGATGTTTTCCACCGAAGAATCCCGGCAGGAACAAAAACGGAAGCAAGTGCAGCAGATTCCCATCGAGGAGCTGTTCCCCTTCAAGGAGCATCCGTTCAAGGTGCTGGACGATGAGGCTATGCAGCGCACGGTGGAAAGCGTGGCACAGTACGGCGTACTGGCTCCGCTGATTGCAAGGCCCCGCCCGGAAGGCGGGTATGAGATCATCTCCGGCCACCGCCGTCAGCACGCAGCCGAGCTTGCCGGGCTGGACACGCTGCCTGTTATCGTCCGGGAAATGACGGACGATGCTGCCGTGATATTGATGGTGGATTCCAACCTTCAGCGCGAAAAGATCCTGCCCAGTGAGCGGGCTTTTGCCTACAAAATGAAGCTGGACGCAATAAAAAATCAAGGTGCTAGGTCAGATTTAACTTCTACGCAAGTTGCGCAGAAGTTGTCCGTCGAAAAAGTTGGCGATGATGCTGGGGTAAGTAAAGATACTATTCGCCGTTTCATCCGCTTGACCAACCTTATCCCGGAACTGCTGGATATGGTAGACGAAAAGAAAATTGCCTTTAATCCCGCTGTGGAGATGTCCTATCTGGACGAAAGCCAACAGCGGGATTTTTTGCAGGCCATGGACGAGACCCAAAACGCGCCGTCCCTGTCGCAGGCGCAGCGAATGAAAAAGCTGGCGCAGGAAGGAAAGTTCACCTATGAAGCCGCCTTTGCCATTATGGGGGAAGCCAAAAAGGATGAACTGGACAAGGTGGTCATCAAAAACGATACCCTGAAAAAGTATTTTCCCCGCAGCTACACGCCCCGGCAGATGGAAGATGTCATCATCAAGCTGCTGGAACAGTGGCAGCGCAGACAACAGCGTCAGAACGAACGCTGAAAAATCGGAACCGAAAGACCCATGAGGTCTTTTCTTTTTTGCAAAATTTTTGGAGGACAACGACTATGAATACCACGATTGATTTCAAGACCGCAAAGACCATTGAGAACATGAGCCGCAAAATCGACGGCATGGAGCGTGCCGTTTCCGGCTTCTTCAACAAGATGAGCGACATTGCAGAGCGCAAGTACGGTGACCCGCAGGTTTATCTGGCGGCAGTCGGCCCGGCGAGGGACCTGAGCGCCATTCTGCTGGAAGAAGCGCCCGGCATTCTGCCCTGTTTTGACGAGACGGATGACACCTTCGGCATTTCCAAGGAGCTGCCCGTGGCGGGCTGCTACAACCCCAAGCAGGTGCTGGAGTTGTCGGGCAAGCGCTACCTGACCGGTCCGGTCGTCTTCATCCGCTTCAACATGGAAGGCGAGTACGTCTCCCTGACGATGGGCGACCTGCACTGCATTCAGGAGTATCTGGAACAGCACAGCGCGGCGCTTATGGCCGACGGCAAGAACCTGAACTGCATCTGCCTGGACTGAGGAGGCCGCAATGATGAGCTTTTTTGTGGGCTTTGCTTTCTTTGAACTGGGCGTTTTCTGCGGCTTTTTTGCCGCTTCCCTGATGCAGGCGGCACGAACCGGAGAAATTGTGATTACGGTAAAGGAGGATACGGATGGAACAGGAAAAGAATACCCTTTCGGTGCTGCAAATCGCACCGGGGCAGCACCCGAAGCCGATTGAGATTGACAATGACCTGAAAGCGCTGCAGCAGGCGGTTGGCGGCTCGATTGGTGCAAGCTATCCCTTTGAAGACCCGGTGGCCATCGTTTACAACGATGACGGCAAGCTCATGGGGCTGCCGCTGAACCGCGCACTGCGGGATGAAAGCGGTGAGGCCTATGATGTGGTTGCCGGAACGTTTCTGGTGGTGGGTCTGGGCGAGGAGGATTTTGCATCCCTCTCCCCGGAGCTGACGCAGAAATACGAGGAGCTCTTTCATCAGCCGGAAACTTTTATGCGCCTGGGCCGTCAAATGCTGGTGCTGCCCGTTCCGGACGAAAATGTGCGGACGGAAACGGCAAAAGCAAAGCCCCCGGCGGCGCACGAACGATGAGGAGATATTCCTGCAGAGGGGGTGGTATAAATGCAGGAGGAAGTTGAACACAAGACAGTCAACTTTGCCATTTCAACCACAAAGTTGACGGCCCGGACTTTCCTGAAAGGTGCGCAGTTTCTGCTGCGGCAGTACGACAAGAATGCTTCGCAGGGAAAACAGAGCATGAAGCGCCTGATTCGGCAGAACCGGGGTGTGACCAATGTAGAAATCGAGAAAACCGGCATCAAAGGATTTGCGAAATATGCCAAGCGCTACCACATTGACTATGCGGTTCAAAAGGATATTTCCTGCACGCCGCCCCGCTATATGGTCTATTTCAAGGCGCAGGACACGGATGCGTTGAGCGCGGCATTCAAAGAATATTCGGCTTCGGTTTTGAACAAAACCAAGCGACCTTCTGTGCTGGCAAAACTGCAGGAACTGGTGCAGGCGGTGGCGGCGATTCCCGATAAAGTCCGCAACAAAGATCAGGAGCTTGGCCTATGAAAAAGAATTTTTCCAAGCTGCTGGCTCTGTATCTGCCCTACCTTCTGCTGGGACTTGCGGCAACGAATTTCGGTGAGGCATGGCGGCTGGCTGAAGGCAAAGAGATGGGAGATAAGATTCTGTCTCTGATGAGCACGATTCCGGCCGCCTTTGCAAATCCGCTGCCGAGCCTTCATCCGCTGGACATTCTGGTGGGTATCTGCTGCGGTGCCGGGCTTCGGCTTGCAGTTTACCTGAAAAGCAAGAATGCAAAGAAATACCGGCATGGCATGGAGTACGGTTCAGCCCGGTGGGGCAATGCCAAGGACATTGAGCCGTTTCAGGCTCCGAAGTTCGAGGACAACATCATTCTGACCAAAACTGAACGTCTGATGATGAGCAACCGTCCGCCCGACCCCAAGAATGCGCGGAACAAAAATGTTCTGATAGTGGGAGGTTCCGGCAGTGGTAAGACGAGATTTTTTATTAAGCCGAACCTGCTGCAGTGTGATTCTAAGGCCTTTCCGGTTTCATTCGTGGTTACGGACCCGAAGGGTTATAATTATCGAGGATAAAGCAAAGATGCGTTTACAAAATCAGAAAAGTATCGTATCTTTGTTACATATCGTATTCCCACTAAAAATAAAAGAAGGTGAAACTATGGCAAAATCCAACCAAGGAAAAATCACGGCACTGTACGAAAGGCTTTCCAGAGATGATGAACTGCAAGGTGAATCCAACAGCATTCTGAATCAGAAAAAGTATCTGGAAGACTACGCTCGTAAAAACGGCTTTAACAACATCCAGCATTTTACGGACGATGGATACAGCGGAACGAACTTTAACCGTCCCGGTTTTCAGGCTATGATTGCCGAAATCGAAGCCGGGCACATTGCAACTGTCATTGTAAAGGACATGAGCCGCTTCGGACGCAATTATCTGGAAGTTGGATTTTACACAGAAATTCAGTTTCCTTCAAAGAGTGTTCGGTTCATCGCTATCAACAATAATGTTGACAGTGCCAATCCCACGGACAATGACTTTACCCCTTTCCTGAATATCATGAACGAGTGGTACGCTAAGGACACAAGCAATAAAATCCGTGCCGTTTTCAAATCGCGGATGCAGGATGGCAAACGGTGCAGCGGCAGTATTCCTTACGGTTATAAGCGGGTTCCCGGTGACAAGCAAACCCTTCACGTAGATGAGGAAGCAGCTTCCGTTGTCCGCAGGATCTTCGATATGGCAGCCAGCGGTGCCAGTCTTGCACAAATTGGCCAGACTCTTTCGGATGAAAAAGTGCTGATTCCGTCTGCATACGAAGAACGGCATCATCCCGAAGCTGCCCGAAACCATTCGTACCACGATCCCTATCGGTGGAATACAACAACGCTGACCTATATCCTCGACCGGCAGGAATACCTCGGTCATACAGTGCTATGTAAAAGTATCCGTGAGAACTTCAAACTGAAAAAGCGCCGTGCTGCAACCCCGGAAGAAAGGATCGTATTCAAAAACACTCATGAGGCTATCATCGACCAAGAAACATGGGATCAAGCACAGCGTCTGCGCAAGAGGAATCCGAAAAAACTTCCGAGCGGAACATACTCGCACCGGTTAGCCGGAATTGTATTCTGCGCTGACTGTGGCTCCCGAATGAGCTTTTCCAGCCCTGAATCCAAACATCGGGATTCTGATGTGGTGTATGATTCGGATTCTTCATGGCAGTGCAGCAAATACCGTAATATGTACGTTTCCTGCACATCCCATTTTATCAAGACCTCAACCATTGAAGCCGCTATTCTCAATGCAATCAAAGCGATGACAAAAGAAATTATTGAAAATGAGGATGAATTTGCCGAGCAGCTTCAGGCTGCATGGGAAAACCAAAACACACAGGTATCTTCCGAGAGTAAAAAAGAACTGCATTCAGTTCAAAAAAGAATAGACGAGTTGGACGCTTTGATTCGGAGCCTATATGAAAACAGCATCTTAGGAAAAATCCCAGAACGACAGTATCAGCGGTTGATGGCGCAATATGATGAGGAACAAACTGTCTGCGAAGCTCGCATTGCCGAGTTGAAGAAAGAACTGGACGTCGTTGAAACAACGAAAGTTGATCTGAAACGCTTTATCAAACTGATTCGGAAATACAAGGACTGTGAAACGCTGACAGATGAAATGCTGTACGAACTGGTAGAAAAAGTGGTGATTCATTCCGCATCTGGCGGACGGACGATCTACCGTCAGCAGCAAATCGACATCTACTTCAATTTTATCGGTGATACGTTCCCTAGTCAAATTGAGATTAGTCGCGGCGACAAGAAAAATCTTACAGAACAGCAACTTGCCAAGCGTAAGAAATATCAGAAAACTGCCGGGGAAAACCGCAAAAAGAAACGTGCTGCTCTGCGTGAAGCTGCTAAAACTGATCCACAGGCGGCAGCAGAGTATGAAGCCCTCTTGCAGAAAGGCCGTGAACGATGCCGCAAGTATGCCCAAAATAAAAAGCTGGCTCAACAGGAGCCTGCTGATACAGTCCCCATTCAATTTGAACCGTCTTTTGAAACGCCTGAAGAAATGAAAGGAGAATCCGCATGAACGAACTTGAAAAATCCATCCATGACAATGCCAACGGTCTGGACTACACCCTTGTCAATGACCACTATCTGCCGAATCTGACCGCAGCAGCCCCGGCAGAGCAGCACCCCACCGGGCGGTGGGGCCGCTTACATAAAATGTATCTGAAGGAGCAGCATCCCATCCAGTATAATCAACTGCTCCTGTCCGGTGAGTTGGGCGGCTATCTTGCCAAGCTGGACAAGCAGGCCGAGGAACAGCTTGCATTGACCGTCCGGCAGATGCAGGAAGCCGAGGGCGTGACCGAAGCCTTGAAAGCTGCCGATCAACTGGAATGGGTGCGCCGGATGAACAGCATCCGCAACCGTGCCGAAGAGATCATCAAGACTGAGCTGATTTTTGTCTGATACAATATCGCATCTCTGACCGCCCTGCACAACGCACGGCGGTCTTTTGGCTACATCGGGTCTGCACAGGGCAGACCCTTTTTTAATACGGAGGTACAAGCCTATGAAACTGACGTTTGAAGAAAAGAAGCTGCTCTACACCTATGGCTGCGCCGATCTGGAGTTGACCCGCAAGCGGCTGTGCGGAGTTGCCGGGTTGACGGTTGATCCCGACCAGAACAAGCTGGTGCTTGACTTCTGCCGGAAGCTGGAGGACGAAACGCTGGCAGACTGGTACGACCAGATGTTCTACTTCGTCCGCTCCGAGATGGAGCATTATACCATGATGCAGAAAATGTCACGGGACATTGAGGAGGACGAGGACTGGGGGCCGACCATCTTTGACGAATACGAGGAGGAAGAACTGATTGACGATGTTTAAGTTGGAAACCATGATCTACGCCAGCGAGGACGGAACAAGCAGCGTGTTTACGCTGAATCCCGCCTTGCAGAAGCAGCTTGATGCTCTTGCCACACAGCACCTGGAGGTGTGCCAAAGGAAGGCAAGGGATGAAGCTGGCGGGATAACGTATCAGGTCAGGGGCGCTGCGCTGGCTATCCAGCCTGTGCGGGCATCCTGAAAGCGATAACCAATCTGCTATGGTAGAATAAAGAGCAACGGGCAAAGCGTCAGGAGGGATGCTTTGCCCGTTTTATATAGAACGATGAAAATCACTTTTAGCAGAAAGGGGCGATTTATTGGGAAATTTATATGGCTATATCCGGGTCAGCACCCGTGACCAGAACGAGGACCGGCAGTTGATTGCACTGCGTGAACTGAAGATCCCGGAGAAAAACATTTTTATGGACAAGCAGTCCGGCAAGGACTTCAACCGTCCGCAATACAAGCGGCTGGTGCGGAAATTGAAAAAAGACGATCTACTCTACATCAAGAGCATCGACCGTCTTGGACGCAACTATGCGGAAATTTTAGAGCAGTGGCGGCTGCTCACCCAGACAAAGGGCATCGACATTGTGGTGTTGGATATGCCGCTGCTGGACACCCGGCGCGGCAAAGACCTGATGGGCACTTTCCTGAGTGACATCGTGCTGCAGGTGCTCTCCTTTGTGGCGGAGAACGAGCGCACTAACATCCGGCAGCGGCAGGCAGAGGGCATTGCAGCGGCAAAGGCTCGCGGTGTGAAGTTTGGCCGACCGCCCCGGCCGCTTCCAGACAACTTCTATGAGGTGCATAAAGCATGGAGAGATAAGAAATTGACCCTTAAAGAAGCTGCGGAAATCTGCGATTTACCCGTAGGTACGTTCTATGGGAAATCTATCCAATTTGAAAAGTCCACCTAAGCAAACTCCTTGCAAAATTTTGAAAGGTGTACTTTTCAAAATTTTGCAAAGCTCACTCTTTATAAGGCATTATGCCACAAATCTCGCTTTAATTCAAGAGAAATTGGAAGTTTCAACGAAAATATATCATCGTTTTAAAAAGTACACCTTTTAAATTCAAAGAACACTTCGAAGCAACCGCTAACCCAAAAGTGAGTATGCTATTTTCAGCTATAATATTAAGTTCCACTACTGTAATTATAGGGTGTCTTGTCGTGTTAATTACCGAATCTTTGTACAACTTGCTCTACAACCTTCCATCCGCTCCACCTGAAATGGGTGGCTTGCTTGGGCAATCAAAAAACACAATTAATACCATTTTTGTCGATTCAGGAAAAATATCTTTTAGGAAATCTTGCCAGTATGTTCCCAATGAATTGCTTTTGAATCAAACAATATCGGACTGGGACGCTCAAGGAATTATTTTTAAAGGAATATTTCACACCCATAAAGAGGGGCACGGATGTCAATGCTTGTCATCTGCGGATATTGTCTATATTCGATCAATTATGAATGCTTATGTGAAAAAGTTGTATTTTCCGATTGTTATTCCTCATACTGGAGTTTTCCCTTATCTCGCAGTTTATGATCAATTATCCGGACTTTCTATTACGCCCGAAGAATTGAATCTGACACTTTAATACAATAAAAAGGAGAAAAACATTATGGACAAAAACAATATAACCTCTGTGAAAATTCCTGCGGGTGCCTTTTGCGGACACAACTGTTCTGACGGATGTATCTATTGGAACCCTTATGACCGTGATAGTAATGGCCGCCAGTACTGTTCGCATTATGATACTTACTACTATCCGAGAGAGCGCCAAGGATGTCTTAGTTATGAAGACTAATTGCTTCGATTGCACGGAGGGCGTACCCCATGATGTGGCATTTCTATGAGATTCCGTACATTCCCGATTTAGAGCTAGTTAAATATCAATCTCTTGGTGAACAAGGTATAGATGGTATTCTTGAGCGACATAATCGTTTTTTACGTCAATGGCAAAGGAATACTGTTCTAATCCATACAACCCTACATTTTTTCCTTAGCTATACTCATGAACGTCCAAAAGGGAGTCGTCTGCAAATTTTCTTGGCATTTTCTTCCGATCAGACTGTAAACTTTGAATCAATAGATGCGCTTATGCAAGCAAGTCCTTTAGCTGACTACTATAAGATTGCTCCTATTGAAGATGTTCCTGTTTGCTTGCGGAAATCATTTACAAATATTCTTCTAGTCAAAAAACAAGAACAAACACGTCTTTCCACAGGAGATACGCTATTTACAGTCGAAGGCTGGAAATCCAATCCCAAGTCACGTCTTTATGAAATGGAAAAAACCGCAGAGGCTCTTAATGAGGATATGGTTTATCATATTTCAATCTATGGAAGTGACACCTATAAAACTGCACAGCAGGCCTTACAAAAGCCTGTCGCAATTCTACGTGAGAAAGCATTGGGCCGTAGTGGGCAAATCACCCTCGCCGATAACAAAAATCGTCCGCGAGATGTCTCAGCCGAAGAAACCCTACGGATATACGAAGAGTTTTTATCAGATGTTGCCAAATCGCCTTGTTTTTTTGCCAACATTTTACTTTACGCAAACCAAAAAAGTAGTGCGCATTTTTTGATGGATGCTGTCTGCGGAGAAGCTATCAAAGAAGGAACTTGTGAAATTCAGGAAATTCCCAGTACGGCCACACCGTTGGAATTGCAGGAAGTAAATCAGCCTTACTGCAATCTTCTACCACCCTCTTTAGCATTCTGGCCAACCGCTTATACACTTGATGAACTTTCTTCTTTCTTTCGGCTTCCAATACTATTTGATGGCGAGAATATCGAAATAAAGAAGGAAACTGCTCCGAAGTTGGAGCAAACTGGCATTTACCTTGGACAAACCAACAATGGGTTGAGCGCTTTTATCGATGCATCATCCTTCAAAAAACACGCTTTCATATGTGGTGTTCCCGGCTCTGGTAAAACTAACACCATGCTGCATCTCGCTAATAGCCTATGGCATCATAAAAAGCTAATCAAGGATGATACCGATAATTTGTCGGTCACTTTTAAAGAAGAAAGTGATCCTATTCCTTTTTTGGTTTTGGAACCCGCCAAATTATGATGCTAAAAATTTGTAATTAAGAAGGAGTGATTACATGAACAAAAATATAAAATATTCTCAAAACTTTTTAACGAGTGAAAAAGTACTCAACCAAATAATAAAACAATTGAATTTAAAAGAAACCGATACCGTTTACGAAATTGGAACAGGTAAAGGGCATTTAACGACGAAACTGGCTAAAATAAGTAAACAGGTAACGTCTATTGAATTAGACAGTCATCTATTCAACTTATCGTCAGAAAAATTAAAACTGAATACTCGTGTCACTTTAATTCACCAAGATATTCTACAGTTTCAATTCCCTAACAAACAGAGGTATAAAATTGTTGGGAGTATTCCTTACCATTTAAGCACACAAATTATTAAAAAAGTGGTTTTTGAAAGCCATGCGTCTGACATCTATCTGATTGTTGAAGAAGGATTCTACAAGCGTACCTTGGATATTCACCGAACACTAGGGTTGCTCTTGCACACTCAAGTCTCGATTCAGCAATTGCTTAAGCTGCCAGCGGAATGCTTTCATCCTAAACCAAAAGTAAACAGTGTCTTAATAAAACTTACCCGCCATACCACAGATGTTCCAGATAAATATTGGAAGCTATATACGTACTTTGTTTCAAAATGGGTCAATCGAGAATATCGTCAACTGTTTACTAAAAATCAGTTTCATCAAGCAATGAAACACGCCAAAGTAAACAATTTAAGTACCGTTACTTATGAGCAAGTATTGTCTATTTTTAATAGTTATCTATTATTTAACGGGAGGAAATAATTCTATGAGTCGCTTTTGTAAATTTGGAAAGTTACACGTTACTAAAGGGAATGTAGATAAATTATTAGGTATACTACTGACAGCTTCCAAGGAGCTAAAGAGGTCCCTAGCGCCTACGGGGAATTTGTATCGATAAGGGGTACAAATTCCCACTAAGCGCTCGGGACCCCTTGTAGGAAAATGTCCTAAGTGTGGCAACAATATTGTATTAAAAAAATCGTTTTATGGTTGTTCAAATTATCCTGAATGTACCTTCACTTTAGCTGAACATTTTAGAAAGAAAAAACTCACCAAAACAAATGTAAAAGAATTACTAGAGGGAAAAGAAACCCTGGTAAAAGGAATCAAAACGAAAGATAGAAAGTCCTACAATGCCGTTGTAAAAATCGGAGAAAAGGGATATATTGATTTTATCTATGTATGAGAACGTATTTTTTGAAATGCTTGAGCGAATCATTCAATTAGAAAACGAAAAAGAATAGAATCACAAATCACAAGTGATTAATCACAAATCACTTGTGATTTGTGATTGTTGATGATAAAATAAGAGTAAGAAGAAATAGAAAGAAGTGAGTGGTTGTGGGAAATTTAGGCGCACAAAAAGCAAAACGAAATGATACACCAATCAGTGCAAAAAAAGATATTATGGGGGATAAGACGGTTCGTGTTCGTGCTGACTTGCACCATATTATAAAAATCGAAACAGCAAAGAATGGCGGAAACGTAAAAGAAGTTATGGATAAAGCCTTAGAAGAATATATTCGGAAATATTTACCTGACAAACTTTAAAAGGAGTGAAAATGAAATGGCAGTTACTTATGAAAAAACATTTGAAATAGAGATCATTAACGAATTATCGGCAAGCGTTTATAATCGAGTATTAAACTATGTTTTGAATCATGAATTAAATAAAAATGACTCTCAATTATTGGAAGTCAATTTATTAAACCAATTAAAGCTTGCAAAACGTGTAAATCTTTTTGATTATTCTTTAGAAGAATTACAAGCCGTTCATGAGTATTGGCGGTCAATGAATCGCTATTCAAAACAAGTTTTGAATAAAGAGAAAGTGGCTTAATATGGCAAATATAGTCAATTTTACTGACAAACAATTTGAAAATCGCTTAAATGATAATTTAGAAGAATTGGTTCAAGGAAAAAAAGCGGTTGAATCGCCAACCGCTTTTTTACTTGGTGGGCAACCAGGGTCAGGGAAAACGAGTTTGCGATCAGCAATTCTTGAAGAAACACAAGGGAATGTTATTGTCATTGATAAAGAGGGGTTAAAAGCTGCTGGTGAATGGCATCAATTAAAACCTTTGTTTCCTTCGTTAGAAGGAAAATCTGTTCTTGACTTGGGGTGCGGATATGGCTGGCACTGCAAGTTCGCAGAAGAACAAGGAGCTACAAAAATATTAGGGATTGATTTAAGTAAGAAAATGATTGAGGAAGCCCAAAAGCGCAATTCAGGAAATCAAATTGAATATCGTATTAGCGGATTAGAGGAATATGACTATCCAGAAAATGAATGGGATTGTGTTATATCTAATTTAGCTCTGCACTATATAGAGGACATAGTGGAAATATTTCAAAAAGTGTATAGGACATTAAAACCAGGTGGAATTTTTCTTTTTAATATCGAACACCCTGTTTTTACCGCAGGAGTTGGGCAGGATTGGATTTATACAGATGATGGGAAACCGCAATATTGGGCGATTGATAATTACTTTATAACAGGAGAACGAAATACACATTTTTTAGGATGTGATGTAGTAAAACAACATCACACACTTACACAGATTATAATGGGATTGCTGAACAATGGGTTTGAGCTTAAAGTTGTAGAGGAAGCAGAACCGCCTAAAGAGATGATGGATATTCCGGGTATGGAAGATGAACTTCGCCGCCCGATGATGTTACTTGTAAAGGCGATAGCGAAAAAATAATATCTCTATTAGGAAAACTGATATACCCCAATTTAGAGAATGGCATAGTAATTCCTAGTGATAAAGAGAAAATGATTGCACTGGCAAATAAATACATTGAAAAAGAAAATGTAGATGCACTCATTCTCGCCTGTACGGAGCTGCCACTTGCCATAAAGCCCGAAGATGTTAATGTGCCAATCGTGAATACAACCCAAGTACATATCAATGCAATTTACCAATATGCAATTCGATAAAAATAGCAAAGCCAGCCGAGCCAGTCAACGGTCAAGATGAACGGCGCATTTCATGCGCCGCCGTTGACAGCCCCGCCCGTCTTTGCTAAAGGGTAATCAAGGCGGGAAAGCCCTAAAATGGCTTCACACCTATTTCAATAATTGGAGGAGATAAAAATGAGATCAGAAAAGGAAGTTTATGATATTGTTTTGAATTTTGCAAAAACAGACAAACGCATTCGCATGGTTACTTTGGAAGGATCTAGAACAAATACAAATATTCCGCCTGATGATTTTCAGGATTTTGATATTACTTTTTTTGTTACGGATATGGACAGCTTCACAAGTGATGATAAATGGCTAGATATATTTGGTGAAAGGTTGATTCTGCAAAAGCCGGAAGATATGGAATTATTTCCAGCTGTAGAAAAGGGATTTTCATATTTAATGCTGTTTACTGATGATGTTAAGATAGATTTAACTTTGCTGCCGCTGGAACTGATAGACGAGTATTTTACATGGGATAAACTGGTAAAGTTACTGTTGGATAAAGACAACCGTATCGTAAAGCCGCCAATACCAACGGATATAGACTACCACTTGCAGAAGCCTACTCAAAGAATGTTTGACGATTGCTGTAATGAATTTTGGAATACTACAACATATGTAGTAAAGGGCTTATGCCGCAAAGAAATTCTTTTTGCTATTGACCATATGAATGATATAGTACGAAAAGAATTGCTTCGCATGATTTCCTGGCTGATTGGTATCAAACAGGGATTTCATTTCAGTTTGGGAAAAAACTATAAATTTATGAAGCAATATGTCCCAGAGGAATTGTGGGAACGACTTATGTCCACTTATAATATGGATTCCTATCCCCATATGTGGGAATCCTTTGAACAATGTATGGCATTGTTCCGGGAGGTTTCGTCAGAAGTGGCATGCCAGTTGGATTACCAGTATCCACTATATGATGAAAAAATCAGTAATTATGTGATTCGGCAAAAGAAAAAATATGGCATTGAAGATGATAACAAATAAAATTTTTTCAATCGAAAAAATTTATTTTGATTATTCAATTTTGAAAAACTGAATACCTCAAAATCAGAAAGAGCGCGGACAAGCACTTTGAGGGATTGGCCGCCTTGTCCACCCATCCAGCGGGGCGGCGGGCGGCGGTCAAGGCCGGGTGTAACCCCGTTCATTTCAGCCTTGACGGTTGCCCGCTGTCCTGCTACTTTTCCGGGAGTGTGGCCACAACTTCGGGACACTTTGTCCACAAGTCGGAGCGTAGGACGAGGGACGGGGGCTTTCATATACCTGCCGCCGTTCTCTGAAAACAGGCCGATTTTTTGCTCATTCCCATTCGCAAAAATTCAGCCTGTTTTCCTGCCGGAGCAAACGGGGCGCAAGAAGCACCGCACCCCGTTTCCCCCGTCAGCCACGCCAGCAGGTATAACACACTACACTTTGCAAGCAAAGTCGTGTGCCAAAGGGGGCACCCCTTTGGAAACCCCGGACAACAAAACAGGCGGTATGCTGCCCTCTCCGGGAGCATACCGCCGTTTGTTGTCAGCAGCCCGTTTCACGGTCTGCGTGTAGTTCCTTGTAAACTGACCTAAGCGTGAATATCGAGAACTTTCTAGGTATGATATTCCAGAGTTAATTATTCTTTCTCCTTCAGCTAGTACAAAATTTCCTATGAGGTTGAATCCCTTCGAATTCCCGAAAGGACTCACACTTTCAGAACATATCTCTAAACTGTGTCAGGTTTTTGAGGGTGCTTTTCCGATTGCTCCACCAGCTCCTTTTATATTGGATAAAGCTATCGAAGGTATTTATCGAGCACATGGTTGGAATACCAATGATATTAACACCGGGGAAAAAGAATATCCGACCATGTCGGAATTATATGATCGCTTTCAAAAAGAACTTAGCCAAACAACTTATGACAGCGAAATTCAAGGTAATATTCAATCTGTTCTGGAAATGCGTATTGGCAGTCTCCTACGTCGGGAAATGAAGGACATTTTTGATGTAAAACACTCTACATTCTCTCCAGAGGAATGGCTAAAGCACCCTGTCATTGTAGAACTCGAATCGTTAGGAGAAGGTCCTGCCAACTTTGTTACGTTGTTATTATGTACCCTCATTCGAGAAACTTTGAAAGCCTCTCCTCGTGCAGATGAAGAAAAGGTTGTCCGGCATATCATTTTTATCGAAGAAGCCCATAACCTTATCGCTCCTGAAGCACAAGTAGCATCTGGTCAAGATTCAAATCCTAAAATTGCCGCTACAGCATATATCGTTAAAATGTTAGCAGAGGTTCGTGCTTTACGCGAAGGTATTATCATCGCAGACCAGCTTCCTACTGCTATGGCACCTGAAGTTATTAAAAATACTAATATCAAGCTGATTCATAGACTTACCTCTATAGATGATCGACAACTGATTGGCAGCACAATGTCTGCTAGTGGCATTCAACTAGAACATGTTGCAGTTTATCGTCCGGGTGAGGCCCTAATGTCTTATGAAGGACTTCAGCGACCATTTGAACTCAGAATTCAAGAGCAAAAAGGTCATGGTTCTGAAACGCCCAATGACGACGAACTATATGATATTATGCTTCACAAGCCAGCATTTTTTCAGTTGGCGCAAAAAGAAGAAAATCTAAAGCTAGAAACTCTAAAAGAAAATGTTAAATCACTAAAGAAAAAGGAGGTTGAAGCTCTTTGTGCACTCTCCGAATATGACTCATCCGTACATACATCCACTCAAATCACAGATTTCTATTGGCACATGGAAAATATTTACACCTCGATTGTAATACTTCGTTCACAATACCGAAGAGACTGTCAGGCGATAAATGAACTTTTCATTTCAGCCGAAAGAAAAGCGATGTTGGATGAATTGATTCGCAGTATAGGAGAACCTCTCCAACAAAAAATCAAAAATAACGTTGTTTTTCTTGATTCGAATGGCCAATTAGAATGAGGTATTATTATGGCTGAAAATTTTAGTATTGAGCATTCCAGAACGAAAATCACTGAGGTAAAGAAAACTATTGAAGATAAAAAACAAAAGCTGGACGAGTTAAAGCAACAAAAAAAGAGTCTTATGGATGCCGGGCTTGCGTTGGATTCTTCAAATTTAGATTCAGCTGTTCAAGCTACCCTTATGGAAAGCATTAACGATTCTCTGCGTGATGTTGAGAACAAAGCTTATGACGTTTCGAAGGATGCAAATCAGAATCTACAGAGCCTTGAACAAATCCGGCAAAATGTTGACGATGAAATCACAGATAGTCAAAAGGCGAAGAAGAAACTCGACCAAACCAAGAAGCTGTTAGACACATTAGGTGTTGGAAAATCATTGGAGAAAGGAGTAAACAAGCTGGATGACCACTTACAGGAAGCAACCGGCTTAAAAGGTGAAGTCATTTCAGCTATGCAGGATTTGGAAAAAGTCTACCGTCAGTTAGATCAAATTTAAAATGGGAGGAATTATTTATGGGCTTACTCGGATCTCTTTTTTCGGCAGCCGCCGATATCGCAAAGGAAACTATCACAGAAACAATGAATCAAAATGAAACCGAAAAATTCATTAAGATAATGATGGAGCGCGATGCTCAAAACGCTGAAGCAAATGAAAAACTCTATCAAGACTGGCTCACGCATGAAAGAAGCAACTATTTTGCGGCTAAAAAGAATACTATCATTCATGATGCCTTTGATGTTCTGATGGATTCTTTTGAGGATACCGGAAAATTTGATTTTTCTGCTGTGGATAGTTTGAGCGATGAACTGAAGAACAGCGATAGCTATAAGCAGGAGGCAGCTGATGTTGTTAATCTATGCTGCGAAGCTCTAGTTAAACTGCATCAAAAGTGTTGTATTTCCATTCGATTTGTTATGCAGACAATTCACAATTTACAGCGCTTCGCCGATATTGTCCCTAGCATTCGAGGCTTGGATCGTCATTATGATGCTTTCTTCCCTGTTGACAATGCCGATTGCAGTTTTTTGACAGATTTCGACAGCATTGCGGAAGGATTAGAAGCTGCCAAAAATGATTCTGATAATTATCTCGCTATGGTTGGAAGCAACAGTCCGTTGTCAAGGCTTGCAGCTTTGAAAGATATTTTGAAATCGGAAGACTATGTTGCTGCTGTTTCCAATTTACTTTTTGCCGATCAAGAGGTTGCTCCTTATGCAGGTATGAAAAAAATGATTCTCTGTCTCTCTATGGAGGAAACAGACGAAGCTACCGCTCTTCTTTTGGATACATATTGTACGGTTATTATGAATTATTTACGGCTTTCAACAGCTAAAGAAAAAGTCGGAAAAGATAATCCTTTTATTTCTGCATCAACAGAGCAAATCCTGCCAATCGATCTTTTGATTGCTCAATCTATTAAATCTTCGAAATCTGGTAGCCCGCAGGAAGTTGATACCAATCTCGATGAGTTCCTTGAATATTATCCTCTGATTTGTACATCTAGCTGGGAAGATCAGCTTTTCATACTTCAGAAAGTTTTTGCTTACCTCAAAATGTATTCTCAGGAGAGAAAGGTTCTTGAATTTTTAGTCAAAAACAATATTCCTCGTACTGAGCAAATTGATCGTCGGTTAAACTTTTTGAAAAATCTTAATCAAAATGACATTAGTAATGCGGCCAACAGCATAGAGGAATTTAGCATTCAGACAAGTGATAATGAAATTGCATATGATTATCGATTTATTTCTTGGACAGTTTCGGAAATAAACTCCTATATGAACCTTTTAACTAGCGAGGACAAAACACTCGATCTTCCTATGGTTGTTGCTGAATGGAACAAGAAAATTCCTCAAAAAAATATTCGCTGGAGTACAGATGCTATGCAAGTTTACCTTGATAAGTATCTCCATGAAAATTTTGGTGATCTGTATACAACCAAAATTAAAAACTGCGGTGCAGTACTCTCAAATGAAGTAGAGTACGAGCCTTCCGTCTATATTGAAGCAACCGACAGCGCTAAATATCCGTGGCTTTCGTTTGTTGTTACTGGTGAACAGCTTACCATGACACAAGTTTCCTTCGCTATTTATGCGTTGTATCTGCCTACGAAAGACTCCCAATGCACTCAGGCGGTTGATACAATCGAACAGAATCAGAAATACCAAAATCGACTGATTACTTTAAAACAAGCTCAGAATCCTAAAATCAAGAATTATATTGAGTCCATCAATGAAATTCTGATTTCTGGTCTTGAAGCATGGCTAAATAACAACAATACTTCTAGCATGTATGATTAAGGAGAAAAAGTATGGAAGACATCAATACCTTAACTCAAAAAGCCAATTCAGGTGACGCTGTTGCCATGCGTAAGCTGGGTTATGAATACCTGATTGGAAAAAACATTCAAAAAGACGAAAAAAAGGCATTTCAACTTTTCCGTGCAGCTGTTTGGGAAGGCGATTTGAATGCGACAATATACTGTGGCTATTGCTGTAAAACTGGTGCCGGTCTTGAAAAGCCTAACATCGTCGCAGCCGCACGATACTACGAGTATGGTGCACGTGCAGGAGTTGCCGCAGCGCAATATGAACTTGCCAGAATCTATATTGATAAAGAGATGGGGGATGCTTGCTTTATTGGCGGTGCTAATCCGTATATTGGTTGTGAGCGTTGGCTAAAAAAGGCGGCTGAACAAAACTATATCTATGCAGAAGAACTCCTTGCAGATAAATACTATGAAGGTGCCTATATTGTTAAGGATGTCAAAGCTGCAATTTACTGGTACGAAAAAGCTGCAAATCAGGGTAGTGTCTATGCAATGTATCAAGCAGGCTACGTCTACTACACTGTGCCAATTGACTATAATAAAGCTGGACAGTGGTTCTCTCTTGCAGCGGAAAAAGGCAATAAGGATGCTGAAGATGTATTGCGCAACCATCTAAGGTACAACCGTTTTACTAAGAAATGGGATGCTATTCGCTAATCGTATAAATCTTTTTATATAGCTCAAGAACCAGCGTATCTGTGAGATTCCAAAGCTCATAGATGCGCTGCTCCTTTTTTAAATCATTAGAGGAGCGTGATGCCATTGACCCAACCAAAAAACAGCCTATCCTACCTCCGCAGCGAAAAATCCAAAGCCGAACAAAAGCTGCGCTCTTGTCAGCACCGGGAGAAAATCCTTGAACGTCAGATGTCAAAGCTGAACCGGAGAGAGCGTGTGCATCGCCTTTGCACTCGTGCCGGAATGCTGGAAAGCTTTTTGGTCTGTCCGGGAGAACTGACCGACGATCAGGTGATGGAGCTTCTGAAGATCTCGTTCCGTCAGCCGGAAGTCGTACTGGCTCTTGCAAAGATGGTGCATGATGTTCACGAACGCAGCAACGTCCAAAACCCTTTAGAATAAAGGGCGCAATTATACACCGTTCCGGTGAAATTGCGGTCTTGCAGACGGCTCGATGAAATCGAAGCTGGCGTTTGTGCGCCAGCCCGATTCCATCCCAAGGAAAACTGCATTTTCCTTGCGCTGCTTTGCAGCTATCCTTTTGCCCGCTACCATATAACACGCATGAAAAAGCCGATTGGAAACAGCAACATTTCCAATCGGCTTATCTTTTTGTTAGGCAGATTTCTTTTCAGCTAATGCTCGGACTTCTTCAATTGGAAGTTCGCTGTACTTTGCAACTTTTTCATAAGGCATACCATCTGCCAACATTGCCAATGCGTGCTTGATCGATGTTTCATGCTCGGTTTCATCCCGCATTTTTTCCATAGCTCTGCACATAGCTGCCACTCCCTTCGTATCTTCTTTGAAATAACGAACTCTCTGTGCCAAAATGGAATAATTCATATCCTTCGAGTTGGTACAGAAAAAGTCATGCATCAGTTTTCCCAATGCCGTTTCGTCTTTGATTTGTGAGTTTACATAAACGATGTGCGCCTGATCGTTGAAAAACGTTCCCGTTTCCCGAACGGTACGGTCAACATGATAAATGGGAAGGCCGGCCTTTAATACGTCATTCTCGGTGATAAAAATAACGTATGTTTCGTTCAGCGCATCGTAATCATCGCCCGCATCCGTCAGGTTTGCATCCAGCAGGCTGCTGTTGTACCGTGCGCGCTTTTCACTCGCACCACGGTCACTGCGCTGTACCTCAATATTATATGCACGGCTTTCCCGATCTACCGCCAAAATATCCAGACGAACGGAGCGGCCTTGCAGATTTTTAATGCTGTACTGGCCATGAACCTCTTTGACGGTCAAGTCATCCCGTTTCAAGATGATCTGCAAAAGGAACTCAGCACAGGCACGTTCTTCAAACACCGCAGCCATGAAATCATCATCAATCAGACGTAAGCCACGCAACCGCTGCAAATCTTCTTCGTGTTTCCGTTCAAAATCCAATTCTTGTTGTGATTTTCTTTCCGACATCGGTTCACCAACTTTCTGCTTGCTTATTCAAGCTAATAATACCATAAGTTCGTGATTTTTACAAGTGAACGATTCAAATGTTATCGAGGGGGTGATGCCTATTCCGTGTCCGCATTTCAAAATCACCATCGTCAAGCGCAGCCAAGGTCAGTCCGCTGTTGCCGGGGCCGCTTACCAGAGCGGCGAACGGCTGTTTAGTGAGTACGACCAGAAAACGAAATTTTACAACAAGAAGAAAGAACTTGTCCACGCCGAGATCATGCTGCCGTCCCATGCGCCGCCCGGATATGCAGACCGGGCAACCCTCTGGAATTCCGTAGAAGCCGTGGAAAACCAGTGGAACTCCCAGCTTGCCAGGCGCATCGTGCTGGCGTTTCCGGTGGAAGTCCCGAAGGAGCAGTATCTCTCCATGATAAAGGGATTTTGTCAGGAGCAGTTTGTTTCCAAAGGGATGATCGCTGACTTTGCCATCCACGACAAGGGAGATGGCAACCCACACGCCCACATTCTGCTGACACTCCGGGCAATGGACGAACACGGCAAGTGGCTCCCGAAAGCCCGAAAGGTGTACGACCTTGACGAAAACGGTGAGCGCATTCAGCTTCCTTCCGGCAACTGGAAGTGCCACAAGGAAAACACGGTGGACTGGAACGACCAGAAGTACGCCGAGGTCTGGCGGCATAGCTGGGAAACCATCACCAACCGCTATCTGGAAGCTGTTGGCAGACCGGAACGTGTTGACCTGCGGTCCTTTGAGCGGCAGGGCATCCAGCAGATACCGACCGTGCATCTCGGTCCCGCCGCACACCAGATGGAAAAGCGTGGAGTGGAAACCTTTCTCGGCAATTTGAACCGGGATATTCGTGCTGCCAACAGCCTGATGCAGTCCATTCGCAGCACCATCCGTGGACTGCAACGCTGGATCGCAGACCTGACCGAAAAGAAGCAGCTTCTTCTGGACGCTCTGGAAAAGGCAAAGGAACCCACGCTTTCTGATTTGCTGGTGGACTACTTCAACCTCCGCAACGAGCAGCGCAGCGAATGGTCTGGCAAGGCAAAACTGAAATGCACCGTCCGGGACTTTGAGGAAGTTAAACGGGCTGTGGACTATCTGAAAGCCCATTCTCTGAACACCATCGAGGATTTGGACACTGCAATTTCTAACCTGAATCAGACCACCGCCCCTCTCCGCAGGCAGTTGAAGCGGAACGAAAACCGTATGCGGGCAATCGCCCAGATCAAGGACGCTGCTGCCGTCCATGCCAAGCTGAAGCCCATCCACGACACCTTTATAAAGAAGAACTTCAAGCTGACCAAGGACGCTTATGCTGCCCAGCACAAGGAGGAGTTGGACACCTTCAACAAAGCTGTCCGCACCTTGATGAAGCTGAACGGCAGCACATCGGTGGATTTTTCGGCATTGGATGCCGAATTTTCTGCGCTGCAATCCGGCAGCGCAGAGCTGCACACCCAACTGGAAACCTTGCAGCCGGACATCTCTGCCCTGAAAAATATCCGCAAGTATATTGACATGGTGCTGAATAAGCAACAGCTTTCCGCACCGGGCGACAAGACCCCGGAGAAGGAATCGGTACTGAAAAAGCTGAACGATAGCAAGGCAGCACTTGAACAGAAAAAATCACAGACCCAGCCAAAAGAAAGCGAACACACATTGTAAAAGGAGAAGCGCAAATGAGCAAAACTATCACATTGACCGAACATCGCCCCGCTGACGGACTGTTGACCATGCGAGTCAGAAACACAACTTACAACGTCAACATCTTTTTCAATCCGAACTCAAAGAACACATTGGATACTCAAATGCGAAAAATCATTCAAAAAGAAGCGAAAGCTGGTAATTTTTAAATTTGCAGCAGCATCTTGATTTTTTATCTTGACAAAATGCAGCCCAAAGGAAGTCTCATTTACGAGTGCGGACATGCCCTTGCAAAGAAGGGGTACCTCATTAAGACGATGAACACCATCAATTTCCACAAGTCAATGCATTATAATCCCTTCGCTTATATCCACGAAGAAAAGGACATTTTGAAACTGGTTACAACCCTGATGGCCAATACAAAAGGGGAGGGGACCGGAGGCGACCCGTTCTGGGAAAAAAGCGAAAAATTACTCTATACTGCGTTGATTGCGTATCTGCATTACGAGGCACCGGGGGAAGAACAAAACTTTGCAACGCTGCTGCAGCTGCTCAATGCCATGGAAGTCCGAGAGGACGATGAAGAGTATCAGAATCCCGTGGATTTGTTGTTTGAAGAACTCAGTAAGCGGAAACCGAACTCCTTTGCCGTGCGGCAATACCGTCTTTTCCAGCTGGCTGCCGGCAAAACGATGAAATCGATCCTTATTTCCTGCGGTGCACGCCTTGCGCCCTTTGATATTCAGGAAATTCGGGATGCCACGATGTACGATGAACTGGAGCTGGACAAGCTTGGCGACCGGAAAACGGCGCTGTTTTTGATCATGAGCGATACGGACAGCACCTTCAATTTTCTGATTTCGATGATTTACACCCAACTGTTCAACCTGCTCTGCGACAAGGCTGATGACCAATATGGCGGTAAACTGCCGGTTCATGTGCGCTGTCTGATTGACGAGTGTGCCAACATCGGGCAGATTCCGCAGTTGGAAAAGCTGGTGGCTACCATCCGCAGCCGTGAGATTTCAGCCTGCCTTGTCTTGCAGACCCGCAGTCAGCTGAAAGCTATCTACAAAGATAATGCGGATACGATTGTGGGCAACATGGACGCGCAAATTTTTCTGGGCGGCAGCGAGCCGACTACCCTGAAAGAACTTTCCGAAGCGCTTGGCAAAGAGACCATCGACAGCTTCAACACATCGGATACCTGCGGTAACTCGCCGTCTTATGGCACATCGTTCCAGAAGCTTGGCCATGATGTGCCATAATTACTTGTGATGAATTCAGTTGCCCTAAATTCACACGAGCAGGGACACGACCAACTGGATTCGAACAACGAATACATACAGGAGGTTTTCGCATGAACAAACTGCTTTCCTGCCGCTACAACATGGACACCAACCGGGTGGAAGCCCAATTTAATGATGGCACTATCCTTTCCATCGACTGTATCGCCGTTGAGGACGAATACAGCAACACCCCTGCGCAGCGAGCAGAACTGGATTGGCTACTATATAATAATCCTTTGGAGTACGCCCAGCTTGTGCTGAGTGGTGAGATTGAGCACTATCTCTCACTTGGTTGCGACCACGGTAGAATGGAAGACTAACCTTTAATTAAAATATCCAAAGCAGCCCTCTACTTGCAGTCGTTGCAAATAGAGGGCTCATGGTTAGTTAGTAGTTCAACCTATTATGGTAACCATCTGAAAATACTGATATTGATATTCGTCTTCTAATACCGCCTGCATTTCTTCCATGTATAACGGGTCTTTCAACAATTTGGGATGAAATGCTCGCTCTCTCCAGAGTCGGACTCCAATTTGGGGAAAAATATATTCCGTTCCCAGTTGCAAGTCCTTTTCGTTGCAAATAACGTTGTCCTTTTTCATTAAGCTATCAACAATACACTCGGCGGTTGTATTAAACATATCCAGCCCGAACAATTTTATTGATGCCACTTTAGACAACTCTCTCTGGATGCCGATTTCAGTAGCTTTTCCGTTCCGATACTGCACCAGAAAGAACGAATCATTATCCATATATCGTCCTGTTATCAAATTAGGATCACCAGTTTCAGTACAACGCTCCATTTGCATTGCTTCATCAGAAGAATTCGACCAATGTTTCTTCATTTCTAGAAGAGCATTTTCTAGTTCATCTGATGTCATGCCTAATTTTAATTGTCCAATTCCAATATGCGGTTCAATAATTATCTCTTTCATAACAAAACCTTATACCAAAAGGTAAACCACACAAATGCAGCAGTTGCACATATCATCAGAACCAGTAGTATCGTACTTGCAAGTTTCTTCTCAATGGAAACTTTCTGATTTTCGCATAGGACAATCTGCTGAAGATTGTGAAATTCGGCTTCGCTGACATTTCCATTTAACGCTTTCCATGTATTGCGGCGTTCTGTAACCAGCAAGAAATCAGATAGCATTTCCATAAAAATGACAGCGAAAAATGCCAAAGAAAGAAACACATACTGCTCCATTGGCTTGCCGTCAAAGTATCTCGGAGTGCTGCCGGTTTCAAGGACTGTACCGCAATGACATAAAGTACGGTACTTTGTTCACAGTTGTTCTCCTTAATCTGCTGGCACCTATACACCGTTATTCCCATCATGTCTAATATATATAGTTCACATTCGTCACTTGCTTACAATTGCCTCTGTTGATTTTTTCATCTATTTACATTTTAGCCGAAGCAGTACATTTTTCAAGTGAATTTTGCGAAAAATCAAGAAGAAATGGGGGAATGCTTATTGTCTTATCAACTTGTGGTCAGCGAGAAACCATCAACGGCACAGGCTTACGCCAAAGTCCTCGGTGCCACCAACCGTCAGGACGGCTACCTTGAGGGCAACGGCTATCTCGTCAGTTGGTGCATCGGGCATCTGGTGGAACTTGCTCCGCCCAACGTGTACGATGAAAAATTCGTCAAGTGGAGCGTGGCCGACCTGCCTATCCTACCGAAAAAGTGGCAGTATCTTGTGTCTGCGTCCACCAAAAAACAGTTTGGCATCCTGCAAAAGCTGATGAACCTCCCGGATGTGGACAATGTGATTTGCGATACGGATGCAGGATAGTGTGGTTGAGTGACTTAAGAGAAAGAAAAAAGAGACCTCATCTCGTTGAAAATTAAATTTTACGATCATTAAAGGAGTAATTCAAATGAAACGAAATCAGAATTCTGACCATAATCCCCCTCAAAAAGTGCTTTCCTGCCGCTACAACATGGACACCAACCGGCTGGAAGCCCAATTTAATGATGGCACTATTCTTTCCATCGACTGTATCGCCGTTGAGGACGAATACGGCAACACCCCTACGCAGCGAGCAGAGCTAGATTGGCTGCTCTACAACAAGCCCTTGGAGTATGCCCAGCTTGTGCTGGGTAGTGAGATTGAGCATTATCTCTCGCTCGGCTGTGACCATGGCAGATTAGAAGATTGACCTTTAATTAAAATATTCCAAACAAACCGTCAGCCCTCTACTTGCAGTCCTCGCAAATAGAGGGCTATAGCTATACTCCAGTATCCTTTATTATACGCCGCTATTCCCACGAGAACTGACGCTCATTGGCGGTGTTGCACTATAAAAAGCTTTGCCGTTTACGGTGCCCTGCGTCATGCCAATTAAATCGATCAGCTGATCCTCAGAATATGCAACCGGACGGTTTTTCAGTTTCTTGGTGCTACACGAATAGGCTCCATCTGTTAAGGTGACTACACCCATCCGTTCCAGACTTGCCAGCATCTTTCCAAGTTCTTTTCGGTCACATTTTATTCCTTTTTCCGAAATAGCTGTTGCAATCTGGGATGCCGACAATGTTTTTTCAGTTAGCAACATGGCCAATGCAAGCTTGGCTCCTTTTAAGTAGTAGGGGACGATTTTATTGCGTATCCAAATTCCCTTTTTCATGTTGCGGTTCTCCTTTTAGGATCTGTCCATCCTCGATCCGAATGATCTGCTGCGCCTTCTGCGCAATTTCCGGGTTATGCGTGACAACGATAAGCGTTTGCCCGAACTCCGCAGCACATTCCATCAGCAGCCGCATCGTATCCTCACCCGTCCGCGTATCCAGATTTCCGGTAGGCTCGTCTGCAAAAACGATGCGGGGCTTTGCAATCAGCGCACGAGCGATCGCCACACGCTGCTGCTGTCCACCGGAAAGCTGTGCGGGGCGGGAATGCAGCTTGCCCGCAATGCCCAAAATCTCAGTCAGCTTGTGAAGCATTTGCTCATTCGGTGCTCTATGATCCAGATAGAACGGAATCAGAATATTATCCCGCACCGTGTACTCCGGGAACAGGCGGAAATCCTGAAAAATAAAGCCGATCTTTTGCCGCCGCACCTGTGCCAGCTGCTCCGCATTCATCGCATAAATGTCCTGACCGTCCAGCAGCACCTTGCCGGTAGTGGGCGGCAGAAGCCCTCCCAGAATTTTCAGGAGCGTGGATTTTCCGCTGCCGCTGGAACCGATGATGGACGCAAATGTACCGTTTTCAAGGGTCAGGTCGCTATTTCTGAGGGCGTGAACCACACTTTCCCCTTCCCCGTAGGTTTTGGAGATCTGCACAGCTTCCAGAATTTTATCTTTCATAAAATGTCCCCCTTGGATGCTTTTTTACGAATAAAAGAGAAGATCGGCAGCAACGCTGCGGACAGCCAGAACACCATCAGCAGAATGCTGACCATGATCTGACTTCCCACGGGTTTATGGAATTCAAACACCCGTCCGCTTGTATGGATACGGATCAGGTCGAGAATGCTCTGGATCGGAACGATGCGCGAGACCGCCGCATAGACAACGATGTTCACAAGCAGCGTTGTCCCAACGATGACCGGGAGCAGCAGCTTTGCATAGGACAGCACCAGTTTTTTCGGGGAAACGCCCAGCGTCAGGAGAAGCGACAGCCGCTGCTGCTGGACTTCATAAGCCGAAAGATTCAAAACCACCAGCAGCGCACACCCCAGAAGGACCCCGAATACAGCAAGGATGCCGACAAGGAAAGCGCTCTGTGTGCCCTCGGTGTAGCTCTGGCTGAGCAGATCGTAGTTGTCTGCGCTCAGAATCCCATTTCTGCGTGTGGCAATGGATGCAATGGAACGCCGCAGCGAGAAGTTATTGTCGGCAGCCAGCTTTACATTCAGGCTGCTGTATCCTTCTTTTTCCATATGGTAGCTTCCTGCGCCTTCAAACATTTTATGATAAAGAGCCGTGCTGACAAAAACCGTGCCATTGTAGAGGATCCGATCTGTTGTCAGCAGTGTGTAATTTCTTGCAGACTTTACGACACCGGCAATGGGCAGCTGGGCGGTGTACGTCCGGTAGACATCGTTCCCGGCTTCATCCTGCCCGGTATAACGCTGGTATTGGATGCTCAACTTGTCTCCGGCTGCGAAAACCGGTTCAACCAACGTTTTGCCATCCGTTTGGAAGCCCTGATAATATTCATCCGCAGCGGGGTCATAATAGTAATCTCCCCACAGGGTCAAAACAGAATCCCCTGCCAGCAGCGTCTCTGTTTCCTCGTCCGAAACGCCGGCATCTGCGGCAATGCGGCGCAGTTCGTCCTCCGGCAAGGCGCAGACGATCGTATTCAGCGTTCCTTTTTTTGCATTTTGCATCAAGTTCGAAATGTCCGTATAGAAACCGTTGCCCTTGACCCAGATATCGGCAAGCATCTGGCTGGACTGGATCTTGTCGGACGTCACGGTATAGATATCGGTCAGATCAATTGCGGCGGAAACCTCTTCCACGCCGGGCAATGCAGCGAGGTCATCCTTTAAAGAAAACGGCATCCCGGAGGTTCCGTTCATCTTGATGGACAGACAGGCATACGGTGCATCCAGATCATACGGCAGCATGACACGCCAGCCGACATACAGACAACTGACGGCAATCAGCAATACCGCGCAGCCGACACCGATCTGCGGTGCAAGCGGCAGCTGTGCCAAGCGGAATTTTTTTGCAGGCTTCTCTTTGGGTCTTGCGGTCTGCGGGCGAACCAGCACCGCAGGCAAAAGTGCGCCCAGCAGTACGGAGAGCAGAAACAACACCGCCAACGGCACAAGAGATGCAGCGGGGACCACTAAGAACGAAAGGTGCTTCTGCAGCCCCAGACCGACTGCCGCAGCACCGCAGCCCAGTGCAAACCCTGCAGCAACTGCTGCAAGCCCGGCAAAAAGCGCCTCCCACAGGCACATGAGCCGGAGATCCCGATTTTTAGCCCCCAGCGTCAGGAAGGTATTGATAGTATGTACACGCTTGTGCAGAACGATCAGGAAATACTGCGCCACCGCAAAAAAGCTGACCAGAATCGCTGCGACCAGTAAAAAGCGCAAAGAAGATGAAACGGTATCCTCCTGCGGGTAGGCATACTCGTTTGCCACTAAAGCAGGGTCGGTCGAAGCGGTCACGGGTGCGGCTGCATTCAGATAATAAAATGTCTGGAACTTTTGCCCGTCTATGGCAAGCGGCTCTGCTACAATGCCGCTGACGGTCAGGTTGCCGTTCAGATTCCAATAAACATCATAGGCAGGCAGAACACCGCACAGGGTATAGGCTTTTTCCATCACTGCGCCGGAGCCTGCCAGCGGGTCGTAATCATTGGCAGCCACCTTCAGCGTGACCGTCTGCCCTACGTCATAGGAGCAGCCCAGCGCATCCAGCAGTGTCGTCGTCATGGCGATCTCATCGGACTGGGTGGGGAAATTACCGCTGATCGGCACGATACGTCCCAGCTGTGTAAAGGTATCGTCTGCCGTTCCGATACCACCCGCCACACCATCGTCTGCACCGAGAACGATTCCGTTTTGGATCACTGTGCTGACCTGTGCGGATGCAGGCAAGGCGCCTTGTACCTGTGCGGCATCCGCAGCAGTATCCGACAAACGCAGGTACTGCCATTCGCCATATAACTCACAGCGGGTGTCCTGCAATACCTGTGCAGAGCTGACGGAGTAGATCACCGCCGCTGTCAGGAACGAGAAAACCAGTGTCAGCAAAAGCAGCAATAGGCTTGTCTGCTTCTTGCGGCCAAGCATCCCATGAAACGCCAGAATGATTGATGGACTTTCTTTGATTTTCATAAGCTGTCCTCCCCTATGTCTTACACGCACCTAGAAAAGGAATTTTTCTATTATAATAACGCTTTTAGAAGAAGTTTGTTACACTTGTTTTAAAACATCGTATGACTGCACATAAATTCATAGAAAATTTGTTGCATAATCACAGTTTTGTTTATCTGCATCGCTATTGAGGACGAATACGGCAACACTCCGGCACAGCAGGCGGAGTTTGACTGGCTGCTCCACAACAAGCCCTTGGAGTATGCCCGACTTGTGCTGGGTGGTGAGATTGAGCATTATCTCTCGCTCGGCTGTGACCATGGCAGGTTAGAAGATTGACCTTTAATTAGAATATACAGATAAAACCGACATCCATCTACTTGCGACTTGCAAATAGATGGATGTCTATTATTAACTACGCATTTTAACAATGATTTTTCTTTTCAACAAGCATTCCGATAATAAACGAAAGTAGGAAAACGAGTAGCCAAATCAAAACTCCGTAGTGTGCCTTGAGCCGCCATACTTTTCCTATATACATATCCGGCGTGATTTTTGTGGCGTTTATTTTGATAATAAAATCGCCCAACACTTGTCCGATCAAAATTCCTGTCCAGTTTCCAGCTGTTGTGATAAGAGCTGCTCTATACATTTCCAGAAAACAGAAAGTAACAGATGCAACCCATAAACACAAATAATAATGGGCTGCTGTCCATTCAAACAAGTAGACTTCATGAAACACTGTTTGAGAAAGAAGATAGCACACCACATATGCTAAAAATACGATCAGCAAAAATCCGAGACAAGTTTTCTTTTTTGATGCTGTGTTCTTCATACGGCTTTTGAATCCTATTCCAATGTGTACCGCCATCTTTGCGTTTCATTATAAAACAGCTTGGCTGCTTACTTCGATACTATTTCGACAGTTGGCATCTTGCCTTCCAATCCGAGTTCGTCATCTTCTGCAACTCTATAAAGCGTGCAACCAAGCTTTTTAAAACGATCAGTTTTCAAAGGAGAAACTATCCAGTAAGGTCAGCAGATAATCGTTTGGAATACCAGCCGTCTCACTTTTTTGAGCATTTTCATTGCGGACATAAAGGGCATAGTCTGTTGCATGGTGTTGGAACATGGTATACTGTGCAGTTGTACAGCCAGCACGATCTTGTACTGTGTAGATTTCAAAGCACTTTCCTGACTTCGATGTGTAAAGCTTTTTGGAAATGCTGTAATTCTGTTTAGGGAATGTTTTCGTATACGTTTTCTGAGAACCGCACATTCCATCCACATCATAAAATGTGTTGGCGCAAAGTGAAATACTTACATTTCCGTCCAGCCAGTATCTTGTATATTCCGTCTCCATGACTTTGGTGGAGGAATTGAAAAAGACATTCAGTTGATCTTTTTGGGCAGCGCTATGCTCCATGGTATTCAGCAAAGCGTTTTCCACAAAATGAATGCCGAACAGCTGCTCGACCTGCTCCCGCGATTCTGGTGTCATAGAGTAGAAAGTTGCTCCGGTGCGGGCTCGTTCCTTCACGGTTTGTCGAACCGATTTGTCAATTTCCGTATTGCTTATAACCTCATCTATTTCAGAGACATAGCAAATCTGCGTGTCCTCCGACCTATATGTGATTGAACTGCTCATATCTGCTTCAAGTGCATTTGAGACAGGACTTAGAAGAACTGCTACCCCCAGTAACATTGCGAAGGAGAAGGTTAAACTTTTCTTCATGATTTTCGCCTCCCTGTTTTTAATCTGTATAATCAAGAGCAATCAACATAACAATATGAATCATGCCCTTTTCAACAATTAGGATGCTTATAATAGCTAAGATGAGCAGCTCATATTCGTAAACATATGCAACTGCATCGGAGGGAACAATTACATCTTGCTCGCATAGCTTATCTACAATTTTTTGAGAAAATGTACGTTCCCACATTGTAATGTTGCTCCCAGACTGTCGATTTTCAATTTCAATGCACCATAGATTTTTCTGAAATCAAGACCTTTGGCAAAACTGGTCGTTTTGGCGGCAAAAGTGGTATGTCAAACCACTTGTCAGGCGCAAATGCACAGTTTATAATAGTGTCAGCAACATTACTTTGTGGAGGACGACAAAATGGCGAGGTATCGAATTGCAGTCTGCGATGATGAACCGTCAGAGCTTGAAGATATTGTTCAAAGCGTCAAGCGATATGATGTCCATGGCGATTTTGACATTGAGAATTACACAGACGGTGCAGTGCTTTTAAGTGATTTGCAGCTAAAAAAGAACTTCTTCGATCTTCTGCTGCTTGATATCGAAATGCCTTCAAACGGATTTCAAATTGCGCAAACCTTAACACAGATGGAAAAGCATCCGTTGGTGATCTTTGTTACAAAACGGCATGAATACGCTGTGCAGGGGTATGGCATTGCGTTCCGTTATCTGGTGAAACCACTTGATGAATCGCTTTTTACTGCTGCAATGGATGCAGTTGTCCAAGAATTGAATTCCAAACACTTTACCGTTGAATATGAAGGAGCTACGCTTTCATTGGAAACGTCAGAAATTTATTATCTGGAAAGCCATGGGCATAAAGTTTTGATTCATTGTAAAGGGCAGGATCTCACTCTGCGAATGACGATTCCAGAAGCCTTAGACCAGTTGCCGAAAAGGTGCTTTGCTTCACCACATAAAAGCTATCTTGTAAATATGGAGCATATTGTCTACGCCACTGGAACGACAGTTGTTCTGTCCAGTGGAAATCAATTGCCGATCAGCCGGAGGAAGCGTCAGGAGTTCAATCAGAGCTTTAACGCTTATTTGGGAAGATGATATATTATTTTGTTGAATTTGCCGGGAGTTTTGCTAACATTGCGCTGCTTGTGCTTTTCGTTGACCGTTTATTCCAGAAAAAAGATTTATCTTCACGATGGTTCTATCTTTATATTGCGCTTCTAATCGTGGGGCAATGTACATTGAGCTTATTTCCCACTTGGGTGATGACACGAACGATTTACCTTCTGCTGGGAGGTTTTTTTCTGGCAATTCTGTTTTATGAAGCACAAATATGGCAAGTTATCTTTGCAAGTGCTGCGTTTTTTACGCTGATTGCAGTGGTCGAGATCCTCGCAATGCTCCTTATCGGACTGCGCATCCCAGACACAGCGATTCTAATGCAAGCGGGAGCAGCCAGACTGATCTATGTGGTATTCTCAAATTTGATACAGATTCCATTGGTTGTTTTGCTCTCGCATTTTTTCAGTCGAAAAGAAAGTGTACTGCGTATTCTTTGGCTGCTGCCGATCATCGCTATCCAAATTGCCAGTATCGCAGTTTGTTATGTGGTACAGTACCATGCAGCGGATGAAAATTTTCCAGACTATCTGATTGGCTTGATGGTGGTACTCCTCTTAATGAATATCCTAATCGTTTTCTATGTAGAAGCTCTCCGAAAAAATGAGCAGGAAAAATTCAGAGCGGAATTTAACGAGCAGCAATATCGCTTGCAGATGGAGTATTACCAGCAGCTAAAGGAACGGCAAGAAGAAACAAGAGCCCTTTGGCACGACATCAAAAAATATATTCTGGCAATGCAGGCGGTGGCGGGGCGTGGGAATTCCGAAGAACTTCACAAAATTGTACGAGATGCAACGGATGCCTTTGAACGTTCCAAAAATATTTCTACGATTGGAAATCCAGTTGTGGACGCACTGTTAAATCAGTGTTTACATACAGCAGAAGAAAACGGCATCAAAGTAACTCTGGACGTAACGATTCCAGAAGTTCTATCTATATCTCCGTTATCTTTAAGCATCCTGATTGGAAACACATTCGACAATGCAATTGAAGCTTGTTGTGGCTTGCCGCCAGAACAACGAAAGATCCATTTGCAGCTGCGCAAACAGTATCGAAGCCTTTTCTACCGCCTTGACAATCCATACAGTGGTACCTCGCGCAGCCTTCGGGTTGGCAGCCACCATGGATATGGGCTGAAAAATGTAAAACGTGTGGTACGGGAAAGCGATGGCGATTTTTATGCCGAGAAAAAGAATGGGACTTTTACCGTGAAAGTTCGATTAAACTGCGAAAATTAAATATGTTTCCACAGCCAAATGATCAGCCTCCATACTGATTGTTTGGCTTTTTATTTTCTGAAAAAGGAGTGTGATACCATGACCCAACCCAAAATCGACCTTGCCTATCTCCACAACGAAAAAGCCAAAGCAGAGCAGAAGCTGCGCTCTTGTCAGCACCGTGAGAAGATCCTTGAACGCAGGATGTCGGAGCTAAACCGGAGAGAGCGTGTGCATCGTCTTTGCACCCGTGCCGGAATGCTGGAAAGCTTTCTGGTCTGTCCGGGAGAACTGACCGACGATCAGGTGATGGAACTGCTGAAGATCTCGTTCCGTCAACCGGAAGTCGTGCTGGCACTTGCAAAGATGGTGCATAACGTTCACGAACGTAGCAACGTTCAAAACCCTTTAGAATAAAGGGCGCAATTATACACCTCGTCGTCACTTGCTGCGTATCGTTCGCATCTATGCAAAAGCACAAATGCTCATTCACTCCGCAGTTCCTCCTCTTCCCCATAAAATCATCTTCGATGCTTTTCCGGGGACCCCTTTGTGTGAAATTGCGGTCTTGCAGACGGCTCGATGAAATCGAAGCTGGCGTTTGTGCGCCAGCCCGATTCCATCCCAAGGAAAACTGCATTTTCCTTGCGCTGCTTTGCAGCTATCCTTTTGCGGCTCCCGCCTGAAACCGAAGCGCACAGCACTCCGTTCCAAGGTGGCGAGCACAACCGAATACGATTCCAGACCGTTCACAAGAGCAATCTTGTTGGGCGGTCTTTTTGTTTGGGGGTGATGCCTATTCCGTGTCCGCATTTCAAAATCACCATCGTCAAGCGCAGCCAAGGGCAGTCCGCTGTTGCCGGGGCCGCTTACCAAAGCGGCGAACGGCTATTCAGTGAGTACGACCAGAAAACGAAATTCTACAACAAGAAGAAAGAGCTTGTCCATGCCGAGATCATGCTGCCGTCCCATGCGCCGCCCGGATATGCAGACCGGGCAACCCTCTGGAACGCCGTGGAAGCTGTGGAGAACCAGTGGAACTCCCAGCTTGCCAGGCGCATCGTTCTGGCGTTCCCGGTGGAGGTTCCGAAAGAGCAGTATCTTTCCATGATAAAGGAATTTTGTCAGGAGCAGTTTGTTTCCAAAGGGATGATTGCCGACTTTGCCATCCATGACAAGGGAGATGGGAACCCACACGCCCACATTTTGCTGACGCTCCGGGCAATGGATGAACACGGCAAGTGGCTCCCGAAAGCCCGCAAGGTTTACGACCTTGACGAAAACGGCGAGCGCATCCAACTCCCATCCGGCTACTGGAAGTGCCATAAGGAAAACACGGTGGACTGGAACGACCAGAAGTATGCCGAGGTCTGGCGGCACAGCTGGGAAGTTGTTACCAACCGCTATCTGGAAGCCGCTGGCAGACCAGAACGTGTTGACCTACGCTCCTTTGAGCGGCAGGGCATCCAGCAGATACCGACCGTGCATCTCGGCCCCGCTGCTCACCAGATGGAAAAGCGAGGAATCGAAACCTTTCTCGGAAATCTCAACCGGGATATTCGCGCCGCCAACAGCTTGATGCAGTCCATCCGCAGCACCATCCGTGGTCTGCAACACTGGATCGCAGACCTGACCGAAAAGAAGCAGCTTTTTCTGGATGCTCTGGAAAAAGCGAAGGAACCCACGCTGTCCGACTTGTTGGTGGATTACTTCAACCTTCGCAACGAGCAGCGCAGCGATTGGTCTGACAAGGCAAAACTGAAATGCACTGTCCGGGACTTTGAGGAAATTCGGCAGGCAGTGGACTACCTGAAAGCCCACTCGCTGAACACGGTCGAGGACTTGAATGCTGCAATCAAAGACCTGAGCCAAACCGCTGCCCCGCTACGCAAGCAGCTGAAGCAGAACGAGAACCATATGCAGGCAATCGCCCAGATCAAGGATGCTGCTGCCATCCATGCCAAGCTGAAGCCCATCCACGATACCTTTATCAAGAAGAACTTCAAACTCGCCAAGGATGCTTATGCCGCCCAGCACAAGGATGAACTGGACACGTTCAATAAAGCTGTCCGCACCCTGATGAAGCTGAACGGCAGCACAGCGGTGGATTTTTCGGCATTGGATGCCGAATTTTCTGCGCTGCAATCCGGCAGCGCAGAGCTGCGCAGCCAACTGGAAACTTTGCAGCCGGACATCTCCGCTTTGAAAAATATCCGCAAGTATATCGACATGGTGCTGAATAAGCAGCAGCTTTCCGCATCGGACGGCAAGACCCCGGAGAAAGAATCTGTGCTGAAGAAGCTGCATGAAGCCAAAGCCACCGCCGCCCCGAAGAGACCGGAGCAGCAGAAGAACACACCGGAACTTTAAGGAGGAAGGAATATGACCTACACGCAAGCCCAAATTGACCGTGCAAACGCCGCCAATCTGGAAGATTTTCTCCGTGCGCAGGGCGAAACGCTGGTGCGCAGCGGAAAAGAATATCGCTGGAAAGCTCACGACAGTCTGACCGTGTGCGGAAACAAATGGTTTCGGCACAGCCAGAGCAGGGGCGGCTTTCCTGTGGATTTCGTAATGGAATTTTACGGCAAATCCTTCCCCGAAGCGGTGCAGATGCTGACCGGAGAGCCGGGCAAAGCCCAGCCGGAGGCTGACCCCGCCCCCTCTCCGGCGTTTCGTCTGCCGCTGCGGAACGTCACCAATGCCAACATCCTGAACTATCTGACACGGGAGCGAAAACTCAGCCCCTCGCTGGTGAACTTCTTTATCGCTGCCGGAGATATTTACGAGGATTCCTCCCACCACAACGTGGTCTTTGTGGGGCGGGATGCAGACGGGCATCCCCGCTACGCAAGCAGCCGTGGCATCAATGAGAAGTTCCGGCAGGATGCAGCAGGTGCAGAAAAGGCGTTTGGCTTTGCCCATCGTGGCACCGACAAACAGTTGCTGGTCTTTGAAGCCCCCATCGACCTGTTGTCCTTCATCGAATTGTTTCCAAAGAACTGGCAGCAGCACAGCTATCTGGCATTGGGCGGCGTGTCTGCAAAGGCATTGCAGCAGTTTCTTTCTGAACGTCCGGACGTGGAGCGTGTGTTCCTCTGTCTGGCTGCTCTGCTGCCGGACACCGTGAGCGTGACCCGCATCCAGCCCTGCATGAAAGACTGGAACGATGTTCTGGTGCACCGAGCAGAAATCCCGAATCGCAATTATTTCAAGAGCGTCGTGCTGAAAGAGCCGTCAAAACCGAAAATGGTGAAGATTATCCGCATGAGCGACGTGGAGCTGACCCCGGTGGAATGGCTTTGGAAGCCGTATCTGCCCTTTGGAAAGCTCAGTGTTCTGCAAGGCAATCCGGGCGAGGGCAAGACTTATTTTGCCATGCACCTTGCCGCCGCCTGCACCAATGGAAAGCTGCTGCCCAATATGGAACGACTGGAACCGTTCAATGTAATCTATCAGACCGCCGAGGACGGTCTGGGCGATACGGTCAAGCCCCGTCTGATCGAAGCGGGCGCAGACCTTGACCGAGTGCTGGTCATTGATGACAGCGATGTGCAGCTGACACTTTCGGACGAACGAATTGAAAAAGCCATCATCGAGAACAATGCCAAACTGGTCATAATAGACCCGATTCAGGCATATCTCGGTGCCGATGTGGACATGAACCGGGCAAATGAAGTCCGGCCTATCTTCATGCGGCTGGGACAGGTAGCGCAGCGAACAGGCTGCGTTATTTTGCTGATTGGACACCTGAACAAAGCAGCCGGGATGCAGAGTTTACAGCGTGGCCTTGGCTCCATCGACATTGCTGCCGCCGTGCGCAGTGTCATGTTCATCGGCAAGCTGAAGCACGACCCGACCATGCGAATCCTGACCCATGAGAAAAGTTCGCTTGCCCCGCCGGGCGCATCGCTGGCGTTCTCTCTGGGGGACGAGGGCGGCTTCCGCTGGGTCGGCGAGTACGACATTACCGCAGACGAAATGCTGTCCGGCATTGAGCCGCAGCGTGAAACCAAGACCCAGCAAGCCAAAGACCTGATCTGCACCCTGCTTGCCGGAGGAAAGCGAGTGTTCAGCGAGGACATCGACAAGGCGGCTCTGGAAAGGGGCATCCCCGGTCGAACTGTCCGAGATGCCAAACGTGAACTGAGCGATGCCCTGAAAAGCAAGATCGTGGAAGGCCGCAAAAAGATCTTTTGGATGGAATGAGCTATTTGACTGGCAGAAAAATTTGGCTGGCAAGAAAATCATGGTACACCCACAGTTGCCAGTTTGCCAGCCAAATTTAAAAAGTGACGCTAAAAGGAGAAATCGAATGGAGAATCAGAATTCGAGTTATTCGGTGCAGATTGGCAAAACCACCTTTATTGTGTGCGTGAAGCAGTCCGAAACCGCCAAAAAGCCGATTGAAAAGATGTTCAAGGATATGTGCAGACATGAGGTCACAAGGGCCTTCCTTGCGGACAACCTGATGAATTTAGAAAAATTACCGAAAACCTCTTGACGAAGTCCAGCCCGAGGGCACGGGCTACCGTGCACGCACCCGGTTTGCCAAGTTTTTCAACCTGCCGGAGCTGATGGCCATGTTCAAGGAAGTGGCCGACATCAAGACCAGCGACCAGCTGCATCTGCCGGTGCCGGAAGCAAAGTTTGAAACGGTGGTTGTAAAACCGTCTGACATCCAGAAAGAAATGGTGCAGAATCTGAGTGAGCGTGCAGCTAAGGTGCATTCCGGTACTGTGGATGCGTCCGAGGACAACATGCTCTGCATTACGAATGACGGCCGGAAAATCGGCCTTGACCAGAGGCTGATGAATCCGCTGCTGCCCGATGACCCCGCTAGCAAACTGAACGCCTGTGTGCGGAATGTGCTGCAAATCTGGGAGGACGGCAGGGAGCAGAAACTGACGCAGCTGCTGTTCTGTGATCTTTCTACCCCGAAAAACGATGGGCAGTTCAATGTTTATGATGACATCAAAACGAAGTTGCTGGCCGCAGGCGTGCCGGAAAGTGAGGTGGCCTTTATCCATTCGGCGGACACTGAAGCAAAAAAGGCGGCACTGTTCTCCAAAGTGCGCTCCGGCGATGTGCGGATTCTGCTGGGCAGCACTGCAAAAATGGGTGCAGGCACCAATGTGCAGGACCGGCTTGTGGCGGTTCATCATCTGGATGTCGGCTGGAAACCCAGTGATATGACTCAGCGCAACGGCCGTATCATCCGGCAGGGAAACCGCAACAAAGAGGTGAAGGTGTTCAACTATGTCACGGAAGGAACTTTTGACGCGTACCTTTGGCAGACACTGGAAAATAAACAGCGATTTATCTCGCAGATTATGACCAGCAAATCCCCGGTGCGTTCCTGCGATGATGTGGATGAGCAGGCGCTCTCTTACGCCGAAGTCAAGGCGCTGTGTGCCGGAAACCCGCTGATTAAGGAAAAGATGGACCTTGATGTGCAGGTGGCTAAGCTGAAAGTTCTGAAAGCTGACCATCAGAGCCAGAAATATCGTCTGGAAGACAAATTGCTGACGCAGTTCCCGGCAGATATTCAGCAGCAGAGAGCGCATATTTCCGCACTGAAAACCGATGCGGAAACGGCTGCGGCCCATCCGCAGGACAAGGAAAACTTCTGCGGGATGACCATCAAGGCATGATGTTCGATGACAAAAAGACTGCCGGTGAACGGTTGATTCTGGCGGCAAAAGAACTTCCCGACACAGAGCCTGTTGTGCTGGGCGAGTACCGCGGCTTTGAGCTTTCGGTGCGCTATGAGCCGGTCCGGAACGAGCAGCAGGCGGTGCTGAAAGGCAAGGCGATTTATCCGGTGGCACTTGGTGCCGACCCGCACGGCAATATCACCCGACTGGAGAATCTGCTACAGCAACAGACGGCAGCGCAGGCAGAAGTGGAAAAGTCCTTTCCGCAGGAAGAAGAACTGGCACAAAAATCTGCACGGCTGGCTGAACTGAATGCACAGCTGGATGTGGACGAAAAACATCACGAGCCGGAGATGGAAGAAACGCCGGATGAGGAATCTGCGCGCCCTTCCGTGCTGGCCGCCCTGAACGAAAAGTCGGATAAGGAGGAACCGGTCAAGCCGTTCCGCAGCTACTCGGACCGGGATGGTGATGCCCGATGAGAGAAAAGAGAAACGAGATTTTGATCCTGCGCATCACAAAAACCGAAAAGAATCGGATTTACGAAAAGATGTATGGCATGGGCATCCGCAGTCTGAGTGCGTATATCCGTAAAATGGCATTGGACGGATACTGCTTGAACCTTGACCTGCCGCAGTTGCGCCGGATGTCGTACCTGCTTCAGAATTGCAGCAACAATCTGAATCAGGTGGCAAAACGTGTGAATGAAAGCAATCAGCTTTATGCTGCAGACATTGAAGATTTGTGGCATCGGCTGGACGAGCTGATTGGCATCGGAAAACAGATTCTTTCCAAACTGTCTGAACTTTAACTTTTTTCCGCAGAGAGGAGCTGCGGATTACATATCGATTGACATCCTTGCAATGGATGCGGAGATACCTTTATAATAAGGGCGAAAGGCAGGTGCTCGATATGAGGTTCATTTTTAAGATGGTCATTCTTCCGTTTTCGCTGCTTACGGCTTTCCTTGCGCTGATGCTGAAATTGACATTGAATCTGTCGGCATTTGTGCTTGCGCTGCCGATGCTGTATATTTTTGGCTGCGGACTTTATACTCTTTATTGTAGAGAATGGACGCAGTTCCTGATTCTTTTTGTGGCAGAGTTCGGGTGCTTTTTGCTCATCGTGGCAGGAACGGCGATTGTGGAAGCCGTCGAGCGATTCAGCGAATGGCTTGCGGAACTGTAATGGAGGAAACGATGGATAAAGATAAAATGCTGGATTATTTCAATGACCGTGAGGCAACGCTTTTTCGGGATGAATTGGGAAGCAATGCACGGTATCATGAGCTCCTGCGGAAAAAACTGGCAGCGGAAGACGCACACCGGAAAATGGTGGGCGAAGCAGCATGGAAGCAGTATCTTCAGCTGGATGAGATCTGCAATGAGCTGGAAAGCGTACGATATCAGGCAATGTATCTGGCCGGTGCCGCTGATTTTGAAAAGTTGTTCCGTCAATCCTGATGGATGATGTGCCGCCTTCGGGCGGCTTTTTCTTTATGGGGGTGGTTTGAGGTGGCAGCAACACGGCTGATTGTGCTGCATAAAAACAAGGGAAAGTCTGTTGCGGCTTGCTTGAAAAGCCGCACCGACTATGCACAAAACCCGGATAAAACGGAGCAGGGGCAGCTTGTAAGCAGTTATAAATGCAGCCCCTTGACTGTAGATGAAGAATTTATGCTGTCCAAGCGGCAGTACGAACTTGTTACCGGGCGCAGACAGAAAAGTGACGTGATTGCATATCAAATTCGGCAGTCCTTCAAATCCGGAGAAATCACCGCTGAAGAAGCCAACAAAGTAGGTTATGAGTTGGCGATGCGCTTTACAAAAGGCAAGTATGCTTTTCTGGTTGCTACGCACACCGACCGGGAGCATATTCACAATCACATTATCTATAACTCTACGGCTCTGGACTGCAACCGTAAATTCCGGGACTTTTTGCTGTCGGGGTTGGCCGTGCAGCGGCTGAGTGACCTGATTTGCCTGGAACACAGCCTGTCTGTGATTGAAATAAAGCCCTACCGGGAGCGGCAGAAGCGCATCGTCTACCCGCCTAAGGAGAGCAACCGTGACCGCCTGTGCGGAATCATCGATACAATCCTTGCAGAAAAGCCGGGAGATTACGAAATGTTTTTGCAAAAGCTGGAACAGCAGGGCTATGAGGTAAAGCGTGGCAAGCACACAGTGGTGAAGGGCAAGGGGCAGAAACGCTTTATTCGGTTCCGAACGCTGGGCACCGGGTACAGTGAGGATGAAATCAAGGCGGTGCTGGAGGAAAAGGCGAAGCACCAACCGTACCAGAAAAAGCAGGCCAAAGAGCAGCTCTTCCAGTTGCTGGTGGATATTCAGGGGAAAATGGCAGAGGGCAAAAGTGTCGGCTACAAAAGGTGGGCGACCAAGTTCAACCTGAAGGAGATGTCCAAGACGCTGCTATTTTTACAGGAGCAGAAAATCGGCAGTGCCGAGGAACTGCGGGAACGTGCAGCGGCGGCAACGGAACGCTATCATGCCATGGGCGATTTCATCAAGGCGGCGGAAACGAGGTTGGCCGAAATCGCCGTCCTGAAAACCCACATCATCAACTATGCCAAGACCCGCCCAGCCTATGATGCCTACCGCAAGTCAGGGTACAGTAAAAAGTCTTTGGAAGCCCACCGGGAGGAAATCACTCTGCATAAGGCGGCGAAAGCTGCCTTTGACGAAGCCGGACTGCAGAAGCTGCCGAAGGTCAAGGAGTTGGATGCGGAGTTTGCAGAACTGCTGACCAAGAAGAAAGCAGCCTACACGGACTACCGCAAAGCACGGGACGAGATGCAGGAACTGGTCCGGGCACAGAAAAATGTGGAGCGATTTTTTGCGGAGGAAAAGGACACCACCGAGAAAACGCAGATCCGATAAACGGATAGCGTCGAGAAGACTGTTACCTTTTGGCCAAATAACTCGGGTCTTTTTGTTGTAGATTGTGCAACAGCCCCTGTTCAATCTGTATACAACTTCCCCACAATATAAGCGTTTTTGTTTACTTTTCCGTCACAGTTATGATATAATAATACAATCTATAAAGATGCAGAGTTGTATCCGAAGTGGAGTGGCGCTGCATTCGTTCTGATTTGGAGGCAGCGCTTATGCATCCACTGCTCATTCTAGTTTTAATTTTTGATGTGCTCATTGCCGTTTCGTCGGTGCTGAACCTTGTGAACATGATGCGGGTAAACCTGCTGGTGGAAGAACGCAAAGCGGAAGCATTCACCGTGGAGCGCGTGCGCGTGAGCAAGGCAGCAGCCGGAAAGGGCGGCATCCTTACTTCCTATTTTGGCGTGTATACTTGTCCGGGCGAAACTGGCAAGGGTGAATTCACCTCTACAAACCCCTACGGCAGCGAGGTCGCTGTACCTGAAACCACTACCGTAGTGCCCATGAAGGCTTCCGGCGTGCTGGAAAAATGCGATATTTCCGCCCATCTGCGCCGCCGTCTTGTGCCGCTGTGGCTCACGGCGCTGGGCTTCTCGGTGCTGCTGGCGGCATTCGTCAACGCATAAATCAGACACATCCATGTATTTTCGGCGTTCTTCGCCGGGAAAATATAATTCTGTAAAGGAAGGAAATTATGGAACTACTCAAATTACTTGGCATTGTCATCGTCATCGTCGGCTTTGCGCTGAAGCTGGACTCCATTCTCGTCATTCTGGCTGCAGCCGTTGTGACTGCGATCGTGGGCGGTCTGGGTCCTGTCACCCTGCTGGAGACCCTTGGTAGCACCTTTGTGGCCAACCGCAGCATGGCAATTTTTATTATTATCATGCTGGTCACTGGCACTCTGGAGCGCAACGGCCTGCGTGAGGCAGCTGCGGCTCTGATCGGCAAGTTCAAGGGCGCGACCTCCGGTCTGGTCATTGGCATTTACGGTGTTATGCGTGCGGTCTTTGCCGCCTTCAATGTGGGCTTTGGCGGCGTGGCCGGCTTTGTCCGCCCGGTGATCATGCCTATGGCGGAAGGCGCCATTGTGGCGCGGGGCTATGAACCGAACGAGGATCATGTTGAGGAGCTGAAGGGCATGGCTTCCGGCATGGAGAACGTGACCTGGTTCTTTGGTCAGGTACTGTTTGTGGGCGGCTCCGGCGCACTGCTGGTGCAGAGCACCCTGGCCGGCTTGGGCATTGAAGTGGAGCTGGCCCCGCTGGCTGCCATTGAAGTGCCGGTGTGCATCATTGCTACCGCCGTTACGATCGTGTTCTACATCATCAAGGACCGCAAGATGGTTCAGAAGTATTATAAATAAGGGAGGACAGAAGAATGAGCTTTTTTACAAGTGCTGATGTCACCCTCGCCAATAAGGTGATGGAAGTCATCTACATCATTATCGGCCTGCTGTGCATCAACTGTGGCGTGAAGAACCTGAAGGACAAAGAGAACTCCGAGCCAG
Source organism: Faecalibacterium sp. I3-3-33 (assembly GCF_023347295.1). Classification (NCBI taxonomy): domain Bacteria; kingdom Bacillati; phylum Bacillota; class Clostridia; order Eubacteriales; family Oscillospiraceae; genus Faecalibacterium; species Faecalibacterium sp. I3-3-33. The sequence goes on from NZ_CP094469.1 coordinate 901,847, forward strand.
TGGGCACCTTTATTTTCTGGGCTGTTCTGGGCGTTGTGATCGCACTGGGCCGCTGGCTGCCCGCTCTGGTAAGTGGTATTCTGGTCGTTGTCATGTGCCTGCCCGCCATCTTCAAGAAGGTGAAGAAGGGTGCCGTCTCTGCTGCTACCAAGGCTGAGACCGAGGCTGCCTATGAGAAGATCGGCATGAAGATCTTTGCTCCTACCCTGAGCATCGGCGTGATGGCTGTTATCTGCGCCATCACCGGTCTGGGCATCGGCCTGTCTGCTCTGAACGGCGTTGCCATCGGCGTGCTGGTATCCGTCATCCTGCTGATGATCATGAACAAGGAGAACAAGCCCTCCACCTTCCTGAACGATTCCGAACGTATGCTGTCCACCGTCGGTCCCTTGTCCATGCTGCCCATGCTGCTGGCGTGTCTGGGCGCCATCTTCACCAAGGCTGGTGTCGGTGACGTGATTTCTGACATCGTCAGCCACATCGTCCCGGAGGGCAATGTGAACGCCGGTATTGTGGTGTACGCCATTGGCATGATGCTGTTCACCATGATCATGGGCAACGCCTACGCTGCCATCACTGTTATGACCGTGGGCATTGGCTATCCGTTCGTTCTGGCACACGGTGCAAACCCCACCGTTATTGGTATGCTGGCCCTGACCTGCGGCTTCTGCGGCACCCTGTGCACCCCGATGGCTGCAAACTTTAACACCGTGCCTGTCGCTCTGCTGGACATGAAGAAGCCCATGGGCGTTATCAAAAATCAGGTGCCTGTTGCGATCATCATGCTGGTCGTCCAGATCGTTGTGATGATCATGCTGAAGTGATCGTCTGTCCCGCTGTAACCTGTAGTTTTTAAAATTAGATCGAGTGATTGAATGGAACAAGCAATTCAGCACGGTGCCAACATTATTGTCAAAGACTGGGTCCGGCTCCGTACAAGAGAACGTCTTTTGATCGTATCCAGCCTGAATTATGCCGCAGAAGTGCAGGCCATGCAGACAACTGCTAAAGCGGTGGGGGCCACCGCTGAGGTTTTGTTGCTGGACGACCTGCATGAACAGGTGGGCCAGTACTTTGATGAACGCGAGGACGCTTTTGACCCCTACGATGCCGTGATCGGTGCAACGGAATATTCGCTGATCACTACGCGGGCGGTCAAGCGGGTGGTGCAGCGGCGGCACAGGTTTCTCTCGCTGCCGCTGAGCACAAATAACGGCCAGTCGCTGCTGAGCTACGACTTTTTGAACATGAGCCTGCCCAAAAGCCGCATTATGGCCAGCATCATTATGAACTGCTACCAGAATGCCAGTAAGATCCATGTGACAACCGACCTTGGCACGAATCTGGATTTTACCATTGAAGGGCGCACTCCCGGTTTCTTCAACGGCTGCTGCCGCGACGGCAACGGTCTGGCATCCTCCAGCGTGGAGGTGTATGTGGCCCCGGTGGAGACCGAGACCAGCGGCACCCTGATCCTGGATGGTTCCATGGGCTACATCGGCGTGGTATCCAGCCCGGTGCGGGTGGAGCTGCAGCACGGCAAGATCGTGGACATTGAGGATAACGAGAGCGGCAGACGGCTCAAACAGTTTCTGCAACGTTTCAAGGACCCTGAAGATATGGTGGTGGCCGCAGAGTTCGGCATCGGGCTGAACACCCACTCCCACTGCGACGGCAACTGCTATATTGAGGACGAATCCACTTACGGCACCTTCCACATTGGTTTTGGACGCAACATCGCCCTTGGCGGTGTGCAGGATGCTACCGGACACTTCGATCTGGTCACCCATGACCCCAACATCTATGTGGACAACCGCATGATCATGGATCACGGACAACTGACCGTTCTAGAGCCATCCATTTATATCTGAGAAAGAAGGTAATTCATTATGAAAATCCTGATTACTGGTTTTGATCCCTTTGGCGGCGAGTCCGTCAACCCTGCTTTTGAAGCTGTGAAGCTGCTGCCCGACACCATTGCCGGTGCCCAGATCATAAAGCAGGAAGTTCCTACCGAGTTTGGCCGCGCCGGTGAAGTGCTGGAAGCTGCCATGAACGCCTCGAAGCCCGATGTGGTCATCTGCATCGGTCAGGCAGGTGGCCGTTCCGCCATCACCCCGGAGAAGGTGGGCATCAATATCATGGATGGCCGCATCCCGGATAACGCCGGTTACCAGCCCGTGGATGTGACCATCCGCGAGGACGGCGAGACCGCATACTTCACTTCCTTGCCTGTGAAGGCCATGGTACAGAAGATGAAGGATGCCGGCATTCCGGCTGCCCTGTCCTACACTGCAGGCTCCTATGTGTGCAACTACCTGATGTACACCCTGCTGTACCTCATCGACAAGAAGTTCCCCGGCGTGCGCGGCGGCTTCATCCATGTGCCTTACGCCATGGAGCAGGTCGTGAATAAGCCGCTGGGCACCCCCAGCATGGATCTGCACCAGATCGCACGCGGTCTGGAAAAGGCTGTGGAAGCCATTGTGGAAAGTGACAGCGACATCGCTGTGAACATGGGCACCACCCACTGAGTTTAAACAAAGAAGGAGCTGTTGCAATGTGACAGCTCCTATTTTTATACGAACAGGCGTAAGAATCAAACGGCATCAATATGATGCCTACCGCAAAGTACGGAATGAGATGCAACAATTGATGAAAGCACAGAAAAATGTGGAGTTGTTTTTTGCGGAGGACAAGAGCAATCTCCGACCGCAGCATACCCGATAAACGAATACCGCCGAGGAGCTTTCCCAGTTGGGAGGCATCCTCGGCGGATTTTTGTTTGTGCAGCAGGTTTAAGATGTTGGATTTATTCTGTTAAAACGCAGTCCTACTCTCTGCCGGTCACGGCATCCAAGTCAACGCCCTGTTTTTGCTGCCCGGTATTTTCCGGCGGAGAACGGCAAAGTTTTTTTACTTGAAACGGTGCACGGATACGATATAATAAGGATGGATAGAAAAATAACATTCGAGCAGCTCTAAGGTTCTGCTGCCCGGAAAGGAGCTTACTGTTATGCGCTATACCATCAGTGAGATGGCATCTCTGCTTGGTGTCACAACCCATACTTTGCGCTACTATGAAAAAATGGGCCTGATCCACCCCGAGGTTAACGAGGATACCGGCTACCGTTACTATACAGTCACTGATACCCGGCGGTTCAACCTGTGCAGGGAACTGCGGGCGGCAGAGCTCTCGCTGGAAGAATGCCGGGAGCTGATCGGCGCACCCACGGTGGAGCAGAGCGACGCCATGTTCAACCATCAGATCGCCCAGCTGCGGCGCAGGCAGGTGCTGGACGAACTGGCCATCCGTTTTTTGGAACACAAGCGGGAGCAGTACCGCACACTGGAACAGAATGCTGGGCGCATCTGGGTGCAGAATTTCCCGGAAATGTGGCGACTGACCTTCTCACAGGAAGAAGCAGCAGACCGGGATAAAGAATTGCAGCAGGAAAAGGCTGAATGGCTGGAATGTATGCCTGCGACCCGCTGGGTGAGCCGCCTGCCCCGGCGGGTGATGGAGCAGTTTCGGGTGGGACGCAACGAGTACGACTACGGCCTTATGATTGAGGCCGATGCCGCCCGCAGGCTGGGGCTGAAGCACACAAAGCATGTGGAGGTGGTGTGTGGCGGAGACTATCTGACGACCATTTGGAAAAAGGATTATCGCGGGTCCTTTGGGTGGGACTCGCTGGACGACCTGCATGCGGAGATCGTGCAGCGCGGTTTCCGTGCGGTGGGCGAGACCTTCAGCAGCATCACTGCTAGCCGGGAACAGCCCGATGGGAGCATCGTGAATTACCATCTGACACGGACAAAAATATATACATAAAATTGCAATATCACGAGAATTTGTTATATCAGACAAATTCTCGTGATATTTTTGTCAAAATGACCCTTGACCTTCGCGCTGCTCTAACGTGTAAACTTTGTTTAGCAAGTAACAAAGTCGGACTTCCGGCTTTGCTGCTCTGACAGAGTACACGATTGAGAAGAAAGAGGAGAACACACTATGAGCGAAAAGATCTCTCGCCGCAACTTCCTGCGCACCGCTACGCTGGGCGCAGCAGCTGCCGGTCTGCTGGCAGGCTGCGGCAACAGCGGCGCTTCCAGCAGCGCCGCCGCAGGCACCTACACTGCAGGCACCTACAGCGCCACCGCTACCGGCATCAACACCACCACCCCCGTCACCGTGACCATGACATTCAGCGCTGACGCCATCACCGATGTGCAGATCGACGTTGCAAACGAGACCAAGGGCTACGGTGCCGACATCGCCGATGAGATGGTCAAGAAGATCCTGGACGCACAGTCCAGCGAGGTGGACGGCCACTCCGGCGCAACCATCACCTCCGACGCCATCCGGAAGGCTGCCGAGAGCTGCATCAATCAGGCCAAGGGCGTGGCAGTTGCCCCCACCGAGGCCAATAAGGCCGAGACCGTTGTCCCCGACGGCCTGAGCGTGGAGGAAGTGGAGTCCTCTGTGTGCGAGCTGGGCGACATCACCCCCGACGAGACCAAGGACTTTGACGTGGTCGTCGTGGGTGCCGGTGCTGCCGGTGTGCCCGCCGCAGGCTGGGCTGCCGAGCTGGGCGGCCATGTGGCTCTGCTGCAGAAGCAGAGCATCGTGGTCAGCCAGGGCAACTGCGGTTCCGCCATCATCAAGTCCAAGTCCACCGACGCGGGCAAGAAGATGTGGGTGCACATGACCAACGGCCTGTGCGACTGGCGCGCTGATACCAGCCTGCTGAACGCCTACGTCGAGAACTCCGAAGAGGCCCTGATGTGGTACCTGAACCGCGCCGGCCTGACCGACCAGACCGAGTACGGCGACGGCAGCCTCGTGGACAGCAACAAGAACCCCTCCGACCTGCTGCACAACGACGAGAAGGAGATCTTCGCCTACATGTGCACCAGCCAGGATCTGACCGGCGTGTGGAAGGACCGCATGGACACCTACGACTTCGGCGATGAGCACTGCTACTTCTTTGCTCCGTGGATCGGCCCCAAGCCCAAGAACGTGGGCGACGTGCTGGCCACTGTGCTGGAGAACGTGCAGGCCAAGAACTCCAATCTGGAGACCTTCTTCAACACCCCCGCTGTCAAGCTGGTGCATGAGAACGGCAAGGTGACCGGCGTTATCGCAAAGGACGAAAACGGCAAGTACATCCAGTTCAACGCTTCCAAGGGCGTCATTCTGGCCACCGGCGACTACATGAACAACGAGGCCATGGTCAAGCGCTGGTGCCCCGATGTGGACGGCTTCGACAAGAAGCAGTATCAGAAGACCGGCGACGGCCACATCATGGCCATCGATGCAGGTGCAAAGATGGAAAATCTTGGCCACACCAAGATGATGCACGACTTCGACTCCGGCCTGATGTACGAGGAACCGTTCCTGTACGTCAACATGGAGGGCAAGCGCTTCTGCAACGAGGACACCGGCTTTGTCTACATGGGCAACATCACCAAGTATGTGCCCAAGTTCAACGGCAACAACGTGGATGCAAACCATCCGGACGGTTCTCTGGGCTGGTACTGCCAGATCTACGATAACGACTACATGAGCTACGCCAACGGCCCCATTCCCGAGCAGGTGATGACCAAGTACATCCCCGGTGCCGTGGAGAACCCGCAGGGCGTGTTCACCAACCTCATCGATACCTACAAGGCCGACACCATCGAAGAGCTGGCCGGTCTGCTGGGCGTGCCTGCAGACGAGCTGCAGAAGACCATCGACCGCTACAACGAGCTGTGCGACAAGGGCACTGACGTGGACTTCGGTAAGAAGAGCGCTTACATGCACAAGATCGTCACCGCTCCCTTCTGGGGCATCCGCAAGCACATCCGCGTGTCCTCCATCGACAGCGGCGTGAACACCAACGCCAACGGTCAGGCTCTGGATGCTGACGGCAACGTCATCGACGGCCTGTACTGCGTCGGCAACGTAGGCGGTGTGTTCTACGGCGGCGCGGACTATCCGTTCCACCAGACCGGTCTGTCTCTGGGTCGTTGCTACACCTTTGGTATGCTGGCTGCAAAGCATGCTATGGGCCAGCTGTAATTAAGAAAAAGCTGATTTTGGGGCTGTTGCAAAATAGCATCCCTTTATCGCAAAGCCGATCAATCTGAATATTTTTGTACCGCCCCTCCGAAAATATCGTTGATGCGGATAGAAAGCTGTACAGAAGGACGTTCTCAGACCGCAGCACACTTGATAAACGAATACCGTCGAGGACTCTTCCCATTGTGGAGGTGTCCTCGGCGGCTTTTTTGTATATAGGGCAGCAATTCTTGACCGTTTTTTATGGAAGAGTTTCTGAAAATCAATCTGTCATAAACGCTGCAAGAGCATCCCTTCTAACTTCATGTGATATTGTTCCAGCACATCTTTCAGCGTGATTCCTTGCATTCTTTGTTCCGCTGTTTTTTGAATGTCCAAGTAAAAATCCCGCAGCACCAGTTGGATATTTACACCCACGCCACAAGCAGGGTTGGTGTGGATGTCCTGATGGAGCAGGGGCTTGTCGCCCTCTACTGCCCGATAGGCATCCAGCAGAGTGATTTTCTCCGGCTCACGAGCCAGAGCAGGTCGGGGATGTCCCTTCACGCTGACCAGCAGTCCACCCTTCCGCAGGGCGGACATGAGCTGGCGCACATAGGCAGGATTCGTCTGAATGCTCTCTGCCAGCTTGTTACTGGTCAGGTCGCAGTCTGGGTACAGAGCGATAAAAGCCAGTATATGAACAGCATCGCTAAGGCGGGTGGGATATTTCATGGACTGATCTCCTTTTTTGATGTTATTTTTATTATAACAGCATATTGACAGTGACGCAAGAGGATGCTAAAATGATTTGAAGTAAGAATAAAAATAACACCCGCTTGAAAAGAATGGTGACAATGAACTTCTATGATGATCTGGTCATGCAGACCCAGATGAATTATTCCAGGCACTATCCTATCTATGCTTCCGGCAGTACGCCTTATCAGCTGACTGACAAAAAGCCGCTGCCGTATAGCGAACAGATCCATCGTTTGGTACAGGAGGTAAAGGAAGCTGACTGTGTGGTAGTGGGCGGGGCCTCCGGCCTGTCCGCTGCCGGTGGCGGAGATTTTTACTACGAGGACAACGACTCCTACCGTAAATACTTCCGACCTTTTGCCGAGAAGTACCACTTCAAAGGTGCTTTTGCAGGGATGATGCACCCCTGGAAGACAAGGGAAGAGTATTGGGGGTATCTTGCCACCTTCCTTCACACCACCCAGACCGCACCTGTGCGTCATTCCTATTTGGATTTAGACGCTTTGCTGAAAGGTAAGGACTTCTTCATCCTCACCACCAACCAGGATACCCAGTTTGTCAAACTCTACCCGGAGGAGAAGGTGGCAGAGATTCAGGGGGATCACCGCTTCTTCCAGTGTGCCGCCTGTTGTACCGATGACACTTGGGATGCGGTAAAGCCGGTGGCTGATATGGTAGCCGCTATGGGGGATGACACGAAGATTCCTACGAATCTCATTCCCCGGTGCCCCCACTGTGGCGGTGAGGCATTCCCCTGGGTGCGAGGATATGGGAATTTTCTGCAAGGAAAGAAATATGAAGAACAGTACGAAAAAATTTCTCGCTACGTACTGGAACACAAAAACAGCAAAATTCTGTTCCTGGAGCTGGGCGTGGGCCGAATGACTCCCATGTTTATCCAAGAGCCTTTCTGGAACATGACCCTCAGCTTTCCCCATGCTCGATATATTGCTGTCAACAACAAGTATGACTTCCTGCCCAAGCAGTTGGAGGACAAGGGCATGACCATTGTGGCCGACATTGCTCAAGTGCTGCGGGATGCACGGAACACCATGGAAAGCGGAGATAACGATCGATGAGGGTTGCAAACCAAGCGACGCTTCAGGAACTTGCCGAGCGTATTGATCAAGCAGATGCTGTTGTGATCGGAGGCGGCTCCGGCCTGTCAAGCGCGGCTGGATACGACCACTACCATTGGTCCCCGGCACTTTCGGAGGCGTTGGCTCCCTTTCGCGAACAGTATGGCTTCACCTCCCCGCTGGCTGGATTCTACCATTGCTTTTCCAGCTATGGAGAGCAGTGGGGATATTACAGTCAATATATCCGCTTCCTGTGGGAAGCCCCTACTGGGCAGCCCTATCTGGACCTGCAAGCACTTATTGCGGACAAACCTGCTTTTGTTCTGACCACCAATGTGGATCAGCAGTTTTTTCGGGTATTTCCCCAGGAACAAATTTGCGCCTTTCAGGGAGACTTTAGCTACTGCCAATGCAGTCAGCCTTGCCGGGATGATATTTGGAAAAACCGCGAGCTGGTGAAGGAGCTGACCAGCCGCCTGAACGGTGTTCGCCTGCCGGAGGAAGTTATTCCTCGTTGCCCGGATTGCGGACGGGTGCTGGTGCCCTGGGTACGAGATGATACCTTCCTGGAGGGAACCTTCTGGCAGGATAGTCTGCACCGCTACCATAGCTTTCTGCGACACTGGATAATGGATCAGTCCGACAAAAAAGTCCTGCTGTTGGAACTTGGCGTGGGTGAGATGACACCCAGTATCATCAAACTACCCTTCTGGGAACTTACTGCCAAAAACGAAAACGTCTTTTATGCATGTCTTAATCGAGAGGCATCTCATAGTCCGGAGCATCTGCGGGGACGCAGCCTGTATCTGCAAGGAGATTTGGCGGAAACCCTAGCTACCCTCCGACAGGAGCGATCCATCGCGGCAAACATAAAATAGAAAGGGGCAAACGAATATGATTGATTGGAATCCTATTGCGGAAAAATTCAGAGAAGCGGACGCTATCCTGATCGGGGCCAGTAACGGACTGTCCATCACCGAGGGACTGCATTTGTTTGCGGACAATGCGGCCTTTGATGAATTGTTTGGAGATTTCAAACAAAAATACGGCTTACATTGTATTTTGCAGGGCATGATGGCCGGATGGCCCAGCGAGGAGGAAAAGTGGGCCTTCTGGACTCGGCTCATCCATCATTACTGCGGGCAGTACCAGCCTACGCCGGTGATGAACGATTTGAAGGCCATTGTGGGAGAGAAAGATTACTTTGTCGTCACATCAAACGGAGAAGGTCACTTTGAACTGTGTGGCTTCGATCCGACGAAAATCTATGAGATCGAGGGCAACTGGTTTACGATGCAGTGTGCCCATCCCTGCCACGACACCCTCTATTCAAGTTTAGAGGTGGCCGAAAAATTATCGGCTGCCGAACAGGGCGGCCATGTGCCTACAGAGTTGGTGCCGCGTTGTCCCAAGTGCGGCGGTCCCATGGACATCCACATGGGTGCGGGTCAGAGAATGATTCCGGATACCGCTGCCCAGGCACGGTTCCAAAACTTTCTGAAAACCTACCACGGAAAGAAACTGGTGGTTTTGGAGCTGGGCATTGGCTGGCGTAATCAACTGATCAAGGCCCCGATGATGCGCCTGGTGGCCAGCGAGCCAAACGCCACTTATGTGACCCTCAATCTTGGTGAGATCTACATTACGGACAATATCAAAGAGAAGTCCTTCGGACTGGACGGGCGGCTGGATGAGCTGCTGCCTGCTCTCCGGGAGGCGTGCGAGGCATAACGATTTCGGAGCAAGTTCAAAATGACTATGAAGTTTGTGGGGACCATAATCATCTATGCCTATTTGCAGGCGGTGGGAGTTATCAACTCTCATGAATCAGGTTGCTTCCTGAATCCTTTGCAGCAGTAGAGAATGCATAAAAAAGCCGGGAAGTTGACTCAAATTGTCAATGCCTCCCGGCTATTATCTTGCAGATATTATAGCAATTCAACTTTTTAATGCAATAGCAACAACGTTGAATTGCATATCGCAAATATGCTGTTTGAATGTTGCGCTAATTTCTTGACTTGCGATAATATAGTTAGAATCATGGTATATATTTCATTCCCCATTGGGAAATGGCGTAAAAGACCGGCAACAGATCCCGCCCTTTCTCGGTGAAGGAGTACTCCACTCGCAGAGGCATTTCATTATATTGGATACGCTGAACCAATTCGTCCGCTTCCAGTTCCTTCAGGGCGTTGGTCAGGGCTGTATTGGTAATGGGTTTGAGAACTTTTTTCAGTTCCCCAAACCGCATGGGGCACTTGATGCACAGCTCATATAGAATTTGGAGTTTCCATTTGCCCTGCAGCATTTGAACCACCGGTGTGACCGGGCAGTTTCCATCATCGGTTAGAATGACACTGCTAACCTTTTCTTTGAATTCTTCATAAGTCATGATTGGATCTTTCCTCGTCTTTTGCAGTATATTTTTTGATACCAGGTACAAACAATTTGCGTACTTGAACAAAAATTGCTAGCAGGTATAATAAATATATCACTAGTTAGCCGTGCAGTCAACGACTGAAATTTCTTAGAAAGGTCTGAATAACATGAAAGAACTGAACATTATGGAGGCTACTGTTCTGACCTCCCCCAATCCGCTGACACTGATCTGCTCGAAAAAGGAGGATGGTTCTACGAACCTGGCTCCCATTTGCTTTGTGTCTTACCTCTCCTTCAATCCGCCTATGGTGGGCTTCGCCACTGGCAAACAGTCCCACACCGGCAAGCGTGTGCGTGAGACCGGCAAAGTCATTGTCACTGTTCCCGGTGAGAGTCTGACAGGCGCAGTAATGGCCTGCGGAGCATCTACCGGTGCCGAGACCGACAAGGTGGCCGCCAACAACATCGAGATGATGGCTGTGGAGGGCAGCGACATCCAGATTCCGGCGGACACCCGGCTGGCGATGGTGGCTACCTTGCAGCAGTCGGTGGAGGTAGGCGACCATATCCTGCACATCTGTCAGGTGGACAAGTTCCTGGGCGATGAGGACAAGAAGGGCCTGTATGCCTGGAACGGCTTCGGGAAAGTTGCACCTGCGGCAGAAGGCTAAATCTTAAAACGGTAAGGAGGCATCAGCGGTGGCTGTTTGTATTAAAGACTGTATTCAGAACATGAATCTGGTGATCGGCTGTACGATCGGTTGCAGCTACTGCTATGCCAGAAACAATGTCCGCCGGTTTCACATGATTGATGACTTTGAAAAGCCGGAGTTTTTTCCCAATAAGCTGCGGCTGATGGAGAAAAAGCGCCCACAGAATTTTCTGCTCACCGGCATAAGCGATTTTTCCCACTGGAAGCCAGAATGGCGGGAACAGATATTTGCCAAGATGACTGAAAATCCGCAGCACCAATATCTGTTTTTGACCAAGCGACCGGAAGATATTGTGTTTTCCACTACCCTAGAGAATGCGTGGTTTGGTGTAACTGTTACCTCCAGTAAAGAGAAAAACCGTATCCGGACTTTGCGGGAGAATATCCATGGCGGACACTATCATGTGACCTTTGAACCTATGTTTGATGAGGTTGGCATGGTAGACCTTACCGGAATTGAGTGGATCGTCATTGGGACTGAGACCGGACATAGGAAGGGCAAAGCTGTATCGAAACCGGAATGGGTGTGGAGCCTGACACATCAGGCCCATGCGCTTGGCATCCCTGTATTTATGAAGGAAGATCTGCTTCCTATCATGGGAGAGGCACAGATGGTACAAGAATTTCCCCCGGCTTTTTACCGGGTATTGGAGGAACAGAAGACATGGCGGAAGTAAAAGAGAGCAGCATTCTGATTCAGGATGTAGAAACCAAAAATATTATGACAAAATCCTCCCTGCCGGTGGGCGGCTATTCTGTCAATCCTTATGTGGGCTGTACCCATGGCTGCAAATACTGCTACGCCTCGTTTATGAAGCGATTTACCGGGCACACCGAACCGTGGGGGACATTTCTGGATGTGAAACATTGGCCAGCAATCAAAAATCCGCAAAAATACAAAGGACAGCGCGTAGTCATCGGTTCAGTGACCGATGGCTATCTGCCCCAGGAGGCTCAGTTTCAGAACACCCGAAAGCTTCTTGAACAGCTCCGGGGCAGTGAGGCAGAAATTCTCATCTGTACCAAGTCAGACTTGGTAATCCGTGACATCGACCTTCTGAAAAAATTGGGAAAGGTCACGGTCTCTTGGTCGATCAATACATTGGACGAAGGCTTTAAAAATGATATGGACGATGCCGTCAGCATCAAGCGACGGCTGGAGGCCATGAAGCAGATCTATGATGCGGGCATTCGCACCGTCTGCTTTATTGCACCTGTCTTTCCGGGTATCACGGATTTTGAGGCTATCTTCCATCAGGTCAGAAATCAATGCGACCTGATATGGTTAGAAAATCTAAACCTGCGAGGCGGATTCAAAAAAGACATCATGGACTATATTTGTAAAAAATATCCTGACTTGGTTCCGCTGTACGACGCTATCTACAACAAGGGAGACAGAAGCTACTTCCGTGGTTTGGAGGATCAAGCGGAACGGCTGGCGAAAGAAAACAACTGTCCCTTCGTGGACAACGAGCTGCCCTACGGACGAGCAGAGCCTGGGCACCCGGTCATTGTGGATTACTTTTACCATGAGGAAGTGCGTGGCTCGGAAAACACCGGGCGACGCAACCAAAAAAAATAATTTGTGAAATAAATGGGTTCTGACATGGAGCTGTGCTTCAATGTCAGAACCTTTTTAGCACTGTTTAAGCATCAACATGATCATCATTCAGAGTATGCCATGGTCTATTCCGATGAGATTGAGGACAAAATCGACCAGATCATGTTGGAGCTGAAGCACTGTTATCCTAATCTGATCAACTACCGCTGGCATGCGCTGAAGCTGCTGGAGGAGATACCCCAATGCAATGCTCATGTGCGGTAAAGTAACACACAAGAATTTAATAGACAACAGCCCCTCACTATTCCTAAAATTAAGGGAAAATAAATAGATTTCTTAAAATCTGTATGGTAGAATATGATTATGAACAAATCAACAAACAAGAATTGATATGGGAGGATAACAATATGTCAAGATTAGGTATGCTTTATGCACTGAACGAAGAAGATGTAAAAAAACTTCGCTCTGTGCCAGAAGAAGAACGATATGAATATATGTTGGAAGAAATAGAAGAAGCCTTAATCGGAAGTCCGCGCAGTTGTGAATTAGATAAAGCATGGGAGGGTATTCAGTATTGCTTAGGTGGTGGACAATGGAATGAAGATAATTGCATCCCGACTAATATTGTCTTTGGCGGAGAAGTTTTGGTAGAAACGGATGATGAAATTATTACATTGAAAAATCATCAAGATGTCAGAGATATTGTTGAATATCTTCATCAGAATAAATTGCAAGAAATAATACAAAAGAACTTTTGGAATATTGATGATGAAAATTTTATGTATAAAAACGATGATGGATTAGAACACACTTTAGGTTGGAGCGAAGAAATTCTTGCTTTTTACGAAAACGCACTGAAAGAAAATTGCCAAGTGATTTTTACTGTTGACTTTTAAGCAAATTTCAGTTTATCGAGCAGATAGCAAATCCAGCCGAGCCAGTCAACGGCAAGCAAGTGGGCTTCGCCCACCGTTGACAGCCTCGCCCGTTTTTGCTGATAAGCAGCCAAGAGGACGATAGCCCAAAGTGCTACCGCCCTCTTTTATTATTTACAACTGAATAACCGTCGCCACGCAGCGGCACATGAAGCAGTAAATCCGAAAAAGATTTGCTGCTTTTTTGTTGTCCGTTTGGCAAATTTCAAAATGTTCTGTATTAGGGAATGAAGCCGGAAAAAGCCGCTGATTTTTTCATACAGCGGGCAAAACGCAGCCAGCCCAACGCTCTATGTGTGAAAAAAAGCTGGTTGCGATTTCCCGAAAAAGTGGCAGTAGGAAGTGAGCGGCAGTCCGGCAGTTTCTTAGAGCAAGATTCTACCGCAGTACCAAAATTCGCTTTTCGCTCATTTTGCCCCTGCGGGAATCTTGTTGGGGAGTGCCTTCCCCAAACCCTGCTTATGCGGCTTACGCCGCTTATCCCGCCGCAGCCATGCGGCAGCCGAAAGGAGGTTTTTACCATGCGAAAACGATACAACACGCCGCACCGCAGCCGGGTAGTCAAGACACGCATGACCGAGGAAGAATACGCCGAGTTTGCGGAAAGGCTTTCTGCCTGCAACATGAGCCAAGCCGAGTTTATCCGGCAAGCCATAACCGGGGCAGCCATACGCCCCATCATAACCGTTTCCCCCGTCAATGACGAGCTGCTTGCCGCTGTCGGGAAGCTGACCGCCGAATACGGCAGGATCGGCGGCAACTTAAACCAGATAGCCCGGACGCTGAACGAGTGGCACAGCCCCTACCCGCAGCTTGCCGGGGAGGTACGGGCGGCGGTTTCCGACCTTGCTGCCCTAAAGTTTGAAGTCTTGCAGAAAGTGGGTGACGCTGTTGGCAACATTCAAACATATCAGCTCTAAAAATGCCGACTATGGCGCAGCGGAAGCCTACCTCACATTTGAGCATGACGAGTTTACCATGAAGCCCACCCTTGATGAAAACGGGCGGCTGATACCGAGAGAGGATTACCGCATTTCTTCCCTCAACTGCGGGGGCGATGATTTCGCCGTTGCCTGTATGCGAGCCAATCTCCGCTATGAGAAAAACCAAAAACGGGAAGATGTGAAAAGCCACCACTATATCATCAGCTTTGACCCACGGGACGGGACAGACAACGGCTTGACCGTAGACCGGGCGCAGGAGCTGGGCGAGCAGTTCTGCAAGGAGCATTTTCCCGGACACCAAGCCCTAATCTGCACCCACCCGGACGGGCATAACCACAGCGGCAATATCCATGTGCATATCGTCATCAACTCCCTGCGGATTTATGAAGTCCCGCTTCTGCCCTACATGGACAGACCAGCCGATACACGGGAGGGCTGCAAGCACCGCTGCACCAACGCCGCTATGGAATATTTCAAGAGTGAAGTCATGGAGATGTGCCACCGGGAGGGGCTTTACCAAATCGACCTCCTAAGCGGCAGCAAGGAACGGATAACGGAACGGGAATACTGGGCGGCAAAGAAAGGGCAGCTTGCCCTTGATAAAGAGAACGCCGCCAGAGAAGCCGCCGGACAGCCGACCAAGCCCACCAAGTTTGAAACGGACAAGGCGAAGCTGCGCCGGACGATACGGCAGGCACTTTCCCAAGCTACCAGCTTTGACGAGTTTTCTTCCCTTTTGCTGCGTGAGGGTGTGACTGTCAAGGAGAGCCGGGGGCGGCTTTCCTACCTCACGCCGGACAGGACAAAGCCTATCACAGCCCGGAAGCTGGGGGACGATTTTGACAAGGCTACTGTCCTTGCCCTGCTTACACAGAACGCCCGCAGAGCCGCCGAACAGACCAAAGCCATACCCGAATACCCTGCCGCAGTTAAAAAGCCGTCACAAGGGGAAAAAACCACAAAAACCACACCGGCAGACAACACCTTGCAGCGCATGGTTGACCGGGAAGCCAAGCGAGCCGAGGGCAAGGGCGTGGGCTATGACCGCTGGGCGGCAAAGTACAATCTAAAGCAAATGGCGGCTACCGTTACCGCCTACCAGCAGTACGGCTTTTCTTCCCCGGAGAAACTGGACGAAGCCTGTTCTGCCGCCTATACCGCCATGCGGGAAAGCCTTACAGAGCTGAAGCAGGTGGAAAAGACGCTGGACGGGAAAAAGGAGCTGCAACGGCAGGTGCTTGCCTATTCCAAGACCCGCCCTGTCCGGGACGGGCTGAAACAGCAGAAAAACGCCAAAGCAAAAGCAGCCTACCGACAGAAGCACGAAAGCGACTTTATCATAGCAGACGCAGCCGCCCGTTATTTCAGGGAGAACGGCATTTCCAAGCTGCCAAGCTATAAAGCCCTGCAAGCAGAGATTGAAACCCTTATCAAAGAGAAAAACAGCGGCTACAACGATTACCGGGCAAAACGGGAGGAATACCGCCGCTTACAGACCGTCAAGGGCAATATCGACCAGATTTTACGCCGGGAGCGCAAGCCTGTGAAAAGGCAGGAACAGGAGCGATAAAAACCACCCCAAAATGTACCCGAACCCATACAGAACAAGGGGGCTGCCCCGTACCCTATCCCCAATACCAAAGGATTTTTTAACGGGCTTACAGGGCAGAAAAACCCCGAAAATGATACCGAGATGATACAGAATTACCGCCGATACCGCCACACCAGCGGAAACGGCAGAAAGGAGCGCACCCATGCCAAGAATGAGCAAGAAACGGCGGCTGGAATGGTCTTTTTTCCTGCGGCAAGTGAAAGTCGGGAATGCCACCTGCGACCGTATCACATACAACGACCTCTGCCGGAGCTGTACCCATAGCTGCAAGCAGAGCTTCCGGGCGGTTATCATACTCTGCCCCCGCTACTACTCCAAACGCCGGAAAAAGGAGGACAGGGACAATGGCAGATAACCGCAAGTATTACTACCTCAAGCTGAAAGAGAACTTTTTTGACAGCGACTCCATTGTGCTGCTGGAAGATATGAAAGACGGGATTTTATATTCCAATATCCTCTTGAAGCTGTACTTAAAATCGCTGAAAAACGGCGGGAAGTTACAGCTTGACGAGCATATCCCCTACACAGCGCAGATGATAGCAACACTGACCCGCCACCAGATAGGGACGGTTGAGAGGGCTTTAGAGATTTTCCGGCAGTTGGGGCTTGTGGAGCAGCTTGACAGCGGGGCTTTCTATATGACCGATATTGAGCTGATGATAGGACAGTCCTCTACCGAAGCCGAGAGGAAACGGGCTGCAAGGCTGGAAAACAAGGCACTTTTACCGCCCCGGACAAAAGGCGGACATTTGTCCGACATTCGTCCACCAGAGATAGAGATAGAGTTAGAGAAAGAGAAAGAGATAGAAAAAGAGAGAGAGGGAGAAACGGGACACCCCGCCCCCGCTGCTTATGGCAGATACAACAATGTGATACTGACCGATACAGAGCTTTCCGGGCTGAAAACAGAGCTGCCCGACAAGTGGGAGTATTATATTGACCGGCTTTCCTGCCATATCGCTTCCACCGGGAAACAGTACCACAGCCATGCAGCCACCATTTACAAGTGGGCGCAGGAGGACGCTGCCAAAGGCAAGGCTGCCCCGAAACAGGGCATACCCGATTATTCATGCAAGGAGGGCGAGAGCTTATGAAAAACGAGATTGAAGCTATGATTACGGACATTACAACTACTACCGCCGAAGCGGAGGACTACACAGGCGAGGACGGGCTTTTATACTGCGGCAAGTGCCATACGCCCAAAGAAGCCTACTTTGCAGAGGGAAAGACCTGTTTCGGGCGTGACCGCCACCCAACAGACTGCGACTGCCAGCGGGCAGCCCGTGAAAAGCAGCAAGCCGCCGAAAGCCGACAGAAGCACCTTGAAAAAGTGGAGGACTTGAAACGCCGGGGCTTTACCGACCCTGCTATGCGGAACTGGACATTTGAGCATGACAACGGCAGAAACCCACAGACCGAAACCGCCCGCTTTTATGTGGAGAGCTGGGAAACCATGCAGGCTGAAAATATCGGCTACCTGTTCTGGGGCGGTGTGGGGACAGGAAAAAGCTACCTTGCCGCCTGTATCGCCAACGCCCTTATGGAAAAAGAGGTTGCCGTCTGCATGACAAACTTTGCAACGATACTGGGTGACCTTGCCGCCAGCTTTGAGGGCAGGAACGAATATATTTCCCGCCTTTGCAGCTACCCGCTGCTGATACTTGATGATTTTGGCATGGAGCGAGGGACAGAGTACGGGCTGGAACAGGTTTACAGCGTGATTGACAGCCGTTACCGAAGCGGCAAGCCGCTGATCGCCACGACCAACCTCACGCTGGAGGAATTGCAGCACCCGCAGGACACGCCCCACGCCCGTATCTATGACAGGCTGACTTCCATGTGCGCCCCCGTCCGTTTCACGGGCAGCAACTTCCGAAAGGAAACCGCACAGGAAAAGCTGGAACGCTTAAAGCAACTGATGAAGCAGCGAAAGGAGAGCCTATGACAGAAACGAAACAGACAAGCACCACCAAAACAGACCGCCGCCCGGACTGTGTAACGGAAATCCGCATGGGCAATTCCGTCCTTACCGTTTCCGGCTTCTTCAAGCAGGGCGCAACCGATACCGCAGCCGACAAGATGATGAAAGTGCTGGAAGCGGAGGCTGCTACACAAAAAACGGCGATTTGACCGACCATAAAGAAGCAGATTTGACGCTTTTGCCGCTATACAGACAGCCGCCCCATGTGGTACAATCAAGGTACGGAATAGTGGGGCTGGCTGTCGGAAACGGAGGATTTTATGTTAAGACAGACCAACCAACAACCAATTACCGCCCTTTACCCAAGACTTTCCCATGAGGACGAGCTGCAAGGCGAAAGCAATTCCATTTCCAATCAGAAGCGTATTCTTGAAACCTATGCAAAGCAGAACGGCTTTTCCAATCTG
Organism: Faecalibacterium sp. I3-3-33; assembly: GCF_023347295.1. Classification (NCBI taxonomy): domain Bacteria; kingdom Bacillati; phylum Bacillota; class Clostridia; order Eubacteriales; family Oscillospiraceae; genus Faecalibacterium; species Faecalibacterium sp. I3-3-33. The sequence continues at coordinate 920,262 of NZ_CP094469.1, forward strand.
CGCTGGTACACGGACGACGGTTATTCTGGTGCGAACTTTCAAAGACCCGGTTTTCAAGCCATGCTTGCGGACATTGAAGCCGGAAAAGTCGGGACAGTTATCGTAAAGGATATGTCGAGGTTAGGGCGAAACTACCTGCAAGTGGGAATGTACACGGAAATGATTTTCCCACAGAAAGGTGTCCGCTTCATCGCTATCAATGACGGAGTGGACAGCGCACAGGGCGACAATGACTTTGCCCCGCTGCGGAATATCTTTAACGAATGGCTGGTGAGAGATACGAGCAAGAAAATCAAAGCAGTAAAACGCTCAAAAGGCATGAGTGGCAAGCCCATCACAAGCAAGCCTGTGTATGGCTACCTCATGGACGAGAACGAAAATTTCATTATTGACGAGGAAGCTGCACCCGTAGTCAAGCAGATATACAACCTCTGCCTTGCCGGGAATGGTCCGACCAAGATAGCCCGTATGCTCACAGAGCAGCAGATCCCCACGCCGGGGACGCTGGAATACCGCAGGACGGGCAGCACCCGCCGCTACCACCCCGGCTATGAGTGCAAGTGGGCGACCAATACCGTTGTGCATATCCTTGAAAACCGGGAATACACAGGCTGTCTGGTAAACTTCAAGACAGAAAAGCTCTCTTACAAAGTCAAGCACAGCGTAGAAAATCCCCCGGAGAAGCAAGTGATTTTCGAGAACCACCACGAGCCTATCATAGACACCCAGACATGGGAACGGGTGCAGGAACTTCGCAAGCAGCGCAAACGCCCCAACCGCTATGATGAAGTGGGCTTGTTCTCCGGCATACTGTTCTGTGCGGACTGCGGCAGTGTCATGTATCAGCAGCGATACCAGACGGACAAGCGCAAGCAGGACTGTTATATCTGCGGCAACTACAAGAAGCGCACCCATGACTGTACGGCGCACTTTATCCGCACCGACCTCTTGACCGCTGGTGTACTCTCCAATCTGCGGAAAGTGACAAGCTATGCGGCAAAGCATGAAGCCCGGTTTATGAAGCTCTTGATTGAGCAGAACGAGGACGGGGGCAAGCGCAGGAACGCCGCCAAGAAAAAGGAACTGGAAGCCGCCGAGAAACGCATAGCCGAGTTATCCGCTATCTTCAAGCGGCTGTATGAGGACAGCGTGACCGGGCGCATATCAGACGAGCGTTTCACAGAGCTGTCGGCAGACTATGAAGCAGAACAACGGGAGCTGAAAGAAAGAGCCGCCGCTATCCAAGCGGAGCTTTCCAAAGCACAGGAAGCCACCGTGAACGCAGAAAAGTTTATGAATGTTGTCCGGCGGCATACCAGCTTTGAAGAACTTACCCCTACTCTGCTGCGGGAGTTTGTAGAGAAAATCGTTGTGCATGAGTGCAGCTATGACGAGAACAAGACCCGCAGACAGGACATTGAGATTTATTATTCTTTTGTTGGCAAGGTGGACTTGCCCGAATAACCGCCCGACCTATCCGACACAATGCGCAAGTGCCGGATAGGAACGGCAAAATTTTTTACACTTCTATTACTTCTTTATCACACATCAGTAAAAGCTGCTGGTCACCAGCAAAAACACCAGCAAAAAAGATTTTGAACCCGGTAATCGCAAAAAAATCTGTGCGAGAATTGCGACCGGTGATTATGATGCGGTTACAACATCATTATCGACCTTGCCCGAAAGTACAGCCGCAAGGTGCGGTATTTTGCCTATGCCAGTGCAACGAAATGCGCGGAACAGGTCGTTGCGGAAGAGGAAAACGCAGTTGCCTTAATATTTTTTCTAAGCTCATTCGCCGTGGCCCAGATTTTAGTCGCCAATTCCTGTTTGTTCATTACAGCATTCTCCTTATAATCGCAGAGTCCTACATATCATCATTATAACATATTTTTGATGAATCAGCTATACGATTCATCAAAAATAATCTCAATTCAACAATCTTCATGTTCGTTTGTTTGGTGTTCTTGGAGTGACCCACTTTTTTGTAGCAATCCATAGTCAACGGATCTTCTTCGGCAGGCTGTTGTCTATGTCTAAGGAACGTATTACTCTTTTTTGTTGTCTATATCACAGATTGAATAGCCGTTTCATCTTGAAAACAGCGTAAAGATTTATTATAATAAGATAAATAGTTGTTACTTTTTCCGAAGAAGCTGTGAGGAATGAATCGGAACTGCCGCCGTAAAACAGAAAAGGTCTACGTGAAGGTGAACTCTGATTTTGACGCAACCGGCTATATGCAGCCCCGGCAGATCACATGGGGCGATGGTCGGACGTATCCCATCGAGCAAGTGCGGGACTTTCGCCCTGCAAATACCATTGCCGATATGCCCGGCGACTGTTATACTGTAATGGTAAAGGGACAGGAGCGGCACCTGTTTTTCGAGCGTTCCGACCCACGATTTCCATCCCGGTTCGGCAGATGGTTTGTGGAGGTGGAGACCAAATAACACAAAGGAGGGCTGATTCATGGCAGCGCAGCGCACTTATCTGGCAATTTCTACGGGTGTGTATGGCTATCCGCTGGAGGCCGCCACCCAAATTGCAGTGAATACAGTGGCGGATTGGCTGCAAAGCCACGCCGACTGCGATATGAAGGTCATCTTCTGTTGCTTTGATGCCCGGATGGCGCAGGCGTATCAGACAAAAATGAAAATGGAGTAAACATTGAAATACAGAGAGATCGTGGACGGCATTTTTCTTGACCGTCCCAACCGTTTTATTGCCCATGTGGACGTGAACGGTGCGGTAGAAACCGTCCATGTCAAAAACACCGGGCGGTGCAAGGAACTGCTGCTGCCCGGTGCGGAGGTGCGTCCGGAAGTGTCGGACAACCCGAAACGCAAGACAAAATACGACCTTGTGGCGGTCTACAAGCAGGAACTTGGCTGGGTCAATATGGACAGTCAGGCACCCAACAAGGTGGTAGGAGAATGGCTCTCAAAGCAGGAGTTTGACCTTGTCCGGTCGGAGTTTACCTACGGAAAATCCCGCATCGACTTCTACATGGAAAAAGGCGAACAGAAATACCTGCTGGAAGTCAAAGGCTGTACACTGGAAGTGGGCGGTATCGGTTATTTCCCGGATGCGCCCACTGAACGGGGCGTGAAGCACTTGCATGAGTTAGCGCAGGCGCAGCAGGCCGGATACCGGTGCGCGGTGGCATTTGTGATTCAAATGGAAGGCGTTACGGAAGTGCGGCCCAACATCAGCACACAGCCGGAATTCGGGATGGCTCTGGAACAAGCAAAGGCAGCAGGTGTGCGCGTGTTGTTTCTGCTATGCCGCATCAGACAGGACAGTCTGGAAATCACGGAGCAGCGGGAAGGCTGAAGCCAGTACCGGCTTGGATAGAAGCAAAACGACGGCACAATCATCTTATGATTGCACCGTCGTTTTGCTGTCATACAGGGTTTTTAATTAGCAGGATCGCCTGCAATGCTGCCCGGATCTTTTCGCGTTCTCCACTTCCGTCTGTCCGGAGACGCAGCAGAGAAACGCCGCATTTGTCCATGATATGGTTCTTCTTTTCATCCCGTTCTGCCTGTTTACTTCCATCTTCGTGGAAACTGGTTCCGTCCACTTCAATGGCCAGAACAGGCTGTTTGTCCATCTGACGGAATAACAGAAAATCAATGTGAGTCAGCGGGTTACGGGCATATTTCTGCTCGTCCTCCGTCAAAGACCCGTAGTTTTTAATCAGCGTTGCAAGAGAAACATGGATGGTACAGCCGATGGAGGAAAACGCTTCCTCCGAGAGCACCTCCTGAATAACGGCATACATCAGATTCTCAGAGTCATATTCTGAAATCCGTTTGTGCTTTTGCAGATATGTTTTGCGCTGCTCGGCATATCCCTGATACAGCATGTCGAACACGGAGTAGACCTGACTTTGGATGACTTCAAAATTGTTGTATTCGATGTAGCGCGCCAGATCACCATAGTTTGTCCGGTCATTGCGCGGGTCTTGCGATGTAATGACCGTCAGCGAATGAACTGCGCGGGAAACGGCGACATTCAGCATATGCGGATCGTCTACAAAATCGGTGATCACGTTGTCCACGGAGGTCAGGATAATGGCATCCTGCTCGCGTCCCTGAAATTTGTGGACAGTATCGACAACACAGGCGTCCCCTAGCTGGAGGTGGAGTGCATTTACCTGATCCCGATAGGGTGTGATGACGCCGATGCTCTGATGGTTGTGCTGGTTCAGCCTCGGAAGAACTTCCTGCCGGATGACGTCGATCTGACGTTGATTGATGTGTCCCCGCGCGTGGTTTCCCGCAACGGTCCGATACAGGGCCAGCACATCCAGCTCATCATGATCTTTTGTCATGACGATCAACTGACCGTGATAGAATTTCTGGTTGCAGAAATTGATGATTTTCGGGTGGCAGCGGTAGTGTTCTCGCAGTAGCGTGACAGGCGCGGTCTGCCATGTTTCCAGCGCGGAGGAGAGCAGGTTGTGGGTGGAAAAGTGATACCGTTCCTCAAGAGAATACTTTTTCCAGATGGCATCGCTGGTGCGGATGTCATGTTCTGTCAGTACATTTGGCAACTGTTTCAGATCGCCGACGATCACGATATTCCGCGCACAGGAGAATGCAAGAACGCCGGTAGCAAGATCGACCTGAGATGCTTCGTCTACGATCAGATAATCGTAGATGTGGTCGGTGCTCAGAGTTCCTTTGATGGAATAGGTCGTGCTGAGCACCACGGGATATTCCCGTGTGAATGCTGCGGAGTCCCCGCGAAAATCAGCCATGTCAAAACGTTTCCGGCTGCTTTTCCATGGATAACGAGCCGCCAGTTCTGCACGGAACAGCTGCAGAGACTTCTGGGCAAGTTCGTCCATTTTTGCGTCGAAAGAGTAATACTCCAATCTGCGATTCAATTCGGACTTCTCATTTTCAAGCTCCCGCTTTTTTGCGGAATAGAACTGGTGCTGCAGATACGGGATGACCAGCTCCGGAGAGCGAAGAAACAGCCTGAGTGCATTGAGGTTGAACCGGAACAGGATGGAAAGCTTTTGTAGAAGCCCAAGGCGATTGTGACGTTCTGCGTGCTGTTCAAATTCTGTCCAAAGGGCAAGGATCTTCTGGGAAGACAGGCTGTTTAGATTCTCAGTTGGAAGATCGTGGTATGTTGCATAGTACTCCTCAAAATAGTGCTGCTCCGGATTCAGCTGCAAAAGTTCCTGCTCAATGGCTGCGATGCGGTTCTTGGCGTTGAGCATTTCATTCAGTTCGGCAGAAAGAGCAGTGGTCTGCTGACAGAGTTGAGCGCGTTCTTCCTCGGTGATTTCCCAGTCTTTCATGTCCGGGTAAGTGTCTGTCTGATCTTCCAGAAATTTCTGCTTATTGGCCATGCTGCCAAGAAATGCGGTCAGAAATGCAGCATTTTTCCTTTCCAGTTTTTCTGCAACATTGTGTGTGGCGGAGTTGTTGTTGGAAACGACCGCGACGGTCTGTCCGCTTCGGATAACGTTGGCAATGATGTTCAGGATGGTCTGCGTTTTTCCAGTGCCCGGAGGGCCTTGGATGATGCTGATTTTGGAAGAAAGTGCACGTTCAACCGCCAGTTTCTGACTTTGGTTCAGACCGAACGGATAAATGATCGAATCCGGTATCTGGGGCGCTTCTACCTCCGTTTGAGGATCGAGATAGCTCGCCAGCACGGTATCCTTGCTGACTTTCTGGATTTTGTTGTATTGCGCACTCAGAATGTTGACGCCGTTTTCCGCCACAAGACTGATTGCCGTGGCAGCTTCTTTGAAGTACTGGAAGATTTCTTCATTTTTGCTGTCGGAAAGGCAATTCTGCTGGAGCTGGACTTCGCTGCTGCGGAGCAACTGATCTTTTGCACCTTTGCGGAGAATGCGGTAATACGCGCCAAAATCCAGAAGCTCATCGATGCCATGAATCGACTGGCCGTTTACGGTGACGATAAACCGTGCCGGATCAAGCCGCTTTTGCAAAGAAAAAACTTCTACATTGCTGCTCTGAAAGCGATAAATCTTATGAGGCGCACTGAGATAAGAAATCTCACAGGTTCTATCATGAAGCTGGAAATTGGCAACAGAGCTTGTCTGATCTGTCCCTTTTATCATGACCAGATATTTTCGTGGATCCATGAAAAACTCCTTGTGTAAAGCGGCGTAAGCGATTTTGCAGGGATTGCTTTCTATTATACGGGCAATGTTGTCTGAAAACAAGATAGGATAATTAGAATACACTTGAAAACAACCGGCGGAACTGCTATAATAAAATAAAAAGTTGTTAAACACGGGCAAAAATTGCGCAAAACGAACCAAAACAATAGGGGGAAAAGAGGTAATGGACGGAAAGAAACGCACCTATCTGGCAATCGACCTGAAAAGTTTCTATGCCTCGGTGGAGTGCGTAGACCGCCATCTTGACCCCCTGACCACGAATCTGGTGGTGGCAGATGCCTCCCGCACCGAAAAGACCATTTGCCTTGCAGTGTCGCCCTCCCTGAAAGCCTACAAGATACCCGGCAGAGCACGGCTGTTTGAAGCCGTTCAGCGGGTGAAAGAGGTCAACGCTCAGCGGCTGCAAACTGCCATCTGGCAGCACAAGGCAGTCCGGGGAGAGGAGGGAAAATACCACTTTGCCAGCACCTCTTTTGATGCCAATGCCCTGAATGCAGACCCGGCGCTGGGCTTGAGCTACATCGTTGCGCCGCCCCGGATGCAGCGATATCTGGACGTTTCCACCCAGATCTACAAGACCTACCTCAAATATGTGTCCCCGGCGGATATCTACCCCTACTCCATTGACGAGGTTTTTATTGATGTGACGGGCTATCTGCCCTACTACCATATGAGCGCCCACGAGCTTGCCATGACCATGGTGCGGGAGGTGCTGTACAACACCGGCATCACCGCAACGGCAGGCATCGGCACCAACCTCTACCTTGCAAAGCTGGCCATGGACATTGTGGCAAAACACATCCCGGCGGACAAGGATGGTGTCCGCATTGCGGAGTTGGACGAGCAGTCCTACCGGTATCTGCTGTGGAACCACAGACCGCTGACGGATTTCTGGATGACTGGCCCCGGCACCGTCAAGCGGCTGGAAGCCCACGGCATCTACACCATGGGGGATTTGGCACGGTTTTCCATCCACGGAGAAGATCGTCTGTATGAGATTTTCGGCGTGGATGCAGAAATTCTCATCGACCACGCATGGGGCTATGAGCCCTGCGGTATGGCTGAGATCAAAAGCTACAAGCCCAGCACCAACAGCATCAGTGAGGGACAGGTGCTGACCTGCCCCTACCCCAACGATAAAGCAAAACTCATCGTCCGGGAGATGGCGGAAATTCTGATGTTCCGGCTTACCGAAAAGAAACTGGTGACGGAATCCATCACCTTGGAGGTGGGCTACGACCGGGAGAACGTGGACAAGGGCGGCTACCGTGGTCTGACCCAGACCGACCGCTACGGCAGAATCATCCCCAAAGCGGCACACGGCACCGTCCGGTTCGATGCTCCTACCAATCTGGGCAGCACCATCATCAACGAAAGCGCAAAGCTGTTTGAGCGCATTACTAACCCTGCGCTGACGGTGCGGCGCATCACCCTCAACGCCAACAAGGTCACCCAGGACGAGGGCATCTATCAGGTGGACTTTTTTACCGACACCAAGAAGCTGGAAAAGGAGAAAAAACTCCAGCAAGCCATGCTGGGCATCAAGAACAAGTACGGCAAAAATGCCGTACTGAAAGCCAGCAGCTACGAGGAAGGTGCCACCATGCGCCAGCGCAATGCGCAGATTGGTGGTCACAGCGCAGGAGGTTCGGATGGAAAACTACAAAAATAGCAAGATCGGGCGGGAGGCCGCCCAAAAGTACGGGGATATCCTGGAGATGGAACGCCCCCAGACCAAAGAATCCCTTCGCAAGCACCCCCGCATGACCCTTCAGAACCGTGCCAAAATCTTTTCGCCCTTCTCTCCGCTGCGGGGCTATGACGAGCAGCTTGCCGCAGAAAAGCAGCGCACCGAGCGTGTGACCAAGCGCATTCTGACCGAGGAAGAAATGTCGGCTCTGTCCGATCGGCTGATGCAGGTTACGAAGGGTATGACCATTACGGTACGGTATTTCAAGGAGGACACTACCCACCCGGAGGTTCCGGCGGTGGGCAACTACATCACCCTGACCGGAAAAGCAGACCGCATCGACCCGGTGTTCCGCACCTTGCAAGTGGGCGACACCGTGGTGCCCTTTGAAGATCTGGTTGAGATCAGTGGAGAAAGCATCATGGAGATTGACCAATATCTCGGCATTACAGAGGATTAAGCACAAAAAAGACCACCAGCCGTTTCCGGCTGGTGGTCTTGCTTCATAGAGAAAACCACAGGCTATGCTTGTGGAAGAAAAGAGCCGTAGCGTCGAAACGGTAGAAAAAGAACCTCCTTTTGCTATAATTAGAAGCGGGTAACGCCAACCGCATAGGGCCTCTGGTTCGGCCTACTTTTTGGAGCTGGGCCTCTCGTGCCAGCAGCTTGAACAGAATATCCCGGCCCTCTTCACCGACACCGCGTGCGGCCATGTGCTGCGGGCGAAAGGCTTCGTACAGGACAAGAACGGCTGGGTGGAGCTGAACGCCACCGCCGACGGCCTGACGGCAAACGCTATCCCCAAGGGGCAGGAAGTGCTCATCGTGATCGGGGAGGGGCTGGAGAAAGAACGGATTGAGGTGAGATTAAAGGGGTAAAGGTGGATCCCCCGTATATCGTTGTATCTTTCCATAAATAGTTTGTCTCCCGCCCAAAGTAGGCGTATAATAGGGGAAAAGAAACGCTAAAGGAGAATCCCCTATGAACGGCACCGCATTGCGCAAACCGACTGCCCGGCGGGTGGTGGGCATGGTGGCGGGCATCGTCATCATCGCCCTTGGCATTGCGCTTTTCAAGCAGTCCCACCTCGGCAACGACTCCATCAGCGCCCTGAACATGCGGCTGGCGGAGCTGCTCGGCATCTCGCTGGGCACCCAGAACCTGTGCACGAACATCCTGTTTTTCCTGCTGGAATTCTGGTTCGGGCGCAAGTACATCGGCCTTGGCACCTTCGTCAACGGCATCTGCATCGGGTACATCGTCACGGCGTTCTATGACCCCATTCACGCCCACTTCGGCGACGCGCCGTCGCTGGCGGTGCAGTTGGCGTGGGTCATCGCGGCGGTGCTGGTCACGGCGCTGGGCGCTTCGCTCTACCAGACCGCCGACCTCGGCATCGCGCCCTACGATTACCTTTCCCTCGGTCTGCGGGACTACACACCCTGCCCGTACTTCGGGTGCCGCATCTTCACCGATGCGCTCAGCGCCCTGCTGTGCTGGCTGCTGGGTGGCCTTGTGGGCCTTGGCACCTTGATCTGTGCGTTCTGCCTTGGGCCCTTCATCCAGTTCTTCGATCGGACGTTCTCCCAGAAGGTGCTGCAATACAAACCGAACAATTGAGAAACCCCGCGGCGTCAAATCATACGCTGCGGGGGTCTTTTTTATTGCTGCCGTTAAGCAGAAAATGAAGGAGATTTATCTTTCAAAACCGCCTGTGGACTGCTGCGGCGATGGGGAGCCATAACAAACCCATCAGACAGGCTTTGGAAGAAGTAAATTTTTCGAATCTGCTTGTAGAAAACGGCGGTCTATGGTAGCATGAAATCAAAGAAAAACAGGAGGGCTTACACATGGTTTTACTGGTTGTGGATACACAGAAAGGTATCGTGGATGAACGCCTGTATGCGTTTGAAAAGTTTGTCAGCAACATCAGGAAACTGATCCGGACTGCCCGCGAACAGGGAATCGAGGTCGTCTATGTCCAGCATGACGATGGGCCCGGTACAGGCTTTTCCATCGGAGACGATGAATTTGAGGTCTATTCCGGGTTTGCGTCGCTGCTGACTGAAAAACGGTTCGTCAAAACCGTATGCAGTGCGTTCAAAAAAGAAAGCGGTCTGCTGGAATATCTGACGGAAAAGGGCGAAAAAGATGTGATGGTCTGCGGCATCATGACCGACTTCTGCATCAATGCAACGGTGGAGGCAGGCTTTGAGCATGGCCTGCACATGATCGTTCCTGCCTATGCAAATTCCACGCAGGACAACGAGTACATGACAGGGGAGCAGAGCTACCGCTATTACAATGAATTCCTCTGGCCGGACCGCTATGCCGATTGTGTGCCCATGGACAAGGCGCTGGAGCTGCTCAAAAAGTGAGGTGTTTACAATGATTTCTGAAAAAGTCAAAAATCAGATTCAAGTGGTGCAGGGTGATATTACCAAACTGGACTGTGACTGCATCGTAAATGCGGCCAATCGCAGTCTGCTGGGTGGCGGCGGTGTGGATGGTGCCATCCACCGGGCAGCAGGGCCGGAATTGTTGGCGGAGTGTCGTACGCTACACGGCTGCCGCACCGGCGAAGCAAAAATCACCAAGGGCTACCGGTTGAGAGCAAAGTATATCATTCATACGGTAGGCCCGATTTATTCCGGCACAGCAGAGGATGCCGCGCAGCTGGCGGACTGCTACCGCAATTCGCTGAACCTTGCCAAAGAGCATGATGTCCATAGCATTGCGTTCCCGGCAATTTCGACCGGCGTGTATGGCTACCCGCTGGATGCCGCCACCCAAATTGCGGTGGATACAGTGACAGATTGGCTGCAAAGCCACGTCGACTACGATATGAGGGTCATTTTCTGCTGCTTTGATGCCCGGACGGCGCAGGTGTATCAGACAAAAATGGAGTAAACATTGAAATACAGAGAAATCGCAGACGGCATTTTTGTTGACCGTCCCAACCGCTTTATTGCCCATGTGGAAGTGAATGGAGCAGTGGAAACCGTCCATGTCAAGAACACCGGGCGGTGCAAGGAACTGCTGCTGCCCGGTACGGCGGTGCGGCTGGAAGTGTCAGATAACCCGAAACGCAAAACAAAATACGACCTTGTGGCGGTACATAAGCAGGGGCTTGGTTGGGTCAACATGGACAGTCAGGCACCCAACAAGGCAGTAGGAGAGTGGCTTGCAAAACAGGGCTACGACTATATCAAGCCGGAATTCATCTATGGCAAGTCCCGCATCGACTTTTATATGGAAAAGGGCGAGCAAAAGTATCTGATGGAAGTCAAGGGCTGCACACTGGAAGTGGACGGTATCGGCTATTTCCCGGATGCACCCACCGAGCGGGGTGTGAAGCACCTGCACGAGCTGGCGCAGGCACAGCAGGCAGGGTATCGGTGCGCAGTGGCTTTCGTGATTCAGATGGAAGGCATCACCGAGGTGCGGCCAAATGTCAGCACACAGCCGGAGTTTGGTACGGCACTGGCCGAAGCAAAGGCCGCAGGTGTGCGGGTGCTGTTTCTGCTCTGCCGTGTGGGGCGTGACAGCTTGGAAATCATGGAGCAGCGGGAAGGCTGAAAAATTTTTCAGAAAACCTCTTGACCCTGACGCAGCGTCATAGCGTATACTGTGGCTGTCGCAAGGGAGGACAGCAAGATGATGACAGTGAACGAAGTGAGTAAGCGGACCGGAGTGAGCATCCGGACCCTGCAATATTACGATAAAATCGGTCTGCTGCGCGCGGCGGGCCGTACCGAAGCAGGCTATCGGCTGTATGACGATGCCGCGCTGGAACGTTTGCAGCAGATCTTATTGTTCCGGGAACTGGAATTTCCGCTGAAGGACATCCAGAAAATCGTGGAGAATCCTGCTTTTGACCGGCAGAAAGCACTGGAACAGCAGATCACACTTCTGACATTGAAAAAGCAGCATCTTGAAGATCTGATCGGCCTTGCGCAGAAAATTCGAACCACAGGAGGAATGGTTATGGACTTTACCGCATTTGATACGCAGAAGATCAAGAAGTATACCGAGCAGGCCAAAAAGGAATGGGGCGAAACGCCGGAATACAAAGAGTTTGAGGAAAAAACTGCCCATAAGACCGAGAAAGAAGTCAAGGACATGAGCAGTCAACTGATGGACATCGTGGCGGCATTCGGCGGGATGCAGAGCAAAGACCCGGCGGACTCTGAAGTGCAGGCACAGGTGAAGAAGCTGCAGGAGTTTATCACAGAGCACTACTACAACTGTTCCAAGGTGATCTTGAATCAGCTGGGGCAGATGTATGGGGCAGGCGGAGCATTTACGGAAAACATCAATGCTGCCGGCGGTGCCGGTGCCGCAGAATTTGCGCAGAAAGCCATTGAGATTTATTGCAAGTGAGCCCAAAAACGCTTTGCGTGATTCAGTTACAGAAATCATAAATAGGAAATGTTATCATATAGATACAAGAAACACACCGATAACATTCCAATGGAGGATTTCGATATGAAGGCAAAGTTTTACATCTGCAATCACTGTGGCAACCTCGTCACTACCATCCATAACGCAGGCGTTCCGCTGGTCTGCTGCGGGGAGAAGATGAAAGAGCTGGTTCCCAATACGGTGGAAGCCAGCGGCGAGAAGCATCTGCCGGTGGCAGAGCTTTCCGGCAGTCGTCTCACGGTCACAGTGGGCGCGGTGGAGCACCCCATGGCGGATGTTCACTATATTCAGTGGATTTTTGTGGAGACTGAGAACGGCGGGCAGATCCGCTATCTGAATCCGGGGCAGGCTCCCAACGCGGTGTTTGAACTGGGAAGTGAAAAGCCGGTGGCCGTTTACGCATACTGCAATCTGCATGGGCTCTGGATGACGAAACTCTGATACAATCAATGCAAACGGGGAGTGATTTGATGTCACTCCCTGTTTTTTGATGAGAACTTTATGCGGTTCTTTTGGTTCGGAACTGTGTATAAATGGGATGGATAAAATGAGTAGGCACACTATATGCGTTTGTTAAACGCTGACAGCGTTCAATTTTTTGCGTGGAATCGTGAAAATGAGACCTGTGAAAAACGTAGAAAATTTGATATGGTTGCGCTGCAAACTAAGACATATTGATGTTTTGAAACGAGTTTATAGTGAAATATGTGTAATTCGAGTGCAGATATTCATTCTTGTGAGTTTGTTGTGTGAATTTGTCACGTTCCACCGCAAAAAAGGACTTGACGGAAAAAATACTCCGTGAGCTGCTCACAAGAGCAGCTCCATCGAGTCGCGGTCATTGTGCATTTTCAAGCTGAAAACAGGCCGGGACTCGGAAAAGGAGTCTCGGCCTGTTTGTGTTTTCGGCGCAAAGGAAAGGATTGAACAATGCGATTTGATGCAAAAGAATTCGGCGGACGTATCCGCGATTTGCGGAAAAAGAAGGGGATTACACAGGAACAGTTGAGTATAATGCTGAACGTTAGTGCGAACCATCTTGCAAAAGTTGAAACGGGAAGCCGCTGCTGCTCGATTGAGTTGCTGCAGGATCTTTCGTCCTGCCTGAATGTCAGAACGGACTATCTGCTGAACGGAGATGCACCGCATAACAACCATCTGAGGGAAAGACTGACGTTTCTTGCACAGGAATTAGAAAAGATTACGGCGGACCTCCCGGTATGAGGATAGGAAAAGCAAAATCCTCTTTTTCAATGCCCAAAAGCGTGGTAGAATAGGGAAAAGATTCAGTATCTGAAAAACGGAGCGTGCAACAATGAAGATTCTGGTCAGCGCCTGCCTGCTGGGCGAAAACTGCAAATACAGCGGCGGAAACAATTACAATCAGGCGGTCTGCGATTTTGCGCGGGGGCATCAGGTGGTTCCGGTCTGCCAGGAGGTGCTGGGCGGCCTGCCCACACCGCGGTGCCCGGCGGAAATCGTGCAGGGCGTTGTCACGAACAAAGAGGGCATCAATGTGGACCGGGAGTTCCGAGCGGGCGCAGCCAAGGCCCTTGCCATCGCAAAAGAAAATGGGGTGGAGCTTGCCATTCTGCAATCCCGCAGCCCCAGCTGCGGCGTGAAGGAAATTTACGATGGAACGTTTTCCGGGACAAAGATTCCCGGACAGGGCGTTTTTGCCAAGATGCTGATGGACGAAGGCATCCGTGTTCTGGATGCCGGGGAATTGCCTAAAATTATCTTGAAAAATGAGGACGGAAAATGTCAATCAGACTGATTTGCAGCGATATACCGGGGACTTTGAGGCCACTTGGCAGGATGTGCTGGAAGGCTGCACGGCCTTGTTGGAAGAACTGCGCTGACAGGAGAATTTTATGACAGAGCGTTATTGTGAAGGTGAACGGTTTGCTGACCTGTCGTTCACCGAGGAGACTTTTGAGGACTGCGACTTTACCGATTGCGTATTTGCGGATTGCTCTTTTACCAAGTGCGAACTGGATCATACCACGCTGAACGAGTGCAAATTCGTGCGGTGTGAGATCACAGGTCTGCGCAGTACCCATTCCTCGGTGCAGTCGCTGGATTTTGAGGACTGCCGCCTGAATGAAATCGAGTGGGCACCGCTGATGTCCAATGGTGCCTTCCCGGACCCTATCCACACGCTGAAAGAGTGCAGTCTGAAATATAACACCTTCACCGAAATGAACTTCAACCGCTTCGACTTTTCGGACGGCAACGAAATTGCCGGCTCCATGTTTGCCAAATGCGAGATGCAGCTGGCGAATTTCAAGGGTGTGGAACTTCACGAAACGGAATTCTACCAGTGTGACCTGCGCAAGGCGGATTTCCGGGATGCCGCCGGTTATAAGGTGGACATTCTGGGCAGCCGCCTGAAGGATGCGAAATTTTCCCTGCCGGAAGCGGTGAATCTGCTGGCAGATTTGAAGATCAAGCTGTCGTAAGAAGGAGAAAAAATGCGTCAACTCATCATTGCCCGAAAAGACCTGCAGATGTCTCCCGGTAAGCTGGCGGCGCAGTGCTGCCACGCTTCGCTGGCATTCCTCACCGACCCCATCGGCATGGGACAGGGCGTGGAACCCATTGAGAAAAACGGAGAAATTACCGGCTATCGGGCAGAAATCATGTTGGATAAAGCAACTTACGAAGAGTGGTTCGATGGCTCTTTTACCAAAACTATCTGCGGGGCAAAGAACCGCAATCAACTGCTGAAAGCAAAAACAATTGCCGAGGAATTGGGCCTTGTGGAAAACAAAGACTTCTTCCTCATCCGGGATGCCTGCCACACCGAGCTGGAACCGGAAGAATTTGATGAAAACGGCGAGGGCATGACTCTGACCTGCATCGGGTTCCGCCCGCTGCCGGATGAAATTGCACACCAGATCAGCCATAAGTTCCATTTGTATTGAGTGCTGATTTACGGAATACGAAAGAAAGCCCCGGCCATTCTCCTGTGATTTGCAGGAAAATGGTCGGGATAGAACTCCTTTATTTTATAAGCATTTTCCACAGTCACTGCAGCCGTTGCAGATCAACTTGCTGCCGCAGGTCTCGCAGTTTGCGCGGAAATGGGGCACATAGAGATCTTCCTGCGGGATGGGGTAGCCCCAGTCGTCCACGAGATCAAAATGAATGGGCCTGCCCTGAAAATTCATGCCGGATTTACAGGCCATCCGGCTTTGCAGCTGCTTGCTGGGCAGGTGGTAGCGTTTACCGTCCTTGATGAACACGGTGCCGGTCTCGATAAAGCAGAATGTTACGTTGGCATCCACGCATTCCTGCCGGAGAGACTTGACCCAATCGAAATTGCAGGGGCGGGCACCATCATAGTTTTCGCCGCCGCAGATGACCTGCTCGATCTGCCCGGCGGAAAGGTACTGCCGGATGCTTACTGGCCCGATGAAGGGCGCGCACATGATGCCCTTGTGCTTGAAGGGCAGGTCGAACAGGACGGGAATGCGCTCATCGGCACGGCGCTGATTTTCACAGGTGACGTTGAAAAAGATGTTGTCCCAACCGCTGCCCCAGTCCGGCGGCAGGCACTCCCGTACCCGCTGCGGCCGTTTGGTGAGCAGAAAAAACACCACATCGCTGCGTTGGCGCATGATGTCCCACGCCTCAGCCCGCCACGAGTCGGCTTCTTCCAAGAAGAAATCCGAGGTCATGCAGACCCGGATCTGCTCACCACTCTGGATTTTGTAGTGTCCGGTGCGGTCTTTCTGGAGCGGGTAGGAAAAGCCGCTTTTCGTTTTGTAGATCTCGGCCCCGTTCTGGTCCCGCATCCGGTCGAGAAAATACATGTAGCAGTTCTGGCAGCCCTCGCTGCACTTGATGCAGCCGTGCCATGGATTCCAGATGTCGTGCAGGAAGCTCACCTTCTTTCGGTACCTATTATTATAATAGCTGCGCGGACAGGAAACAAGAGCAACCCTTGCACCGTCCCGCCGGATGTGATAGGATGAAGAAAACCACATGAGGGAGGAACCACCATGCCGTTTCTGATGATCCGCAACGACATCACCAAGGTGGCGGCGGATGCCATTGTCAACCCGGCCAACCGGAACCTTTTGCAGGGCAGCGGCACCAGCCGTGCCATCTATCAGGCGGCAGGGGAGCAGCAGCTGACCGCCGCCTGTGAAGCCATTGGGCACTGCGATTTGGGCAGGGCCGTGTGTACCCCGGCGTTCGGGCTGTCTGCAAAGTATATCTTCCATGCGGTGTGTCCGGTATGGCATGGCGGCGGGTTCGGCGAAGCAGAACAATTAGCCAGTGCCTACCACTCCGCATTGGAATTAGCCGCAAAGTACCACTGCGAAAGCGTGGCTTTCCCGCTGCTGTCCAGCGGGAACTATGGCTACCCCAAAGAACAGGCCTTCCGCATTGCGGTGGATACCATCACACAGTACGTCATGGAGCACGACCTGACCGTGTATCTGGTGCTTTACGACCGGGGCTCGCTGGCCGTGAGCCGGAAGCTGTTCGCCTCGGTGGAGGAGTACATTGACGACCACTATGTAGCACAGAACGATGAAAGCTACGGATTTGGCCGTCGGCGCAGGGAATTGTCAGAGCGGCGGAAGCAGCTGGAAGAAGATGCTGCCCTGCCGATGCTAGGTGCAGTTCCGGCACCCGCCGCGGCACCCAGGACAGCCCGCAGTCTGGAAAGCTTGATGGATAATCTCGGTGAAAGCTTCACCACCCGGCTGCTGCGGCTCATTGATGAGCGGGGGCTGAAGGACTCCACCGTGTACAAGCAGTCCAACATCTCCCGGCAGCATTTCTCCAAAATTCAGTGCAATCGCGACTACAACCCCAAAAAGAAAACGGTGCTGGCCTTTGCGGTTGGGCTGCACCTGTCCGAAGATGAAACCATCGACCTGCTCAAGAGCGCGGGCTATGCCTTTTCGGATGGCTCCAAGCGGGACTGGATCGTGCGGTATTGTCTGGAACACAAAATCTATAACATCAATCAGGTCAATACGCTATTGTTTGAATACGATCAGGAACAGCTGGGTGCGTGATTTGTCGCCTGCCCGTTGACCTTTTGCCCTCCGGTTTGTGGTATCCTTTTGCCAACGAAAGCGATACACCACAAAACGGAGGGCATTGTTGTGAAGAAAAATCTTACCGAGCTTGTTTTCATTCTGGATCGCAGCGGTTCCATGGGCGGGCTGGAGCAGGATACCATCGGCGGGTTCAACGCCATGCTGACCCGGCAGAAGGAGCAGGAAGGCGAAGCCAACGTGACCACCATCCTGTTTGACCACGAGGTGCAGCTGCTGCACGACCGTTTCCCGCTGAAGGCTGTTGCACCGCTGACCGAAAAGGACTATTACGTCTGTGGCTGCACGGCCCTGCTGGATGCCATTGGTTACGGCGTGGAAAAGATGGTGAATATCCAGCGCCATCTGCCGGAGGACGAGCGTGCCGAAAAGGTCATCTTTGTCATCACCACCGACGGACTGGAAAACGCCAGCAAGCGGTTTAGCTATGAGAAGATCCGCCGGATGATCAAGCGGGAAAAAGAGCAATACGGCTGGGAGTTCCTGTTCCTCGGTGCCAACATGGACGCTGTGCAGGAGGCCGCCCGCTTCGGCATCGGGGCAGACCGGGCGGTGCGGTTCGAGAACGATGCGCAGGGCGTGGCGGTCAACTACCATGTGGTCAGCGAAACGGTCTGCCGGATGCGGCAGGCAGTCTGCCCGGCATCCGTCGGTGCAGAGTGGAAAGAACAAATCGAAGCTGATTTCCAGAAGCGGCATCATAGGTAAGGGAGGAAACAGCCATGTTAGGAGCAATCTTGGGTGACATCGTGGGCAGTCCCTATGAATTTGACCACAACAATTACAAGCACAAGGATTTTCCGCTGCTGAGCGAGAAATCGCACTTCACCGATGATACGGTCATGACCGTTGCGGTGGCAGTTGGTCTGATTGACGGAAAGGGTCTGCCGGAGAGAACATTTTGTGCAGTGCAGCATGAAATGCGGTTCTGGGGCTGTGAATATCCCCATGCCGGTTACGGCGGGATGTTCCGCCGGTGGCTGCACGCAGAAAATCCGAAGCCCTATGGCAGTTTCGGCAACGGCTCGGCTATGCGGGTGTCGGCAGCAGGCTGGCTGTTCGACACGCTGGACAAAACATTGGAAATGGCAAAAGTGACCGCTGAAGTCACCCACAACCACCCGGAGGGCATCAAAGGCGCGCAGGCCACGGCGGCAGTGATTTTTCTGGCCCGTACCGGCCACAGCAAGCCGGAAATCAAACAATATGTGGAGCAGACCTTCGGTTATGACCTGAACCGTACCTGCGATGAAATTCGGCCGACCTATCATCATGTGGAGACCTGTCAGGAAACTGTGCCGGAAGCAATCATTGCTTTTCTGGAAAGCGTCAGTTTTGAGGATGCACTTCGCAATGCGGTCTCTCTGGGCGGCGACAGCGACACCCTTGCCTGTATCACCGGCGGCATTGCCGAAGCCTTTTACGGGATGCCGCAGGAACTGCGGGACGAGACTTTGAAACGTCTGCCGGAGGATATCCGGGAAGGATATGAGCTGTTTCGGTGGAACATCGGCCAGAGATAAGACATTCGGAGAACCAAGGAGCAGATACAACACACTCGTGATGTGAAGTATCTGCTCCTTGGTTTTTAATAAGACTCGATGAAGGGCGTCTTGCATCGGCCTGAAAAATCCGATATACTGAACCCAGAGGGTATATCGAATTTTTTGGGAAAAGGAGAGAACGGTATGGAACATCTTTATGAAAAGGCACTGGAAAGTGCGGAATATATCAAGACGCACACGAAAAAGCGCCCGAAGATCGCGGTGGTGCTGGGCTCCGGCCTTGGCAAGCTGACCGCGGACTTTACGGACACGGAAGAACTGTCCTACAAGGATATCCCAAACTTCCCGGTATCCACGGTGGCAGGACACAAAGGCGCATTGTTGGCTGGCAAGCTGGGCGAGAAAGAGGTCTATGCGCTGGAAGGACGGTTCCACTTTTATGAAGGCTACTCTATGAAGGAAGTCTGCTACCCGTTCTATGTGTTCAAGCTGTTGGGCGTGGAAAAGGTGGTTTTGACCAACGCCTGCGGCGGCATCAACCGGGAGTTTGCGCCGGGCACCCTGATGCTCATTACCGACTTCATCAACATGATGGGCACGAACCCCCTCATTGGCCCCAACGATGAGCGCTTCGGCCCCCGCTTCCCGGACATGACCGAACCTTACAGTCTGGAACTGCGGAACCTTGCCAAGCAGACCGCCGATGAACTGGGCATTGCCTACAAGGAGGGCGTTTACATGGGCTTTATGGGCCCTTGCTATGAAACGGCGGCTGAAATTCGCGCCTTTGCGGGGATGGGAGCCGATGCCGTGGGCATGAGCACCGTGCCGGAAACCATGGTCTGCAACTACATGGGCATGAAGGTACTGGCCGTCAGTTGCATCACTAACATGGCCACCGGCATCCAGACGGTCAAGCATAGCCACGCCCGCGTGCTGGAGATCGCAAATCAGGCAGGCGATACCCTGTGCCGATGGCTGGGTGCGGTGATCCAGAAGGTGGAAGGATAAGGAGATTCGGATGAGAGAAAACATCGTTTTTGATTATTTGCTGGCAAATGCCTGGGGTTTGCCGCTTTGCCGTGTGTCCGTGTCAGAAGATGGCTTCGTTCAATGTCAGGAGAACAGAGAAAATACACAAGGACTGCAACTGGAAAAGGCAGAAGTGGATAAAATCAAATCAATCGTTTCAGAACATACGCATATATTGGATTATGACAGTAAAGAACTTGAGTCGCCAGATGTGTTTGATGGAGTTATGAATTTTTTTGATTTTGAGGCATCTGATGGACGAAAAGTGAACTTGATGGCTTTTAATATTGGCGAAGTGAAAACCCCTGGCATGAGCTTTTCAAAAGGTCTCCTAGAGGAAGGAGAGCCGGACGAAATCGTCGTTCCGGTAAAAGCAATGGAGGTAGTAAAGACATTCGAGGAAATCGCTGCTACGCTGGTGGCGAATGGAGTGGATGCCAAATACTTAAGGCTGACATATGCCTGAAAAAACGCCTATGATTGCATGAAAGATTATCAAAGAATTATCTTTCTGTGAATTTTAGCACTCTTCTATTGACACTGCTAATTAACAGTGCTATAACAGTGGCGTGCTCAGGAGGAAGGGCAAAAGGAGAACCGCAAGGCTCCCCGGAAAGCCTTTCCGAGTGGACGCTTCAGATTTTTTGCCCCGACCCGAACGCCGGGATTGGAGGAATGATTTATGCTTATGCCGACTGTTTTCCATGAAAACCTGTTCGATGATTTCTTCGATCCGTTCTGGAATGACGCTGCACTGGAACGTATGATGAACCGTGAGGCTCGTGATACCTTTGGTAAGCGCGGTGCAAACATGATGAAGACCGATGTCAAACAGACGGACAACGGCTACGAAGTAGCGGTTGATCTGCCGGGCTGCAAGAAGGAAGACGTTCAGATGGATTTGAACGACGGCTACCTGACCATTCAGGCAGTGCGTAGCCACAGCAGCGACGAAAAGGATAAGAAGGGCCGCTATCTGCGGCGCGAATCCTTCTCCGGCACCTGCGCGCGCAGTTTCTACGTGGGCGATGTGAAGAAGGAAGACATCCACGCAAAGTTCGAGGATGGCGTCCTGCATGTCGAGCTGCCTGCTCCTCAGCAGACGAAGGCTTTGCCTGAGAACCCGAACCTGATCGAGATCGAGTAAAACGCCGGTCGTGTGCGCCAAAGCACAACGCACATAAGATGCCCCCGGAGAGCCGCAACAAGCCCTCCGGGGGCATTTTTGTTTCGCTATCTTTTCCGTAAGGGAAAACCATGGTATACTGAGAACAGCAACTCGGAATTTATGGAGGTACCTCACTATATCCTGTGAGCCGGGTGAGCGGCTGACTTTTGCGGTATACTCCGTTCGGAAAGATCAAAGCGCATGGAGGTAAAAAGCATGCTGACCTATACCTATGTTTCAAAGGGGACGTTTGCCCTGATGGAAAAACCAAAGCCGGTGATGCAGCACGAGCGGGACGCCATTGTAAAGGTGACCCTTGCCAGTATCTGCTCCAGCGATCTGCACATCAAGCACGGCAGCGTGCCCCGGGCGGTGCCCGGCATCACGGTAGGGCACGAGATGGTGGGCATCGTAGAAGAAGTGGGCAGTGCGGTGACCAATGTGAAACCCGGCGACCGGGTGACGGTGAACGTGGAGACCTTCTGCGGAGAGTGCTTTTTCTGCAAAAAAGGCTTTGTGAACAACTGCACCGATCAAAACGGCGGCTGGGCGCTGGGCTGCCGCATTGACGGCGGGCAGGCAGAGTATGTCCGGGTGCCCTTTGCGGATCAGGGACTGAACAAGATCCCGGACGGCGTTACCGATCGGCAGGCGCTGCTGGTGGGCGATGTGCTGGCCACCGGCTTTTGGGCGGCACGCATCTCGGAAATCACCCCCGAGGATACCGTGCTGATCCTCGGTGCAGGGCCGACCGGCATCTGCACGCTGCTGTGCGTCATGCTGCACAGCCCCAAGCGCATCATCGTCTGTGAAAAGGACGCAAGCCGCCTGCAGTTCATCCGTCGGCACTACCCGCAGGTGCTCACCGTGCAGCCGGAGGACTGCGCCGCCTTTGTGCGTGCCCACAGCGACCACGACGGGGCCGATGTGGTGCTGGAGGTGGCAGGGGCAGACTCCACCTTCCGGCTGGCATGGGAGTGTGCACGGCCCAACGCCGTTGTGACGGTGGTGGCGCTGTACGATAAGGCACAGACCCTGCCGCTGCCGGAAATGTACGGCAAAAACCTCACCTTCAAGACCGGCGGCGTGGACGGCTGCGATTGTGAAGAAACGCTGCGTCTCATCGCAGAAGGCAAGATCGATACCGAACCGCTCATCACCCACACCTACCCCCTGTGCCGGATCGCAGAGGGCTACGAGCTGTTTGAAAAGAAACGGGACGGCGTGATCAAGGTGGCAGTGGAGTGCTGACAGTCTGCGCCAAGGCACAACGCACATAAAATGGCTCCGGAGAGCTGTAACAAGCCCTCCGGGGCCATTTTTGTTTCCCGACATCTTTTCCGCAGCGGCAAGGCGTGGTAGAATAATGGCAGAACCGATCCACAGGTGAGAAAATCGAACTTCAGAGAGAGGAGATGTTTCTATGCAGTCTGATGAGCTGAAACGCCGGATCTCGGCAGGCAGAGGAGATGCTTTGGCTGATCTGGTTTTGAAAAATTCCAAAACTCAGACTGAATACATACGGCATCATCGATGTAGCGCAGCAGAAAGTCGTTCCGGCTGTTTTTTTAATAGGCGATAACAAAAATACTGCCGGAGATCGACCTGAATGGTCCGTCTCCATGCCATTTGCAAAAATATATCCTATGCTGGTGGCAAAGGCAGTCCGCAAGGGGCGGACGCAGGCAGAAGTAGATGAAATTATTGGGTGGCTGACGGGTTACAGCGCCCCGCAAATTGAGGCTGCGGTGCAGAATGGAACGCTGTATGGAGATTTCTTTCGAGATGCTCCGCAGCTCAATCCGGACCGGGTGCTCATAAAGGGCAGCATCTGCGGCGTAAAGCTGGAGAGCATCGAAGAGCCGCTGATGAAGGAGATCCGCTATTTGGACAAGCTGGTGGATGAGCTGGCTAAGGGCAAAGCGATGGAGAAGATCAAGCGGACAAACAAATGAGGAAAAGCAGCCTATCACACATCGACAGAGAATGTGGCATAATTCTTGAAAATACACTGTATGGAAAGGACAAACACGATGAACGCTCTGGATATTATGAAACGCCCTGCCGCCTACGTCAGCGGCTATGAAAACACCCCCACGGAGGAACAGAACCGTGCAAAGCAACTGTGCTGGGAGTACAACCGCACCGCTCCTAACGAACAGGAAAAGCGGCGCAGTATCCTGCAGACCCTGCTGGGCACCTGCTCTCCCATGACCGGCATTGAGCCAGATTTCCACTGTGACTATGGCTTCAATATCCATACCCACGGCTTGGCGGTCATCAATTATAACTGCGTCATTCTGGATACCTCTCCGGTAAACATCGGAGCAGGTGCCTTTATTGCCCCCGGCGTATGCCTTGCCTGCTCCGGTCATGCCATCGACCCGGAGCAGCGCAGCCACGGCATTGGCACCTCGGCACCCATTACGCTGGAGGAAAACGTCTGGATCGGTGCAAATTCCACCGTCTGCGGCGGCGTTACCATCGGGGCAGGCTCGGTTATTGGGGCGGGAAGCGTCGTCACTCATGACATTCCCGCCGGCGTCATCGCTGCAGGGGTGCCCTGCAAGGTGATCCGCCCCATTACCGAAAAAGATAAGTTCAAGCCGGAGGATATTCTGTTCTGAGAAATTCAGATTGGAAACGCTGGAAAAACATACGCACAAGCCCTCCGGGGACATTTTTGTTTTTCGCCATGCTTTTCTGTGGGGAGAAGGCATGGTATACTGAAACCGACAACTCGGAATTTGGAGGAGCACCATGGCATCAATCTATTACACAGAAGTAGATTTGAGTCCATATGAAGTTCCTAATGAGCAAAGCCTTTGCATTTACATTTCAGGATGTCAGCAAGTCTGTCAGAATTGTCACTATCCAGATTTAAGAAAAGCAAATTATGGAGAACCACTTATTGACTTCTTTGAAAAACTGCTGGAGCTGTATTTTTATCAGGCAACGTGTGTTTGCTTTTTGGGAGAAGGCGAAAACACACCACAAAGTCGCAGAGAGCTAGCAATATTTGCAAAGCAGGCTTCAAAAATGGGAAAGAGGGTTTGTTTGTACTCTGGACGTGATATTGAGCCGGAAAATTGGATGAATGTGTTTGATTATATCAAGGTTGGCAGCTACCAGCAATTCTTGGGTTCCTTGGATTCACCCTCTACGAATCAGGTGTTTTACCGAAAAAACGTAGATGGAATATACGAAAATATCACATACACATTTTGGTTACGAGAAATGGTTCTGTAACTTCGCGTTTATCAAGGTGAACATTTAAGTATTAAAAACGGGAGTGAAACAAATGATGACCATTGCACAGATCATGGAAAAGATGATCGCCTTTTCCGAAGGGAATATCCATGACATCACGCACCTGAGCTGCGTGTGGACCTATGCCAAAACCATCGGGGAGCTGGAAGGGCTGGACGCGGAGACTCAGTTTATTCTGGAAGTGGCGGCAATCACTCACGACATTGCCTGTCCGCTCTGCCGCAAGAAATACGGAAACACCAACGGCAGCTATCAGGAACAGGAAGGCGACCCGCTGGTGCGGGAGTTTCTGGCGGATACCGGTATGACGGCTGCACAGATCGACCGGGTGGCCTATCTGGTAGGGCACCACCATAGTCCGGCGCAGATCGACGGCATTGACTATCAGATTCTGATTGAGGCAGATTATATCGTCAATGCGTCCGAAAGCGGGTACGACCAGCAGGCAATCCGAACCTTTATGGAACATACGATGAAGACGGCAGCAGGTATCCGGCTGACAAAAACAGTGTTTGGAGTGTAAAAATGATTCAGAAGCATTGCTTTGAATGCGGTACGGCATTGATTGAAAAAGAACTGGAAGAAGAGGGCATTGTGCCTTATTGCCCGAAATGCCAGCAATACCGGTTCCCGATGTACAATGTGGCAGTCAGCATGATTGTTGTGGATGAGGAAACCGGGAAAATTCTGCTCATCCAGCAGTACGGCAAGCCCTCTTATATTCTGGTGGCTGGATATGTGAACCGCGGTGAGGCAGAAGAACACGCCGTGGTGCGGGAAGTCCGGGAAGAAACCGGGTTGGAAGTAGAGCACCTCCGGTTCAACCGTACCAAGTTTTTTGAGCCGTCCAACACGCTGATGTGCAACTTTACGGCTTTCGTCAGAACCGCAAAGGCGCTGCATATCAACCACGAAGTGGACCGCTGCAAGTGGTTCACCCCACAGGAAGCCAGAGAAAACATCCGTCCCAACAGCCTTGCAGCGGAATTTTTGAATGCGTATCTGGACGAAGTGGGGAATAAGCCGATGGAGATGTGATTCGTGGCTGTGCCGCGGGAATTTTGACGGAGAGTATGGAAAAAAGTTGGTTCGGCCTGTTTCGGTTGACTTTTTTATAAAGAATCGATATATTGATACTATATAGTATCAATAAGTATCAACTACGAGGTGGACAGAATGGATGGGGCACAGTTTGCTAAAATGCTTTCAGATAAGCATTTGTTTGAACTCAATCGGATGGAGCACAAGTACTCGACTGTCAGCGTCAAAGAATTTGCCGAATTGCTGCGGCAAAACTTTGCGCAGCCTCTGCCGTTGACTGATTTTTCTGGAAATAAGCTGTTTTACCTGCCGAACCTCGCGCAAATTTCAACAAATGGTATACAGAAAACAGAATAGAATCATCTTCGATGTCTCGTTGGGAAACTAACGGGGTATTTTTTGCCCAAATTCGGCTGTATAGAACACTGAAAAATCAAAACGAACCGTAGGTAGTCCTGCAAGGACAACTAAAGTGCGCCTATGAGGCCGACGCGAAATCGGAGGATTCTTGTTAAACTTACTATACTATACCATTGCAAAAAAAAAGTGAGCACGATATAATATGGATAAGAAGGCAAAAATCACCGCAATGGTGTGAAAATAGATTTTGGCTGTTTCCATAAGGAGTAGATCGAGAGGTGTTATCCTCAGTGGCTGAAAGCGCAGATGTGTGATGCTTGCAGCAAGCTATTTGTATAAGCCGAAAGGCCGCAGAAATGCGGCTTTTCCTAAATGCATGAAATTAGCAGAGCCTAACTTGTAAATGTGCGCGTGCTGGTTAGATAAAACTAACTATAAAAGGAGAGACAGCAATGCGAGAACACAAGAATTTCTGGGACAGAAATGCAGGTCTGTATGACTGCTTTATGCGAAAAGACAGGGCAGTATACGAGAAAATGTATGAGCTGATCCGTCCGGTCGTGAAAGACAAAACAGTGCTGGAGGTGGCTACCGGAACGGGACTGATCGCCAGGCACATCGTAAAAGCAGCGGCACACATCGAGGCGACGGATGCCTCTCCGGAAATGATTACAGAGGCCAAACGGGGGAATTACTCTGCGAAGCTGCGTTTTTCCGTGCAGGATATGTTTTCTCTGCCATACGCGAGCAAATCATTCGATGTGGTAATCGTATCAAACGCACTGCACATTGTGCCTCAGCCAGAAAAATCACTGCGAGAGATCAAACGGGTGCTGAAGGATGACGGTGTGCTGATTGCGCCTACCTTTACGCACGCAGAAAACTCATTTCTCGGTAAGATCAAAGCCTTTTTCATGAATCTGGCAGGCTTTCCTCTCCACAGCAAGTGGACGAGTGAAGAATACCTAAAATTTCTGCAACAGAATGATTGGACAGTGCGAAAAAGTGTTGTTCTAAAGGCCTCTTTTCCGCTGACCTATACGGAATGTGTGAAATCGGAGGTGTGATATGTCCTTCTTTGAAAACACCCGCAAGCCCGTAGGCTTTAGCGGGAAGATCATGGTTGCCATGATGAACTTTGGACACAGTGCAATGGCAGCGTGGGGATTGCATTTTTTGCAGCCTGCCCCGGATGCCATGGTGCTGGACTGCGGCTGCGGCGGTGGGGCGAACATTAAAACGCTGTTGAAACTGTGTCCCAAAGGCAAGGTGCAGGGCATCGACTACTCAGCCGTCAGCGTGGAAAAAGCGCGAAAAGTCAATGCCAGAGCCATTGCGGCGGGACGGTGTACCGTGCAACAGGCAAGTGTGGCAGAGCTGCCGTTTGAAGCGGAGCAGTTTGATGCGGTGACCGCCTTTGAAACGGTCTATTTCTGGCCGGAGCTTGCACAGAATTTCAGAGAGGTTTATCGAGTACTGAAGCCCGGCGGAATCTTTTTCATCTGTAACGAAGCAAACGGCGAAACGACAAAAGACGACAAATGGACGCAGATCATCGATGGCATGACCATCTATACAGATACTGCACTGAAAGAGTATCTGGAAAAAGCAGGATTTTGTAAGATCCAGAGCTACAAAAATAAAAAGGGATGGCTGTGCGTTACAGCGCGGAAATGAGAGGAGAAAAAAGCCATGAGCATTTTTGCATCCATCCTGCGGGCAGTGTATAGACTCTCCGGAGTGAAAAAGTCTTTCACACTGCCAGAGAACGAACTGCGAATGGAAATTGAAAAGCAGAACCGACATCGCGGCGTTTTTACGCCGACCGACCACAAGGCATATTATGAGACGATTACAGTCAACGGCTTTCCATGCCTGATCGTACGTGAAAATCCGAATCCGTCAAAGTGCGCCATCCTCTATTTCTTTGGCGGCGGTATGGTGATCGGCCCGGACAAGGGCAATCTGCCAGTCATGCGTAAGCTGTGCCGTGAAACCGACTGCGATGTGTGGTTTCCATTCTACCCGCTCTGCATGGAGCATTGTATCACCGAAACCTACGAAATGGTCTATGAATGCTACCGCAGAATGATCGGAATCTACGGCGGCGGGAATGTCAGCACCTGCGGCTTTTCCTCCGGCGGCGCACTGGCTCTGGGGATTGCAGCGCACAATAATGCGCAGCCGGAGCCGTTGCCACAGCCACGGCATATCGTTGCCGTATCACCCGGCGAAGTGCCATGGAACGATGGCGAAAAAACGCGGATGAAGGCATTGAATGAAAGAGACGTTTCCATCGATTATGCCTTTATGGTGACGGTGGAGAAGTTTATGCGGCATGGCTGTAAGAATGTGCCGGACTATATGCTCTCCGGCTCCCGGGGGAATTTTACCGGCGTTGGCGATATTCACTTCTTCTATTCTGCGGATGAGGTGCTATACGGTGCGCTGCCGGACTTTAAGGAGGCCTGCAAACGGGCAAAGGTTCCCTATACAGTGTCCGCCCGCCCGAAGATGGTGCATTGCTACTGTATGCTGCCGATCTTCAAGGAGGCAAAAGAGGACTTCGCAAAGATCGTGGATTTTTTGAAGAGATGAGACCGGAACCGGGCGCGTGATGATTGAAACACGGAGGGAAGGCCATGAGCATAAGCGGACGGATTGGTTCGTCCTTATGAAAGGACCAGGTTCTTCACGCCGCCCTACGAGACGGTTTCCAGCCTGAAGGCGCGGCTGGAAGGAATGTATGCGGATGTGGATATGGGAAATCTGAAAAGTATGGCATGGTTTGTCTGTCGAAAAGCGGGTTAAATCTGAGATGGTCTCATGCACGCAAGAAAGAACAAGGAGGGAGGCAATCAGATGAAGGACAACGAGCTTCTATTCGACCGCAACTGCCATGTGCTATATTCCAAACCCTGCAAAAAGGAAATTCTGGCGAAAATCGCCCTGCACTATCCGGAAGCAGAGTGGGAGACAGTATGGGAAAAGGTGCAGCGGCAGTACGCGGTCTTTCTCTCCGACTGGCGCACCGACCTCGGCGGTAAAAAGAATTTTCACAACGGCGTAGGCGGCACCTACGACTGCATCGCCATTATGTGCTATTACGATGTGTGCCGGGATGTGACCACATTCCGTGAAATTGAAGAGATGGAGGAAAAACTGATTCTTCCAACTTTCCGCAAGCTGAAATTTGTGGACTGCAACAAGCCGTTCTGGAGGAAGC
Organism: Faecalibacterium sp. I3-3-33; assembly: GCF_023347295.1. Lineage (NCBI taxonomy): Bacteria > Bacillati > Bacillota > Clostridia > Eubacteriales > Oscillospiraceae > Faecalibacterium > Faecalibacterium sp. I3-3-33. The sequence continues at coordinate 949,235 of NZ_CP094469.1, forward strand.
TGATGTACAAGGCGTTTGTTCGTGCGAAAAGCGGCTGCGACAAATGGCACGATTACGAGATGTCGGTTGCGCCTTATGAAACCGACAAGCCTATTTATCCCGGCTGATAAAAAAATAAAACCGTCCTCATCATCGCCCACCGGATGCGCACTGTTTCCAGTGCAGATAAGATTGTGGTGCTCAAAGATGGAGTAGTAGCAGAACAGGGATCACCTGCACAGTTGCTGCATACGATGAAACCACCATCATTGAAGATCTGTATTTGAAAAAAAGTTGTCTAGGAATTGACATCGTGCAGAGTTCATGGTCACCATACAAGAAAGTGACCGCCCAGTGAAAGTGTATTCACAGAAAGATAAGAGGCATCCGACTCAGAATCGGGTGCCTCATTTTGTCATGCAAAGTTTTCCTGAATGATCTTTCCCCAAGGCAGCATCTGGTCGAGACGCTCCGGGTGGGTCAGGATCTCCATGTCAGGCAGATTCTCAAAAAGGAACTGCTATAAACTACTTCATTGCCCTTCTTTTTCGCTGTTTACGATGGCCTGCACCTTGGTGGGCAGACCATAGATGCTGATGAAGCCGGTGGCATCGCTCTGCTTGTAGTCGCCGCCTGCGGCAAAGGTGGCGATGTCTTCACGATACAGAGAGAACGGCGACCAGACCCCTGCATTGATGAGGTTGCCCTTGTACAGTTCCAGACGCACCTTGCCGGTGACATGCTCCTGTGTGGAGGTGACAAAGGCACTCAGAGCTTTGCGCAGCGGGCTGAACCACTGGCCATCATACACCAGTTCGCCAAAGGTGATGGCCAGCTCACGCTTCTTGTGGGCGGTGAGCTTGTCCAGCGTCAGAGTTTCCAGCACTTCGTGGGCTTTGTACAGGATGGTGCCGCCGGGGGTCTCATAGACGCCGCGGCTCTTCATGCCCACAAGACGGTTCTCCACTACATCGTACAGGCCGATGCCGTTGCGTCCGCCGATCTCATTCAGCTTTGCGATGATGGCAGCGGGCTTCAGCTTCTCGCCGTTCAGAGCCACAGGAGCGCCCTTTTCAAATTCCAGCTCCACGAACTCGGACTTGTCCGGTGCGGTCTTGGGACTGACACCCAATTCGAGGAAGCCGGCCTTATCGTACTGAGGCTCGTTGCCTGGGTCTTCCAGATCAAGACCCTCGTGGCTCAGGTGCCACAGGTTCTTGTCCTTGGAGTAGTTGGTCTCGCGGCTGATCTTCAGCGGGATGTGATGAGCCTCGGCATAGTCGATCTCCTCATCGCGGCTCTGGATGTCCCACTCGCGCCACGGGGTGATGATCTTCAGGTTGGGTGCAAAGTGCATGATGGCCAGCTCAAAGCGCACCTGATCGTTGCCTTTGCCGGTGCTGCCGTGGCAGACCGCATCCGCACCCTCGGCGCGGGCAATCTCCACCACGCGTTTTGCCAAAATGGGGCGGGCAAAGCTGGTGCCCAGCAGATAACCCTCGTAATCTGCCCCGGCCTGCATGGTGGGAATGACGTAATCCTCCACAAATTCATCGGTCAGGTCTTCGATGTACAGCTTGGATGCGCCGCTTGCCTTGGCACGCTCTTCCAAGCCTTCCAGCTCACCCTTCTGCCCCACGTTGCCGCACACGGCAATGACCTCGCAGTTGTTGTAGTGCTCTTTCAGCCACGGGATGATAATCGATGTGTCCAGACCGCCGGAATATGCCAGCACGACCTTTTTGACCTCAGACATAGGAACTGCCTCCGTTCAAACCAACTTATATACTTTTCGATTTCCCTCGTGCAATTTCATGATTGCAGTGTCCGTTATACGGTCACTTGGAAAATGTGTAAAAAGTGTTCTGCATATAGCCGCAATATGAAAGCAGTATTTCACAGCGGGGCATTATGAATCTATAATAGTAGTTGGAAATAAACAGAAAGAGGGTCTTTTTGATGGCAACGATATTTTCAAGGGAAGAAAAGGCAGAGGCACTGTTCGGGGAGATCCTGAAAAATCCAGAAGCCTGCCGACGCCTGATGGATACCTTCAACGACTCGCTGGACATGGCAGACGTACTGGATGCGCCGGCCGTGAGTGCACAGCAGTTTGCCGCAGCGCTGTTCAATGCCTACGAGAACAAGGATCTGTCTGCCTTTCTGATGGCGATCTGCCAGCACAGTATGTTTGACCTGCTACGGAACGCTGCCCTGATCCCGTTCAAATTCAACGCCGATGGTCAGCCGAACCCGGTGATCCTGACGGATGATGCCGGCGTTCTTTTGCCGAACAACAAATTTGCCGTGAGCAGCAAAGTATACGACCGGTTCATCCGGGTGTTCCAGAAGCAGGAAAAGGTAAAAATGTACCTTGCCAGCGGCTACTGCAAGTATCACGGCTACGACGAAGGCTCGATGGATGTGGTGGAGTACCACTACAACCAGCATTTGGGGCTGCTGCTGATCTACGAACTGCCGGACACCGTGAAGCAGAAGGTAACGGAAGCGGAGGCCTACTCCACCGTCTGGGATATCCAGATGAAGCTGCAGCACGCACTGCCCCGTTCCGTGGTCTACTATGGACAGGATACGCTCAAGGACAGCGGAACACGCTACGATGAACTTGGCGTTTTTCTACCGCTGGAACACTTTGCCGACCGGCTGGAACGCCATGTGGAAACTGCTACCAAGATCGTTTACGGCGAGTAAACGCCCTGTAAACGAACTCCCTTTATAAGTGCATCACAGCAAAACAAAACGCAGCGAACCGTTAAAAGATTCGCTGCGTTTTGCCTTATATGGGAGAATGGAAATGCTGCACATCAGGTGCAATAACGGAAAGTCTTGTCAGTGACAATACGGGCGAAGATCAGCCCTAACGGCAGTGCCACGATGATGAGAATGGCATTTGCAAACCATATGGCAGAGTCCATCAGAGACAGGATGCCCAGATTATAGATGGCACGGTAGAAATACAGTCCCGGTACCATGATAACGATGGACGGCACGGTGACGGAGATGCGGGGATAACCAACGGCGCTCTTCAGGCAGGAGGCCAGCAATCCGGACAGCAGTGCGCCCAGAAACGCTGCAATAGCGGGCGGAAAGCCCGCAAGGCTCACCAGCTCCAGCCGGAACGTGTTCGTTACCGCACCGATAAGGGCGGCGCAGACTGCCAGGTTCCGGGGACTGTTGAACATGAGCGAAAAGCCGAACACACCGCCAAAACTTGCCAGCAGCCGGAACACGATCTCTTCCGGGAGTGTCAGGCTCAGGGCAGGGAACTGCACCGGCTGCAAATGCAGCAGCAGTGCCATGATCCAAGCCGTCATGGTTGCCACCAGAATGATGAGGATGGCGTAGGCCAGACGTTCCAGCCCGGAGCGCATATCCAGCTTGGCAAGGTCGATGCCGCTGGTAATGAACGGAAAGCCCGGAATGATGAAGAGCATGGAGCAGATATACCCCGCCTCGTGCTGCGCCGATACGGCAAACAGCACCTCTGCCAGCTTCAGCAGGATGGCATACACGAGGCTTGCTGAACAGACCGACGCCGTAATGCCCAGAAACAGGGTGAAATGGTGCTTTGTCAGCTTGCACCGTACAAAGTTGCCGATACCTGCACCGCAGAAGGCACACAGCATTTCCACAATGCCGCCGCCAAGCAGAAAGGTGAAGCAGCCGCAGGCCAGTGCAGCTGCAAAGCCCAGCGCGATGGGCGAATACAAGCCGTGGAGGCGCTCGATCTCATCGAGGTGGCTGTGCAGTTCTTCGCCGGTCATAAATTTTCCTTCCCGGTCGAAGTCGTTGACGAAATGCTCCAGTCGGTTCAGCCGGGAGGTATTCACGCCCGTATTTGTCAGACAGAGTGACTGGGTATAACACTGGTCACCGTCAAAGCAGGTGAACTCAATGGACAACAGGCCGATGTCCGCTGTTGTTGTGACTCCCAGCTCCCGCGAAAGGGTGTTCATGGAGCTTCGGACACGCCATGCGCCGGTGCCGCATTCCAGCAGCATCAGCCCGGTGCGTCCAATGACGGAGGCTTTTTCCACAAGCCCCGCCTCGGTAATGGGAACGCCCTTGCTGGCCGACGCATAGTCGTGCCAGTAGACTTCCATGTGATTTTTGATGATCTCACTTTGCCGTTGTCCCATACCGGAAAGCCTCCTTTGTGATATGGGAATGTTGCAGCCGTTTCAAGACTGCGGTGCTATTATAAGGGAAATTGCAGGGCGGGTAAAACGTATCTTGGATATACCGGCAATGTTCGTTTGGTATTTCAAAGAAGAAAATACGTTGCGTTTTTGGCGGCTCTGCGGTAGGATAGAAAAAACACGCCGAAAGGAAACTGCCGTGACCCTTCAACAACTCCGCTATGTCACGGCTGTTCCGGCACCGGCACCATCAGCCATGCAGTGCAGCAGTTCTATATTTCTCAGCCCAGCCTGACCAATGCTATCCGGGAGCTGGAACAGGAAGTGGGGCTGGCGCTTTCCAAGACGGCAAGCTCTGTGGTGAGCCAGACGCTGCTGGAATATCTGAGATCCACCCGGCAGCAAAAGGATGCACCGCAGATAAAATAAGAGCAAATAGCGGATAACGGTATAAAAGCAGCTCTCCGCTTTGCTGAATGGAGACGTGCAGTTGGAACAAGATGGTGGTTCCTTGTTTTTCTGGTAAGAGCACAGGATTCATGCTATCATAGCAGTCATATTGAAAGACATCCCGCTTGAAAGTGAAAGCTTTACTTTCAGGCGGGACTTTTTGTTTTTTTATTGTACTAAAAATGTTATCCCAGGCATGGAAGTGGAGGTTCATAACTTCGGAGAGCAGCTTCTGGACAATGGTTTTTTGAATTTATAGAAGTCGCATAGAAAGACATCCCGTCTGAGGGCAAAGCGAAGGTTTTGCTTTTCAGGCGGGATTTTTTTGCTTTTTGGGACTGTTGTATACAATATATGGACTAAGAGGGGGGTGACTTGGACTACGAGTCCATAAACTTTTGCTCGAAAGTACGATACACTATTGTCACGGCAGCGGCCCAGCTCCGAAAGGGAGCAGGAGCCGCAGCCGGGCGGACCTTGAAAATTGAATATGCAGCTTCAGGTACTTTCAGATAATGATACTTCCGTAATTCGCGGCCCGGTCATAAAGAAGACGGGGTGGCCGAGAGGCCAATGGAGTGGTGCAAATCCAACGCCTGAATGTTTCCCTTTCTCAGGGGTGCCGGGGGCAAATTAAGAGAAACCATACAAAACCTTTTCCAAACGCCGTTCGAGGGGAACCACGGACGGCGTTTTTATATATCAGCGAAAAGGAGTAACGGTGCCAGCCGTGAGATGGGTCTGCCGCTGAAAAACTGACAGTTTCGTTTTACCTCCTGAACAACAGCCGTCGTGGTATCCGTCTGCGGCGGCTGTTTCTTACATAAAAAGGAGGTCGATTTTTATGTTATCGAACAATTGGAGATATCTCAGAGGGGACATCTACTATGCAGACATGGAGCCGCATACCGGCTCGGAACAGGGCGGGAAACGCCCTGTGGTAGTTCTGCAGAACAACATTGGAAACCGTCATTCGCCTACATTGATCGTTGCAACTGTTACCACCCGGACGGAAAAGAAGAAAAAACAGCCCACCCATGTGCTGGTGGATTCCAACCCGGCCTTTGAAGAACCGTCCATGATTCTTCTGGAGCAGATCTTCACGATCGATAAATCCCGCATCGAACGCTTTATGGGCTATGCCAGCAGGGCTGAAATGCTCCGCATTGATATGGCTTTGCTGGTCAGCCTAGCGTTGAACGTTCTCGCCGGGAGCCGCAGCGAATAGCGGACAACCAGTAACCCGTAAAAATGAGGTGATAGCGATGTAATCGGAGGTGAGTGAGCCATGCGAAAGAGTGCCCCCATTGAAGTGGTGGTACATTACCCCAAAACGAAAGAGGGATGGGACGAACTCGGGAAACGGGTCGCAACCGCCCACGCCAACTATGTGATCGAAAAAATCGACCGTCTGAACTGCCCCACATGGCAGAAGCTCGAATTGCTGCAGGCGGTGATCGATACTACCAAAGGAACCTACAAACCCAAAGAACACCAAAAGCCCGGCTGGCAGCCGAGCCGATAAACAAAGCCCCACGCTCAACATATGCTTTTCTGCTCTGACCAGAGACGGTCAGATTCAGAGGCAGTGTTGAGCGTGGGGCTTTTTGTGTTACATAAGTTTTTGGAATTTTGCTGACAAAAAAATCGTTGATTGTTGGCGGCCAATATGGTATTCTTTTTGTAAGGGAAGGTGAAGTGCATGAATCGTCGCAGCGTGAAAATTATGAGAAGAAAAGCAGGGGGAACAGCGGGCAAGAATGCAGAAAAGTATTCGGTCAATCTCCCGGCAGTGTGGCTTCATGCGATGGGACTTTCAAAAGAGGACCGGGTAGAACTTTCTTTTGACGGTGAAAAAATCACCGTCCGACCGCTTGCATCAACAGACTCGGAACTGTTCCGCAGAAATGCAGAACAGAAAGGACATCAGCTGAAAGAATATCGGTATTATGACGGAGATACGTTGTGTACCGTGATTTTGGCAGATTTTACAGCGGAGCAGATCTGCATCGAAAACAAAGTTGACGAAATACTGGATACTGCGTTTGGTGTGAACGAAACGCCCTCATGGGAAGACTTCCTGGCCTTTCTGGCAGACCGATGCATTCCGAAAACACGAAAGGGCTTGGATTACTATCTGGATGCTGTTGGCGTTCCGGAATATGACCCGGTTCTGCTTGTTGAAAAGACGCAGGGAAGAATGGCGGAGGATCACAAATGGCTGGAAATTATTTGACGCTGCATACCAACGACAGGGTTGTGGTGACGACTTCGCGCGGAAATCAGGAAAAATGGTTCGATACGGAGAAAAATCTCTGGTATAAGGCAGACGGTGGCTGTTTTGAGGCGCTGGCTGAAGCCGTTTCCAGTGAAGTTCTGCGCAATTTCACAAATGCGGCTCGGCTGCCGGGAATCTCCGTGGCAAATTACTGGGTCGGTACGGCCGAGGTTCATGGTTTGAAACGAGTGGTCTCGGTGAGTGAGAATTTCAAAAGGGAAGATGAGAGCCTTATTACTGCAAATACGATCCTGAAGAACAGTCTGGGAACAGGCTATCTGGAAGAATTTAACCGCAGGACAAGCCTAAAAGAGAGAATCCGGCTTCTCGTGGATGCAATGGGAGAGGCGACCGGAATGCAAAATATGGGCGAGTATCTTACGACATTGTTTGAGATCGATGCACTTTTTTTGAATCAGGACAGACATCTGAACAACATTGCGCTGATCCGGGATAAATTTGGTTATAAGCCCTGCCCGATTTTTGACTGCGGAGATTCATTCTTACTGGATTTTGCTTTGTACAGCCCTGAAATTGAAAGCCGTGCATATCTGACAAAGGCACAGTGCCTTCCGTTCAAATCTCGATTTACGCAGACAGTGCATACGGCACAAGCTCTTTACGGGAAGCAGCTTGAGGTGAATATTGATAGAGCAAGTATTGATACGATCCTCGACAAATATCTGTGCTATTACCCGAAACAATTCCACTTTTTGCTGAAAGAGCGTATCGAAACCGTCCTGATGGAGCAGCAGAAAAAGCTTTTTGAAAAGTAAAAGCGCTTGTATTAAATGAAAAAAGAGGGTAGTATAAACATATCTACAGAATGCAAGAGGTAGGGAGTGGGTGAGTAAGATGGTCTATGAAATCATGCATCGAGAGAACTGCGTGGCACAAATCAGCACGGTGGGTGAATGCAAAATTTACCTCAAAGATTTTATGCCGTATGATTTGATGCTGGAAGAATCGAATGATTTCGATAAGCGAATCAAAAATGCGATGAGCTTTTATTCTTGGTGTGCTTCTCGGATGATACCACCTGACCGCACCTATGCAAAGGAAATTCTGAACAGCATTGGCGCATCGCAGAGTGTGACAGACCGAGATCGCGCCCAGATTGCGCTTTCGTATCATTGTTTATCCCTTCTGGATGTGTTCTGGGTGAAAGAAGAAAACGAGAAGATTCGATTCGAGGATATCAACCTTTTTGCACACTCCTTAAGCAATGCGCTTGTGGATATTGCGCTGCGGGGGCACCAAATGACGGTGACAAACGCCCATCTTCTGGCAAATGACCTGTCTACGGGCGGCTTGTACCCCAAGGCGTGGGTGCGAAAAGAGGATGGCTTCTATCTTTACAAGGATGGTGGCAGGGAAGCGGTGGAACGTGAAGTGCTGGCAAGCAAAATCTGCCGGTGCTTTGAATGCCATCAGGTACTGTATGAGCAGGGGATGTTTGAAAATGAGCCGGTTTCTATCAGCAAAATCATGACATCTCAGCGATACAGTCTTGTGACCTATGCAGCCTATGACGTCTACTGCACGAACCATGATTGGAACACGCTGGATAAGATCTTAGAGTTGGATGCTCCCAGCTACTATATGATGAACATTCTGGATTATCTGGTGGGCAATACCGACCGTCATTGGGAAAATTGGGGTCTGCTGGTAGACAACGAAACCAATCAGCCTATCCGTCTGCATGACCTGATGGACTTCAACCGGGCGTTTCAGCAGTACGACACGCCAGAAGGCGCAAACTGTCTGACCGTGGGAAAACGCCATCTGAGCCAAAAAGATGCTGCAGTGGAAGCGGTGCGAAACATCGGACTGAACCAAGCCCGTCAGGTGGAGCACACCGTATTCTCCGAGCATCCGGCATGGAAAGCAACGTTTGAAGAACGACTGCGTGTTTTACGGAACGCCATGTAAGATAGAGCGAATAGCAGAATAATTAAAACAGGATGATTCCATAACGAAAGCCCGTCTGCGCTGCCACATATCGTGGCTTGCAGACGAGCTTTTTCGTTTGACCAGAGAAAAATTACCATACCTCACATACGAAGCATAGATGGAAAATCGGAACCAAGGTTTTCCACCAAATGGCAAAAGCACTTCTGACTGATGGTCTTTTGTCCACTTTCCCAGCAGCGGATGCTTGTCCGGCTGACCTTTGCATGGTCGGCAAGCTGCTGACGGCTCCAGCCTTTTGACTCCCGGTATCTGCGGAGGAAGTCACCGCCGCCCCGGTGCAGAAACAGGGTGTAGTCGTCCAGAATGTCCTCTACCGGGATGCCGTAAAGGGCAGCGAGCTTGTCCGCAAGTTCGGGCGTGAAGCTGCGGTGAAATGCGCCGCTTTCCAGATCCCGATAGAGCCATTCCTCCATGCCCACCATGGCAGCAACCTCTTTTTGCAGCAGGTCAAGACCATAGCGGCACCAGCGCAGACGGTCCCATGGGTTCGGGATGTCGGCGTAAGAGTGGTACATACGGAAGAACGCCTGCGCCTCTACGGTGGTGCGGGGGCCTGCCAAACTTACCTGTAAGATGTATAGAGGGGTTAGACCACAACCCTCACATGACACCCTCTGAAGCAGAAAAAAGGAACCGCTCTCTCGGCTCCAAAAAATCCATTTTGACGTAGATGCGTCATTGCGCGAAAGAGGTGGATTCTCTTTTCCATCCCAAAGTGCGCTGGGGAAAGGATAGCATTTTCAATGCAGCGGCTTGCATAGGTGGAAAACCGCGCCTTGCGTGTGGCATCAAAGGCATCTACCGCTTTCATCAGCCCAATGGTGCCGATGGAAACAAGATCCTCCTGATCGCCCGGCAGGGCGTAATATTTTTTTACGATGTGCGCCACCAGCCGCAGATTGTGGCGGATCAGCTTTTCCCGGGCGGCGGCATCCCCGGCGCGCAGGGCGCTGAAAGCGGCGGCTTCCTCCCGGGCTGTGAGCGGACGCGAAAAGCAGCCACTTTCCAGATGAAGCGCCAGAAACAGAAATTTTGTGGCGAAAAATTGCAGTAAGGTCAGCAGCACACGATATCCCTCCCGGTACATAGTTGTTAGATTGTATGAGCCGGGGCGCGGATAGTTGCCGGAGAAGCCTTTTGTGCGCGGTATCTTTTCCGCAGGGAAAAAGCGTGGTATACTGAGGGGGATAACTCGGAAGTTGTGGAGGAAAATCAAATGGATATTTGGGAAAGAATGTATGAAAAAGCGAAAGAGCAATATCATCCAGAGGAAGTATCTCCCTTTATATATGCGCACAATGTAGTTTGTACAATAGAAGCTGAAAACGGAGATATCTATACGGGATTCTGCATTGAAAGTTGCAGCGGAGTGATGAATATTTGTGCCGATAGACTTGCTGCACTGAATATGTATGCTAACAGTGGTCAGACAAAAATAAAAAGATTTATAGCATTCCGCGACAGCGCGCCAAACGGAGGCGGGAGCGGCATGCCATGTGGTGCTTGTCAGGAATTCTTTTATCAATTAAATGAAGCAAACGAAGATATGGAAATCATGGTTGATTATGAAAAACGAGAAACTGTAACATTAAAAGAACTTATGCCGAATTGGTGGGGAAAGGAACGTTACGCTGAGGCAAAGAGGAATTGACAACTTCGCGTTTGTGGAGCGAAGCGGAACAATGAAAGCCCCAGTGGGGCTTTTAAGCGACAGAACGGTCTTGCGCAGCAAGATGGAGGGGCCTCGCCCCGACAAGTTCCCATTTATCGAGTGACGAAAACAATACATCCTTCTGCGGACAACCCCAAAACGGTTGTCCGCTCTTTTTATGCCAGCGCATCTTGGCGGGGGGGGGAGAGAACTGCCCGGCGAAACCGTCTGCGGGCGGCGCATGGAGCGGTCAACGGGTCAACAGCTCAAAATGATTCCGTTTGGTGACCAGCAGCCCTTCCTTTTGCAGCTTGGAAAGCTCCACCGACATGGCGGCACGCTCCACGCAGAGAAAATCCGCCAGCTGCTGACGGTCAAAGGGAATGTCAAAGGAGAGGGACGACTGCCGGATGGACTCGGCGGACAGGTAGGACAGCAGCTTTTCCCGGGTGGTGCGCTTGCTGATATGGGTGATCTTCTCGTTGAAGAGCAATATTTTGTTTGCCAGAACGCTGACCAGATTGCGGATGAGTTTCTGGTGATGGTCGCAGGCGGTGGGGCAGGAGGTGAGCAGCCGCTTGACGTTCAGCAGCAGGATCTCGCAATCCTCCTCTGCCACCACGCTGATGTTCAGGATGGCACCGGGGGTAGCGGCGTAAGGCTCGCCGAAAAAGTCCCCGGTGTTGCACTTGGACAGGATGTTGCGGTGTCCCCAAAGATCCTCCTGGATCACAAGGGTGGAACCGGACAACATAAGCCCCATGACCTCCGTGGAATCTCCGGCACGGAAGATATAGGCGCCCCGGGGACGGGTGATTTTCGCTGCACTGACACAGTGCAGGATGGACAAAATCTCATCGTCGGTAAGCCCGGTAAAGAAGGGGCAGCTCCGCAGAACAGGCAGATATTTTTGCATAAATGCTCTCCTTGTTGGAATTCAAACATACAAGATGGCTTTAGTATACTATAATAAACCTGCAAATGCAAAAAACACCCACAACAGGAGAGTATAGATATGATTCGGAAGATCATCCATATTGACGAAGAAAAATGCAACGGCTGCGGCTTGTGCGCAACCGCCTGCCATGAGGGAGCCATTGATATTATCAACGGCAAGGCAAAGCTGGTGCGGGAAAATTTCTGCGATGGCTTTGGAGACTGCCTGCCGGGCTGCCCTACCGGTGCTATCACCTTTGAGGAGCGGGAAGCCCCCGCTTACGATGAGGCAGCGGTGCAGGAGAACAAAAAGAAAAAGGAATTGCAGGAGAAGATGAAGCACCTCCACGAGGGCGGCTGCCCCGGCTCCCGGATGCGGATGCTGGAACAGCCGGAGACCGCTGCCGAAAGCGCAGCTTCTGCTCCCGTGCAGCCGGTCTCCCGCCTGCGCAACTGGCCGGTGCAGATCAAGCTGGCACCTGTCCATGCGCCCTACTTTGCAGGCGCAAAGCTCCTGATCGCAGCGGACTGCACGGCATACGCCTACGCAAATTTCCATCAGGAATTTATGCGGGGCAAGGTGACTCTCATCGGCTGCCCGAAGCTGGATGCTGTGGATTACAGCGAAAAGCTCACCGAGATCCTGCGCAGCAACGACATCCAGAGCGTGACCATCCTCCGCATGGAGGTGCCCTGCTGCGGCGGCTTGGAAATGGCAGCAAAAAAGGCACTGCAGACCAGCGGAAAGTTCATTCCGTGGCAGGTGGTAACCATCTCCATTGACGGAAAAATTCTGGATTAAACGAAAGAGAGAACCTTAAGATGGAACGTAAAATGTTTTGCTTTCAATGCGAGCAGACGGCAGCCTGCTCCGGCTGCACCGGAAAAGCGGGGGTGTGCGGCAAGACTGCCGATGTTGCACAGCTTCAGGATGAACTGACTGGCGCTCTGGTTGGACTGTCCAGAGCCACGGACGGCGGTATGCAGGCAACGCCGGAGGTCTGGCATCTGATGATCGAGGGACTTTTCACCACGGTCACCAATGTGAACTTCAACGAAAAAACGATTCGGGAACTGATCGGCCGGGTACACGCCGAAAAAGCGCGGCTGGCACCCGACTGCGCAGGCTGCGCTGCCCCCTGCGGACGCACCAGCGACTATGATATGAATCTGCTTTGGAGCGCCGATGAGGATATCCGAAGCCTGAAGTCTCTTATTCTGTTTGGCGTGCGCGGCATGGCAGCGTATGCACATCATGCCTTGGTCTTGGGTTATACCGATGACGAGGTGAACCGCTTCTTTGCCAAGGCGCTCTTCGCCATTGGCGAGGACTGGGGCATGGAGGAATTGCTGCCTATCGTGATGGAGGTTGGCGAGAAAAACCTCAAGTGCATGGCGCTTCTGGATAAGGCCAACACCGAAAGCTACGGAACGCCCGTGCCTGTTACCGTTCCGCTGACCGTGGAAAAGGGACCGTTCATCGTCGTCTCCGGCCATGACCTCCACGACCTGAAGCTGCTGCTGGAGCAGACTGAGGGGAAAGGCATCAACATCTACACCCATGGCGAAATGCTCCCTGCTCACGGCTATCCTGAATTGAAAAAGTATTCCCACCTCAAGGGCAATTTCGGCACGGCATGGCAGAACCAGCAAAAGGAGTTTGCGGAGCTTCCCGCACCGGTGCTGTTCACCACCAACTGTCTGATGCCGCCCAAAGCAAGCTATGCCGACCGGGTGTTCACCACGTCGGTGGTATCTTACCCCGAAATGACGCACATCGGAGCAGACAAGGACTTTACCCCGGTGATTGAAAAGGCTTTGGAGCTGGGCGGTTATTCCGAGGATAGATCCTTCACCGGCATCAACGGCGGCAGCACCGTCACGACTGGCTTTGCCCATGGCACGGTACTTGGCGTGGCAGATCAGGTCGTCGAGGCGGTCAAGTCCGGCGCGATTCGGCACTTCTTTCTGGTTGCCGGCTGCGATGGCGCACGCCCCGGCCGAAACTACTACACAGAGTTTGTAAAGCAGACACCTGCCGACACCGTAGTGCTGACCCTTGCCTGCGGCAAATACCGCTTCAACGACCTTGACCTCGGCACCATCGGCGGTCTGCCCCGCCTGATGGATGTCGGACAGTGCAACGATGCTTACAGCGCCATCCAGATCGCTGTTGCCCTTGCGGATGCTTTCGGCTGCGGTGTGAATGACCTGCCACTGTCCATGGTGCTCTCCTGGTACGAGCAGAAGGCTGTGTGCATTCTGCTGACGCTGCTGTATCTGGGCATTAAGAATATCCGCCTTGGCCCCACGCTGCCGGCATTCATTTCGCCGAACATCCTTAACTTTCTGGTAGAAAACTATGGCATCGCGCCGATTACAACGCCGGAAGAAGATTTGAAAGCATTGTTGAAATGATTGGGAGTTCTGCGAGAAGTGCAGTTGAAACAACAATCGACTAAATAGATTCCATAGCGAGTGACCTGAAAAGGCCGCTCGCTTTTTTGTTTACAACTGTTTTTACATAGCCAACGTCTGGCAGGACTTGAAATGACAGTGTGAGGTGGATATAATATAAAATGTTGCAGTGTGCCTTGTGAGATACAACGGAAGCGCTGGAATGGAAGGAAACAGCGGAATCGAAAACGTGCGAGGATGAAAATGAAATTCGATAGTAAATATACGGATGAAATCTATACTTCCAATACGGCAAAGCTTGGAGAAAATGCGCTTCGATCCATGCAGAACACGATCTATCATAATGGCGGCGTCGGAACCATTACCGGGTACTATGATGCGGAATTGTCGATCCTGTCGGTCAGTGATTTGATGCTGCATAATCTGAACCACAGCTATGAGTCCCTGATGGAGCAGACAAAGGGGTCGCTGAAGAATCTTTTCTATAAGAGCGATGCCGCATTCCTCGACAATGCGCGCTTTCGTCAGATCAAGGGCGAAGGAGAAGGCCGGATCCTTACAGCAGATGGCTCTCCCGTCTATGTGCGTCTCTATAAAGAAGATGCAGCCGATACGGATGGAACACCGATCTGGGTCCTGTCGGTACATATGAACTGGGCGTATGAAAATCTTGCGTTAGTCAATGAATCCATCCACTCCGCGCTGTGGTATTTTGAGTGCAATGAAACCAGTGAGATCGTCCGGGTAAACTGGAGCCATGCGTTCCGGCAGATCCTTGGATATCATGACATTCTGGATTTTCCGAACAAACTGGATTCGTGGTCGAACCTTTTGCACCCGGAGGACTATGACCGGGTAATGCAGCTGCTTTTGGAAACGATTGCGGACAAAACCAATGCCACGAAGTATAATGTAGAGTACCGTCTGAAAATGCAGGATGGCCAATACCACTGGTTCCGGGCATCGGCGGAGGTGATACGCCGTCTGGATGGCTCGGCCAATCGAATTGCCGGAATCATCAGCAACATTGACGCGGAAAAAAGAAGCCTGATGCAGGCGCAGCGGGCAGCGGCATTTCACCGTGCATTTACCAGCGCAAACCTCTGCGAATACTATGTAAATCTGGAAAAGAACACCTTTGATACTTTCAAAGTGGAGCCCTCTTTGATGACGGCCTTTGAGCAGAACCACACATGGGATGGACTGGTCAAGTTCTTTGTGGATAACTATGTGGTGGAAGAGGACAAAAAGACCGTAACGAATTTCTATAATCGCGCCTACATCACGGAAAAATTAAAGGGGCTTGAGACCGAGCTGCGGCAGGAGTGCCACATCGTTCTGGATGGGGAGGAACGATGGGTCAGCAACGTGGTCATGCGCGGCGAGATCGAAGATTCCGAATATGCTATGATTTTTCTGCGGGACATCACAGAGTCCAAAGCAGAGACGGCACGGCGGATGCAGATGGCTTCAGATAACGCATCTATGGATCTTTTGATCAAGAGTATGGTGCGTCTGCTGGACCGCTTTGTCGTCTGCGATCTGGAGAATGACCGGTATCGGTTCTATAATCTGCAAGGTGAAATGATATACGCGCCGATCGGAACCTACCATGATTTTGTGGAGCAGGTGGTTGCAAAGTATAAGACACTGGAACCGCTGGACGCATTGGCTGCTTTGTTCTCACCGGAAAATATCCGCAGGAATTTGCAGAATGAGAACGACATCTACAAATTTGAATACTGCTCCATAGACGAAAACACCTATAAGATCGCTTCCTTCATTCCGCTGGAGTGGGATGGCACAAAGCTGGTCAAAGCACTGTTGGCATCTATGGATGTGTCACAGGAGAAAAAGGCCGAGATCGAATCCCATAAGGCGCTGAAGGATGCGTACCGGGCGGCGGAAAACGCAAGCCGCGCCAAGACGGAATTCCTCTCCAATATGTCCCATGATATCCGTACACCGATGAATGCAATCGTTGGCTTGACCGCCATTGCGGGTGCGAATATCGAGAGCCCGGACAGGGTGGTCGAGTGCCTTGGCAAGATCACAAAATCGAGCCGTCATCTGTTGGGACTGATCAATGAAGTGCTGGATATGGCCCGGATCGAGAGCGGGCGAATGAGCCTTGCCGAGGAGGATTTCAGCCTGCCGGAGCTGGTCGATAACCTGCTCACCCTCACAAAACCGGCAATCGACGAGCACAAACATCAGCTCGAAGTCCATGTTGAGCACATCGAGCACGAAGCTGTCTGCGGCGATAGTTTGCGCATTCAGCAGATCTTTGTGAACCTGATGAGCAACGCCGTCAAGTATACCCCGGATGGAGGAAACATCACCCTTACGATCAAGGAAAAACCGAACGGCTTCTCGGAGCTTGGCTGCTACGAGTTTTCCATCGAGGACAACGGCATCGGTATGACGCCGGAGTTCCAGAAGATCATGTTTGAGCCGTTCAGCCGGGCAGACGATCACCGGACGACCAAGGTGCAGGGCACCGGTCTTGGCATGGCCATTGCAAGAAACATCGTCAACCTGATGAATGGTGACATTCAGGTCGAAAGTGCTCCCAACAAGGGAACGAAGATCACGGTCACGGTCTATCTGAAACTTCAGGAGAACGAGAAGGAACAGGAAAAAGAACTGCTCGATCTGCCGGTACTGGTCGTGGACGATGACAAGACCTGCTGCGAAAGCACCGTTGCGACCCTTCAGGAGATCGGCATAGCGGGCGAATGGGTCCTGACCGGTAAGGAAGCTGTGGAGCGCTGCTATGCGCGTCATGAGACCAACAGGGACTATTTTGCGGTGATTCTGGACTGGAAGATGCCGGAAATGGACGGTATTGCAACCGCCAGAAAAATCCGGGAACGGGTAGGAGAAGATGTCACGATCATCATCCTGACTTCCTTTGATTTCAGCGAAATTGAAGAAGAAGCCAGAGCAGCGGGCGTGGATGCGTTTATGGCAAAACCGCTGTTCCGTTCTCGTCTGACGGCAACTCTGCGGCAGTTTACATCCGGGAAGAAGGAGAAAAACGCCCGGAACTATCTGGAAGACTTTGCGAAGGAAAACTATGCGGGTAAGCGGATCCTTCTTGTGGAAGATAACGAGTTGAACCGTGAGATTGCAACCGAGATCATAGGCATGACGGGCGTGACCATTGACATTGCCGAAAACGGAAAAATTGCGGTCGAAAAGGTGATGGAAGCGCCGGAAAAGTGGTACGATCTCATTTTTATGGACATCCAGATGCCCATCATGAATGGTTACGAAGCCACGGCTGCGATCCGTGCGCTTGCTGGCAACCGTGGAAAGGTGCCCATCATTGCCATGACGGCAAATGCCTTTGCCGAGGACGTGCAGCTGGCAAAGAACACCGGCATGAACGAGCATATCGCCAAACCGCTTGATTTGAATAAGCTGAACGATGTACTGAAACAGTGGCTGTGATCTGTGCATTGCAGTAAGGCACATTATACTGAAGAACGCCGAGGAGCTTCCCGTTGGGAAAGTGTCCTCGGCGGCTTTTTTGTATATAGGGCAGCAATTCTTGACCGTTTTTTGTGAAGGTGATGAGTTACGAGATGGAGCACAGCTTTCTTTGCAATGATCTCGATGGAAAACAACTGCACATATAAAGCAAAAAAGGAATATTCTTACTTGTCAATTTGCTGTAGAAAATCACCTGAGTTTGGGCAAAATTGATAAAGTGAAAAAGAAACCCGTTCCCATCTTGACACTCCGCAAAGAATATGGTATTGTAATCAAGCATAGAATAAATTTCCATTCAAGTGCTTAATTTGTTCGTGCCTTACAAAAAAGAAAATTGTACGTGAGCAGCGTCGTTGGATTGTTACCGTTTGGCGGGCTAGACCAACTCTGCATAGCACAAGCCGAAAGCGTGTTTCAGCCTTCGGTATGTTTGCTGTGTCGAGGATGGTCTTTTTTTATTGCCTTTTTCAACTTGAGGAGGAGAAACAATGCAATATACCGTCAAAAAACCGATCAACAACAATATTCTGCGCGTGGTGGACCCCACGGGCTGTGAGCTGATCGTCACCGGGCGCGGTCTGGGCTTTGGCGTTAAGCCGGGCTATAAAATTGAGGCTGAAACCGTGGAGCGCAGCTACCGCATGACCAGCCCTGCCGTGCAGCAGAAGTTGGTGGAACTTCTGGAACAGATCCCGTATGAGCATCTGCTGCTCACCGACGAGCTGGTGGCAATGATCCGCAGCCGGGTGAACTACCCGCTGAACGAAAGCCTGCTCATCACGCTGGCCGACCACATCAGCTTTGCCATCCAGCGCAGCGAGCAGGGGATTCGCTTTTCCAACCCGCTGATGGCTCCCATTCGGGAATTCTACCCGGAAGAGTATCGCCTTGGTATGGAGTGCCTTGCCGCCATCCGCCAGCGCTGCCATGCAGACCTTTCGGACGACGAGGGCGGCTTCATTGCGCTGCACATCGTCAACGCAGAGCTCAACACCACCATGAGCGTGGTGAACGATGTCACCCGCTTTGTGGATGGCTGCGTGCAAGTGGTGGAATGCTTTTACAATTGCCATTTTGACCGGGATGCACTGGATTTCAGCCGCTTTACAGTACATTTGCGCTTTTTTGCGCAACGCGTATTTCAAGGAAAACAGGAGCAGGAAAACGATACCCACGACGAAGTGTTCCGCGCCCTGATTGCCCGCAATTGCAGCGAACACTACAAATGCGCCTGCTGCATTGCGGAGTATGTCCGCAACACCTGGCACAAGGAGCTTTCGGACGAGGAACTGGTGTTCCTTACGATCCATCTGAAACGGATTCGGATGGGGAAATAAGCTTTCTTGCTTCACCTTTGATCCTCCACAGGTCTTTCCTGTGTGGATATATATGCTGGATACGAACTTGAGAAAAGGAGAACTGAAGATGAAAGACAAGATCTTTGGCGTGCTGCAGCGCGTGGGACGCAGCTTTATGCTGCCCATTGCACTGCTGCCTGTTGCGGGCCTGCTGCTGGGTATCGGCAGCTCGTTCACCAACGAAACCATGCTGGCGGCCTATGGCCTGAACAGCGTCATCCACCCCGGTACCCTGATCTACACCATTCTGGACGTGATGAGCCAGACCGGCAGCGCCGTGTTCAACAATCTGGCGCTGCTGTTCGCCATGGGCGTGGCCATCGGCATGGCCCGCAAGGAAAAAGAGGTCGCGGCCCTGTCCGGCGCAGTGGCCTATATCATTATGAATACGGCCATTCAGGCCATGATCAATGCGGCAGGCGGCGTAGAAGCGATGCCTGCCAACTCCACCACCACCATGCTGGGTATCACAACTCTGCAAATGGGTGTGTTCGGCGGCATCGTGGTCGGTCTGGGCGTGGCGGCGCTGCACAACAAGTTCTATAAGATCGAGCTGCCGCAGGTGCTGGCCTTCTTTGGCGGTACACGCTTTGTGCCCATCGTCAGTTCTATTGTGTATCTGGTGGTTGGCATTGCCATGTTCTATATCTGGCCGGTGGTGCAGAGCGGTATTGCCGCGCTGGGTGCACTGGTGCTGGCTTCCGGCTACGCAGGCACCTTTATTTACGGCCTGCTGGAGCGTGCGCTGATCCCCTTTGGGTTGCATCATGTGTTCTATATGCCGTTCTGGCAGACCGCTGTGGGCGGCACCGCCATCATCGATGGCGTCACCGTGACCGGCGCACAGAACATCTTCTTTGCCGAGCTGGCTTCCAAGTCCACTACGGTGTTCTCGGTCAGCGCTACCCGTTTCATGGCCGGTAAGTTCCCCTTTATGATGTTCGGTCTGCCCGGCGCGGCGCTGGCGATGTACCAGTGCGCCAAGCCGGAAAAGAAAAAGGTTGCAGGTGGCCTGCTGTTGTCTGCTGCATTGACGGCTTTCCTCACAGGCATCACCGAGCCGCTGGAATTTACCTTTATCTTTGTGGCTCTGCCCATGTACGCCGTGCACTGTGTGCTGGCCGGTCTGTCCTTCATGCTGATGCACATTCTGAATGTGGGCGTGGGCATGACCTTCTCCGGCGGTCTCATCGACCTGGTGCTGTTCGGTGTGATGCAGGGCAACGCCAAGACCCACTGGGTGTGGGTGGTCGTGGTCGGTGCGGTGTACTTTGTACTGTACTACATCATTTTCCGCTTTATGATCTCCAAGTTTGACTACAAGACCCCGGGTCGCGATGATGCCGAGGAAGTCAAGCTGTACACCCGCGCGGACGTGAACGCCCGCAGCGCCGCTTCTGGCAGCACCGCCCCCGCAGGGGATGATCCGGTCAGCGCCCTGATCGTAGAAGGTCTGGGAGGTACCAACAACCTGTCCGACGTGGACTGCTGCGCCACCCGCCTGCGCTGCACCGTCAAGGACGCTGCGCTGGTCAAACAGGATGTGCTCAAGGCCTCCGGTGCCTCCGGCGTGATCTGCAAGGGCAACGGTGTGCAGGTGGTATACGGCCCCAAGGTGGCCGTCATCAAGGCAAAGCTGGAAGACTATCTGGAAAATGCACCTAAGACCCCGGCGGCGACTGCAACACCCGCCCCGGCGGCCCACGCAGCAAAGGATACCGTGCTGTCTGCCTGCCTGAACGGCACTGTAGTGCCGCTGGCCGATGTGAAGGATGAAGCCTTTGCCAGCGGTGCACTGGGGGACGGCATTGCCATTGAGCCCACCGATGGTGAACTGGTGGCACCTGCTGACGGTGAGATCTCCTCCACCTTTGAGACCCACCATGCCGTGGGCATGACCACGGCTGACGGTGCCGAACTGCTGATGCACATCGGCATCGATACGGTCAAGCTGGGTGGCAAGCACTTTACCTACCTCGTCAACGAGGGTGACAAGGTGAAGAAAGGTCAGCCGTTGATCCGCTTTGAACTGGAAGCCATTAAGGCCGAAGGCTATCCCGTGACCACGCCGCTCATTGTCTGCAATACTGATGACTATGCCGCTGTCGCGGCTAAAGCCAGTGGCACCGTAAAACAGGGCGATGCGCTGCTGGAACTGAAGCACTAAGCGTTTCTCCCAAATTGTAAGGCAGGGTTGTTATAAAGGGGGCTGTTGCAAAATAGCCCCAACAAAAAAATGAGATAGACTTCCCCCAAAGGGGTTGCCTATCTCATTTTTGTTGTAAGCTGAAACTGCAATGAACCAACTACAACATGAACGGTATCCTCGGCGGCTTTTTTGTATATAGGGCAGCAATTCTTGACCGTTTTTATGAACTACTAATTATCGCTGTATTCTTGCTACGAATGTCTTTTGTCGGTATACCCCATGCGCTGCCTGCTTTTCCATGACCGGGTCACGCAGGGCGCAAAAAAGCCCGGAGCAGGAAGAAAAAAGACTGCTCCGGGCGGGGGATGGTTCAGTTATTGCGGGGTGCGCTTATCAGACACCGGCCACACAGTTCTTGCCTGCAATATAGCCGTAGTAGACGCACAGGCTGTGGCTGATGCCGCGCATGCAGATGGGGTACTCCACCGCATAACGGCTGCCCTGCACGTTGCCGCAGACATACAGACCCTTGATGATGTCGCGCTTGGGGCTGGCGGGGTCTTCCTCGGTGAAGGTATGGCAGTTCTCGTCGCTTTCCAGACCGCCCACGCAAACCAGCATGGCAGTAGTGCCCCACTGGCAGGCGTAGTACGGGGGATTCTCCAGTGCGAACATCCGGCTTGCAGGCTTGCCGAAGTCGTCATCGGAGCCAGCCTTGGCCAGCTCGTTGTAGCGCTGGATGGAAGCCAGCGCGGTGTCCAGCGCCTCGCCCTCGTAGCCGCACTGGGTCAACAGCTCTTCCAGCGTGTCGGCCTTGAACTGGTAAGCCTCGGCCTTGGCGCTGATCTTGGTGTACTGACGGTCGGTGTAGTTAGGATTGGACTCATCCTCGTCCTCCGGGATGATGTAGCACAGGCCGCCGTGGTTTGCCGGCATATAGGGGACCTGCTCGCCCCACTTGGCGTCGTACAGCTGGAAGGAAACGCACTCCGGCTGCAGCTCGATCTGGTTTTCCAGCTGCTGGCCGGGGATGCACTCGTTCATGAAGCGCTCGCCGCGCTTGTTGAGCTGCAGGAAGGGGGTAACGCCCATGCCGCTGCCCATGTGGTGGGTCATAGGTGCGTGGTGATCCTGCACCTTTGCGCCGATCCATGCACCCATGCGCAGGCCGTCACCGGTCTCCACGGTGTTGCCCTCCACGTCTACGCCCAGCATACCCATGGCACCCATGTTTGCAATCTTCTTCTCCACCACCTCGGGGGCAAAGTGCTTCATGATCTTCTCATCGCCGGAGTTGTCGCCGGTGGCAAGGATCACGCCCTTGGCAGCGTTGAGCTGGATGTACTTATTGCCGTTCTGTGCGTCACGGATGACAACGCCGGTCACGCGGCCATCGCTGTCCTTCAGCAGCTTGGTGCCAAAGCAACCGTAGAAGGTCTTGGCACCGGCCTCGATAGCCTTGTTCAGGTTGGCTTCCACCACAAAGCCCTGCTGATCCTTGCGGGAGGAGCGGAACTCCATGCTGGAGGGGAAGGTGGGGAACTCCTCGTTGCGGTAGTCGTAGTGCTCGGGCTGCGGCCATGCCAGCGGCACCAGAATGCCCTTGTCGAACTGCTCCTGCGTGACCACCTGACGGGTGGTGTCGCAGATGGTCAGCTCCGGGTAAGCCTCGATGAACCAATCCATGACCTCGTGTGCATGGCTGGCCCACTTTTTCAGGATGGAGCGCTTATTGCGGTAGGTGCACTCGCGCATCAGGCGGTTGACCACCACATCCTCGTCCACGATGTTCTCGCGGCCCCAGCGCTTGTTCAGGCTGCCGTTCAGCAGGGCATACTCGCCGCTGCGGCAGTTGAAGGAGGAGCTCTTCTCCACGATGGCCACCTTTGCGCCCTCCTCGGCGGCGGCGCGGGCAGCGCAGATGCCGGACAGACCTGCACCGATGATGACCACGTCAAAATCCTGCGTCTCGGAAGCCTGCACATCCGGCTCCTCGCCCAGCCAGTCCTCGCCGGAATCGGCAGTCTGCTCTGCGGCGGGCTCCTCGGTCTTTACGCCCATGGCCTGCTCAATGCAGCTGGCGGCAGCCTTCTTGACGGCGTTGGTGGTGACGGTAGCGCCGGAGATGTTATCGATCTCGGCATTCTGGGCTTCCATCAGTGCTTCCTGCAGGGTGGGAGCAGCCACGCCGCCGATGCTCTCGGTCTCGTTGGAGGCGTCTACCACCACATCGGTGATGGCGGTGGCGCTGAAGGTCATGGTCACCTTCACCTCGCCGATGCCGGTGGCAGTGCCGGTGTAGGTGCCGGGGGTGTAAATCGCATCACCGGAAGCGGCGGTGCTGGAAGAAGCTGCGGAGTTGCAGGCAGCCAGTGCGCCTGCGGTGACGCCGCTCATGGCGGCGGCAGCGGCAACTTTCAGGAAGCCCTTACGAGAGATCTTTTCCATCTTGTTTCTCCTTTTTTCTGTTCCTTCTTTTTCGTATGTGCGGGATTTTTATCCCTGTCCTCAGATAGTATAAAATATAACGAACCAAAAGAGAAACAAAAGATTTTTGCAAGTGCGATAAAAAACGTTTATAACTCCGGCGTTCTATGTTATACTGGTGCTATACACCGCAGAAAGGAAAATCCTTCGCCATGAACGACCATCAATTGCTGTGCTTTTTAACGGTGCAGCGCACGCTGAACTTTACTGCCGCCGCAAAGGAGCTGTACTGCACCCAGCCTGCACTCAGCTACCAGATCCGCAGTCTGGAAAAAGAGCTGGGCTTGCCCCTGTTCGAGCGCAGCACCACCCGGGTGGTGCTGACGGCGGCAGGCCGCGCCTTTGTGCCCCATGCAGAGCAGCTGTACCGGGGCATGCTGAACGCCCGCACCGTGCTGAAGGGCTTTTCCACCGGGCACACCCTTACCCTGCGCCTGCCGCCGGTGCTGCTGCAGCGCGACCCCATCTACCCGGTGCTGATGGAGCGGCTGCATACTGCGCTGCCGGGATACGAGTTCCGGGTGGACACCACCCCGCCGCTGCTGAACGCCCATCTGATGCTCTGCACCGAGGCGGACGCCGCCGTGGTCCTGCCCTTCGGGGCGGCACAGCCGGAGGTGGAGCGCACTCCCATCATGCACAACACCTTTTATCTGGCGCTTGCGCCGGAGCATCCGCTTTACCCCCGCGACAGCCTGCAGCTGGCCGACCTTGCAGGACAGCGGGTGTACTATGAGCCGCTGTATCAGGAGATCGTGGAATATGCAAGTGTCCAGCCCGGAATGCCGTTTTCTACCATGGAATGGTGCAGCGTGGAAAACTACGCCCATGTCTACACCGAGCTGCTGGCCGGACGGGGGATGTTCTTGTTCCCTGTGCGCTACCCTTCCTACCCGGCAGCGTGGTACCGGCAGGTATGGTTGCCTCTGCCAGACACGGTTCTGCTGACCTTGCGGGAGGATCCCCGTCCGGAAATCCTCACCCTGCGTCAGGTGTTCACCGAGGTTTACGGGGAGAGGATAAAAGCGTTACTTCCATAGAACAGATGGAAAATGTACACAGTGCAATGGAAATAGACCTTCAGGAAATTCATGCATCCACAAAGATTTTGAGTGCGATCTTGAAAATGCAGCTAAGAATCGAAGGATTTTTATTGTACACATCTTTCTGTAAAATGACCTCAGAAGAAGCAAAACACACCTCGGGAGGAAAACTCTATGTCTGATACACGAAAAAAGGCAACCATGCCGCAGGTGCTTCAACAGCCGCTGCGCCGCTATGTGGCACAGGCAGACGGAAAGCTCTGCGGCTATTGCAAAGAGGACCTCTGCAATACCGAAAACGGACGGATGATCGTGGAGCTGTATCTGGGTAAACAGGAACATCACGTTTCAAGGATCTTGTATTGAAATAGCTGCACAGCCGCAGCTATTGGGTTGAAAATAAGGCTGAAGCCCCAATTGCTCCAGCCAATGTCAGAGTTTCTTAATTGTTCATCAAAAATACGTTGGTACGTTTTACACTGTGACAATTCAAAAAACAAAGGAGAGATATTTTACTATGATCTACAAAAAGCGATACGGTCAACCATTTGATACCGAAAGTGTAGTGGGTTCTTTTCTGCCCATGATGGAA
Organism: Faecalibacterium sp. I3-3-33; assembly: GCF_023347295.1. NCBI lineage: Bacteria > Bacillati > Bacillota > Clostridia > Eubacteriales > Oscillospiraceae > Faecalibacterium > Faecalibacterium sp. I3-3-33. The sequence continues at coordinate 974,208 of NZ_CP094469.1, forward strand.
ACGATACCCTATCTGACCAAGGAGCCGGATGGTTTCTCCTATGCCATGGAACCGCAGGATGTCCTGTATGGTCTTGGCGAAAACGTCCGTGGTATCAACAAGCGCGGGTGGGTGTACGAAAGCAAATGCTCCGATGACGGCAACCATACCGAGGGCAAATCCTCGCTGTACGGTGCTTATAATTTTATGATCGTGTCCGGCAAGGATACATTTGGCTTTTTTATCGACTACCCGGGCAAGGTCACCTTTGACTGCGGCTACACCGACATGGATACCTTACGCATCACGGTGGCCGAGGAAAATTACGATCTCTACATCATTGAGGGCGAAAGCCTGACCGATATTGTGCACCAGTTCCGCCAGTTGGTGGGGCGCAGTTATATTCCGCCCAAATGGGCTTTTGGCAACGCCCAGAGCCGCTGGAGCTACATGAACGAGGACGAGGTCCGCGAGGTGGTGGCAAATTACCGTGCCAATAATATGCCGCTGGACGCCGTGGTTCTGGACATTGATTACATGGAGCGTTACAAGGACTTTACGGTGGATGCGCAGCGCTTCCCGCGTTTTGCAGACTTTGCCGCCGAGATGAAAGCGCAGGGCATCCATCTTGTCCCCATCATCGATGCAGCAGTCAAGATCGAAGAGGGATATGATGTGTACGAGGAGGGCGTGAAAAACGGCTACTTCTGCACGAATCAGGATGGCACCCCCTTTGTAGCCGGTGTGTGGCCTGGACGGGTACACTTCCCCGATATGCTCAACCCGGAAGCCCGCGCTTGGTTTGGCAGTCAATATAAAGTTCTGCTGGATCAGGGGATCGAGGGCTTCTGGAATGATATGAACGAGCCTGCTATCTTCTACGCAGAGGAAAGACTGAAAAAGACCTTTGCTAAAATTGAGGAATACAACAAGCAAAATCTGGATATTTCCAGCTTTGCTGCTTTTACCGGCATGGTGACAGAGCTTTCCAACAACGAAAACGATTATAAGACGTTCTACCACAACACCAAGCAGGGGCGTATGCGGCACGACAAGGTACATAATCTTTTTGGTTATAACATGACCCGTGCTGCAGGCGAGGCTTTTGAGCGGCTGGAGCCGGACAAGCGCATTTTGATGTACTCCCGTTCCGCCTGCATCGGGATGCACCGGTATGGCGGCATCTGGACCGGCGACAACCATTCTTGGTGGAGCCACATTCTGCTTGCGCTGCACATGATGCCCTCCCTGAATATGTGCGGCTTCCTGTACGAAGGCCCCGACATTGGCGGCTTTGGCAGCAATACCACGGAGGATCTGGTGCTGCGCTGGTACGGCATGGGCATCTTCTCTCCGCTGCTGCGGAACCACTCTGCCAAGGACACCCGCCGGCAGGAACCCTACCGCTTTAAGAACAAGGCCGCCTTTGCCGGTATTTTACAGCTGCGCTACCTGCTGCTGCCCTACATTTACAGCGAGTACATGAAAGCTGCTCTGCACGACGAGATGTACTGTATGCCGTTGGCGTTCGCTTTCCCGGAGGACGACTTTGCCCGCCGGGTAGAGGATGAGGTGATGATCGGTGAAAGCCTGTTGATCGCCCCGGTATATGAGCAAAATGCCCGAGGCCGTTATGTTTATCTGCCGGAGGAGATGCTGCAGGTGCGGGTAAAGTGCAGCGAAAGCAACCGCATCGAAACCAGTGTGCTGCCAGCAGGCCATCATTATATTCCGGTGGAGCTGGATGAAGTGGTGTTCTTTTTGCGCAAGGGACACCTTCTGCCCCTTGCCAAGGACGGCAAAAAGATCCAGAGCGTTGCGGATGTGGATTTTGCAGATCTGCGCCTGCTTGCCTATGCTCCCAATGGTGCATCCTATGAATACTATACCGATGACGGCGAGACGAAGGACTATGATAAGCCGGAACATTTTGTGCACATCACGCTGGATGCGGATGGAAACGCAAAGAGCGATCGTGCTACGGTCAAAGTAGAAGGATAATCGTCAGTCATTACGCAGTTCCTACAGAGTGACAGCGTTTCAGCTTGAAATGCTGTCACTCTTTTTTGTTGTCTGAATCACAGATGAAATAGCCACTCTATCTGGGAATCCGGGAAGAATGAGATGACAAGAAATGCTGAAAGAGATGTTTATGGGACAGCTCTTTCGATAAAATGACCGCAGAAGAAGCAAAACACACTTCGGATGGAGGAAAATACAATGGCAAACGGCGATTACGGCTATTTCGGCAAAGGCGATACGGGCTATGCCCAGTACATGACGGCCTTCAACCGCAACTTCGGCGGCTCGTCCGGCGGTGGCGGTGGGAACCACAACAATGGCGGCGGTGGCGGGGGAGATGGCAGCGGCTGCGGCTGCCTCATTGCCATTGCGGTGGTGGTCGTGCTGGTGCTTATTGCCATGGGAAGCTGAGGGCAGCCCTACGGTGCAGGGCTGCTTGTGGTAAACGGCGGAAAAAACTAAAAAAGCACTTGACCCTGACGTTGCGTTATACGCCCGCATGAGCTGGGGAATGAAGTTTGCGGGCGAGGTGTAAGCACACACCTTGCTGCAGGTATTTTTCATGCGAAAACCATGGTATACAGAGAACGACAACTCGGAAGTTGCAGGGGGTAACAGAGATGAAAAATAGGATAATCGGTGTTATCCAGTGGCTCTATGTGGAAACGGCGCAGGGCGGCCACATCCGCTATCTCCATCCGGGCGAGGCACCCAGAGCGGCTTTTGAGCTGGGCGACGAGACACCGGTGGCGGTCTATGCCTACTGCAATCTGCATGGCCTGTGGACGACAAAACTCTGATAAAACAATAAGTCCCCTCCGCGCAGATACCCGGAAAGCGAGATCCGGGTCTGCACGGAGGGGACGATTTTGTTATAGCAGAACTTCTTTGGTCTGTTCGATTTCAACAGGGCACTCTGCAAGCAGGCCGGAATGCTGCCGATACGCATCCGGTTCCATCCGCCATGCGATCCCGCAGCCAGCAGAAAGTTCCCGCGGAACAGGGATCAGCCTGCCGGGAATCCCGTTCTGTTTGCAAAAGGCTTCCAGTTCCATGACCGCAGAAGTAGTGTAGAATGTCAAAACCTGATAGGGCTTTTTTGCTCTCATACGCTGCCGTTATGCCTGAAAGGTGATCTCAAAACAGCCATCCGCCCGCGTGGTCGTCTGACCGTCCTTGTGTTCATATTCCAGCATTTTTTCAATGTTTTTGCGGGTGTGCGCTTCATCACCGAGAACGCGGATCATCTCGCCCGGATGCTCTTCCATCGCATCCATCGTCAGCAACACCGGTTCAGGGCAGGAAAGGCCGCGAACGTCCACTTCAACAAATTTAGCCATTGTGCTTTCTCCTTTTTCAGATCATTTTGCCGCTTTTTTACGGCGCAGGTTGGTTGCTGCAATCACAAACAACAGTACAATGCAAACAATGACTGCAATCTTGCCGGGCATGGCCGGGCCGCCGGGAACAGCGGCATCGGTCGCTGTGGCAGCTTTGGCGGCGCTGCCGACCAGATTAAAATTGTGTGCAAAAGCGGCACCCAGAAGCATACCGAGGAATGTTACCGCGCTGTCGGAGGAGCCCTGCCCTGCAAGGATCAGCTGACGCAGCGGGCAGCCACCGGCCAATACCGCTGCAAAACCGACAACGTACATGCCAAGGACGTTCCACAGATGCTGCGAATGTGCAATGGGCTGGCCGGAGAAGCTCAGATGGAAATTGCCGGTGGCAATGTTATAAATGGTCATGACCGCAAACAGCGCGGAAATAATGCTGAGCAGGTCGAAATTCTTCATTAGGATCACATCGCGGATGCTTCCGGCAAAGCACATACGGCTTTTCTGTGCGAGGGCACCGATGACCAATGCGACCACCAGTGCCAGCAGCAGCGGAGCGTGCTTGCTGCCGGGGCCTTCCGCGCTTGCCACATAAGCACCCGTTGCCACACCAATCACCAGCAGAGCAGCCAGCAGAACCGGCAGCACCGCACCGCTGAGCGACTTGGCTTCATAGGCTCTTCCCAGAGAAAAGCCTTTTTTCAAGAAGCAGGAGCCAGTGGCGACACCGCCAGCAAAGCCGATGAGCGCCACATACGCATTCAGGTCACCGGCAGACATCCGTAGCACCATGCGCAGCGGGCAGCCCAGAAAGACCAGTGCACCGATCATCATAACGGCACCCAGCAGAAAACGCACCATCGGCGCAGAACCGGCGGTAGAGCGATACTCTTTGGTTGCCATGGAAATCAGGAACGAGCCGCAGACAAAGCCGACGATCTCAGGGCGGAAATACTGAACGGGTGCAGCGGTGTGCAGTTTGAGCGCGCCTGCCGCGTCGCGGATGAAACAGGCCACGCAGATTGCCATGTTGGCCGGGTTGCCAGACATGGCCAGAAGCATGACCAGAAGTCCGATGACCACACCGGACAAGGCCAGCTTCCATGTTTTGTCGAATAATTTCATGATTTCCTCCTTTTTTAGCGGGTGAACTTTACCAGTTCAGTATAACACACACGATTTTTCAGGGGAAATTGATTTTATTGATAATCCGAATGTACTTATTGATATAATCAATGAGCGGAGCTATAATAGAAGAAAAAACCTTTTCAGCACAAAAAAAGGAGCGCAGCATGGATATCCGCCAACTGGAAGCCTTTGTGTATACCGTAAAATACCAGAGTTTTTCCCTTGCGGCTCAAAAGCTTTATCTTTCGCAGCCGACCGTCAGTTCGCATATCAACAATCTGGAAAAAGAACTTCATACACAGCTTTTGAAGCGAACGACCAAGAGTTTGTCGGTTACGCCCGCAGGGCAGACCCTTTACAACTACGCAGCTGAGATCCTGAATCTCCAGCAGAAAGCGATCCTGGAACTTTCCGATAAAAATCAGAAGCTGCTGCACATCGGTGTTTCCTCCGTTCCGTCCCTCTATCTTCTGCCGGAACTGCTGTCGGCGTACCATCAGGAAATGCCGGATGTCCGCTTCCGTACCAGCTGCTCGGACAGTCTGGATGTCATTCGGAAAGTAACAGATGGAACCTGCGATATCGGGCTGGTCGGCACGAAAATTTCGGATACACCCTGCCGCTTTCTGCCGGTCACTTCGGATGAACTTGTGATTGCGGCCCCGGCTACACCGCATTTTCAGGCCTGTCTGGAATTGAAAGATCCGGTTTCCATGCTGCTGAAAGAACCGTTTCTCCTGCGGGAGGATACTTCGGGGACAAAACAGGAAACGCTCTATTATCTGAAAAACCGGGGGCTTTCGCTGGACGATCTGAATGTGATCGCTGTGATGGATGATGCCGCTTCGCTGATCCGCTGCATCACACTGGGGATGGGCGTCTCCATCCTTTCCCGCGCAACGGTTCAGAACGATGCACAGCTTGGAAAGCTGTTGATCATTCCTCTGGAACAGTCGGCTTTCTTGCGGAAACTCTATATCGTGTATTCTTCCACACAGTTTATGTCGGAACAGACGGTGCACTTTTTTGCGTTTATGAAACAGTTCTATGCCATTTCCTGAAAAAGGAACCGATGGCTCCCGGCCTGTGGATGACAAAACTCTGATAAAACGAAACGTCCCTTCTGCGCAGATACCCGGGACGTGAGATCCAGGCCTGTACGGAGGGGACGTGCGTTGTTTCAGAGCTGTCACAGGCATTTGCCGCAGCCGTGCCACGGATTCCAGATATCGTGCAGGATGACCACCTCCCATTAAAACACCGGGTGCCATTCATCCCAGATGCCAATGTCGGCGCAGACGATCTTTCCGCACAGCGGCGCAGAAGTTTCTGCCATATGCAGCGGTTTATAGCTGTCGAAGGTTACGGTCAGGTCGGCACGGACGGCACCCTCAGCAACTTCGCCGGTATCCGTATTGATGCCGCTTGGCAGGTCTATGGCCAGCACAAAGGCACCGCCCTTGTGCTGGCGGCGTATTAGTCCGCAGGCAGCAAGGCCGGAAGGCCGCAGTTCACCATGGAACCCGGTGCCGTAGAGGGCGTCCACAGCAGCATCAAAGCGCTGCGTTTCCAGTACGGAACCGTCGGTGCAGATGTGCACCGGCAGGGAGTGCAGACGCTCAAAATTGAGGATGGTGTCAGCGGTTTTCGGCTCGCCCTCGGCCAGAAGAACGGTCACATTCCAGCCGTCTTTTGCAGCGGCACGGGCGATCACGAACCCATCGCCGCCGTTGTTGCCCTTTCCGCAGACCACCAGCAGCCTGCCGGGATGCGGAAACTGCTTTTGCAGTTCAGCGTAAGCCGCCAGCCCGGCGTTTTCCATCATTTGCAGGTAGGGCAGACCGTGGACATCTCCGGCCCGTTCGATTTCCTTCATCTGCGCAGCCGTCACAATGCGGTGTTTCATGTTGGCACCTTCTTTCTGTCTTTATTATAATGGATGGGACTGCTGGGAACAAGATGAAAGATGCCGGTGCATAGAATCTGTCCCCGGAGAGTGGCAATAAGCCCTCCGGGGATATTTTTGTTTTTGGGAATCTTTTCCGCAAGAGAAAATCATGGTATACTGAACGCAACGAATCCAAAGTAATAAACCGGGAGGTACCGTTATGAAGTGGGGAATTTTAGCGACCGGCACCATTGCCAAAAAGTTTGCATCTACGGTGGAACAGATGGGCGCAGAGGGGGAGCAGCTTGTTGCCGTGGGGTCACGGCATCTGGAAAGCGCACAGGCGTTTGCACAGCAGTACGGCATCCCCCGCTGCTATGACTCCTACGAAGCCCTTGCCGCCGACCCGGAGGTGGAGGCTATCTATGTTGCCACCCCCAACACCCTGCACTACGAAAACTGCAAGCTCTGTCTGGAGCAGGGCAAGCACGTTTTGTGCGAAAAGCCCTTTACCATCCGCCCGGAGCAGGCGCAGGAGCTGTACCGTCTGGCAGAGGAAAAGTACCTCTTTCTCATGGAGGCGTTCTGGATCTGGCTGCTGCCGCTGTACGACCGTCTGCGCCAGATCCTTACTGCTGGCACCATCGGGGAGCTGAAGCAGATCACCTGTCAGTACGGCTTTGTGGCCTCCGGTGCCCGGAAGGACCGCAAGTTTGATTCCGGTCTGGGCGGCGGTGCGCTGCTGGATATCGGCATCTACAATCTGGGCTTTCTGCGCATTCTCACCGGACAGGACCCGGAGAAGGTGGAGACCAAAGAGGTGCACATCAACGAGTACGGCACCGACGATTACAGCCGCCTTGTGCTGACCTACCCCGGCGGCTGCATGGCAGAGTCGGTCCAGACCATCGGGCAGGAACTGGAGCGCAATGCCCGTATCGTTGGCACCAAGGGCAGCATTTTCCTGCCGGATTTCCAGCACGCCGAGACCATGACGCTGGAAGTGGAGGGCAAAGAGCCGGAGGTCATCCGCTGTCCGGTGGACATCAACGGCTTTGAGTATGAGATCCGGGAAGCAAGCCGCTGCGTCAAACTGGGGCGCACCGGCAGCGACCGCTACACCCCGCAGGACAGCCTTGCCCTGACCCGCCTGATGTACGACACCCGCATGGGCTGGGGCATGAAGTTTGCGGGCGAGGTGTAAGCACACACCTTGCACAGGGGGCTTTTTGTGTGCGGAGATTATGGCATACGGAGAACGACAACTCGGAATTTGGAGGTACACGATGATAATAAAAATTGTTACAATTTCACTGATGGCAGTGTTCTACATCTGCTATTTTGCAAAGCTGATTAGTCAGAAAAAGCAAGGCATAAAGACAGACCAATTAGGAAAAGGAAAAGAGGGATTTGTCAAATTTATAGAAGTAGCTCTTAAAATAATCACATATTTGCTTCCTGTAATACAGATTATCAGTATTGTGTTTTATTCGGGAACAGCACATATTGTGTTGCAATTTACAGGAGTTGTAATAACAATGTTCGGTGTACTTGCTTTTATTGTTTCTGTTACACAGATGAAGGAGAATTGGAGAGCAGGTGTGCAAAAAGAAGAAAAGACCAATTTGGTAACAACGGGCATCTATTCTATTAGCAGAAATCCTGCATTTTTGGGTTTTGATTTAATGTATATAGGAATATTGTTTTCGTTCTTTAATTGGTTCCTTTACTTTGCCACAGGTTTTGCAGTGGTATTTTTTCATTTACAGATAGTCAATGTAGAGGAAGATTTTTTGATAGAAGCATTCGGAAATGAGTACCTGCAATACAAATCAAAAGTATGCCGATATTTAGGAAGAAAAAGATAAATTCCAGTTTGCTGGGCAGACTGGTATCTAAAAAACACAAAAAACGAAGGAGCAGCCATGGTACTTTATTTTACGGGAACTGGCAACAGCCGATATCTGGCACGGCGTATTGCCGAAGGGTTGGAGATGCCGCTTTACGACCTGAACGCTTGTGTCAAGGCAGGGAATACCGCCCCGGTGCAGACCGGGCGGGACGTGGTGCTGGTAACGCCTACCTACGCATGGCGCATCCCCCGGGTGGTGTCGGAGTGGCTGGGCAAGACCGCGCTGACCGGGGCACAGCGTATCTGGTTTGTGATGGACTGCGGCAGCGAAATTGGCAATGCGGCAGGCTATAACCGGCAGCTTGCAGCGCAAAAGCAGCTGCAGTATATGGGCACAGCCCAGATCATCATGCCAGAAAATTACATTGCCATGTTCAATGCACCCCAAAAAGAGCAGGCCCGGAGCATTGTGGAGCAGGCAGAGCCTGCGCTTCAGAAGGCGCTGATCCGGCTCAAAGCCGGGCAGGAATTCCCCCCACCGAGAGAGAGCCTCTACGACCGCTTTATGAGCGGCCCGGTGAACCCGGTGTTCTATCGCTTTTTTGTAAAAGCCGATGCCTTCCGGGCAACGGATGCCTGCATCGGCTGCGGTAAGTGCGTGGAGCTGTGCCCCCTGAACAATATCCATCTGGAAAACGGCAAGCCGGTTTGGGGCAAAAACTGCACCCACTGCATGGCGTGCATCTGCTACTGCCCTAAAGAAGCCATCGAGTACGGCAAAAAGAGCAGGGGAAAGCCACGGTATCACTTTGAAGCACTGGAAAAGAAGCAGGACGTATGAAATTAAGGGGGCTCCGGCGGCAGGCAACCGGCTGATGATAAGGCAGATTTGTCCTTGAAAGAATAAACCTATTGACATGGTGCGAAAATGGGTTTATACTATCCCCAACACAAGGGAGGGAGCACAGGCAGATGAAACATACAGCAGATGCCCGGCACAGGCTGCCCGGGCGAATGCGCTGCTCCCAGACAATTTTCCGGCAGACAGACTGAGAAAAAACAGGAAGATGCCGTTGTCTGGGAGAAGCACCCGGACATACATCGTCAAAAAAGGAGAACCGACAATGGCTGATTATAAACTGTGGAACGCACTGAAAGACGCTAAAAAATATCGCTGGGTGGAACTTTCTCACTCACTGAACAATGAAAGCCCCTACTGGTCCGGCATCCCGGAAGGCTCTGTGGAACTGGCAAAGACCGTGTGGGACTGGGGTAAGCCGGAACTGGAATGCCTGATCCAGACCTTCAAATTCCCCGGACAGTTTGGTACCCATATTGACTTCCCGGGGCACTTCATCAAGGGCAAAGCACTGTCCGAAAAGTATGATGTGAACGACCTGATTTTCCCGCTGGTGGTCATTGATATTTCCCAGCAGGCCAAGAAAGACCCTCGCTACGCTGTGACGGTGGAGGACATCAAGGCCTATGAGGCAAAGTACGGCCCCATCCCGGATGGTGCGCTGGTAGCTCTGCGCAGCGACTGGTACAAGAAGTGGCCGGATATGGATGCGCTGTCCGGCATCGACGCAGAGGGCAAAGAAAATGCTCCCGGCTGGTCGCTGGAAGCATTGGAGTATATCTACAAGGTACGCAATGCCGCCGCCAACGGCCACGAAACGCTGGATACCGATTCCTCTGCAGTGGCGGAGGAAAAGGGCGACCTTGCCTGCGAGCGCTATGTTCTGGACAACGACAAGCTGCAGGTGGAGGTGCTTGCAAATCTGGATAAAGTGCAGCCTGCCGGTGCGGTGGTCATTGTTTCTTATCCCCGCATCGAGAGTGCAACCGGTCTGCCCGCGCGGGTCTGGGCCATTACCGAATAAGAGCGGGGAAGTGGGAAGATGTCCTTTGAAAAAGCAAAAGCAGATCTGGAAGAAAAAGGTCTGGGAGACCATGTCATTGTGCTGAACGAGTCCTCGGCAACCGTGGCAGAAGCAGCGCACGCACTGGGCGTAGAGCCTGCCAGCATCGCCAAAACGCTGTCGGTTTTGCAGGGCGAAAAGCCGGTGCTTATTGTTACCGAGGGCACGGCAAAGCTGGACAACCACAAGTACAAGAGCCTGTTCCACATGAAGGCCAAAATGATCCCCTACGATGAGGTGGAAGCCTATGTGGGGCATGCCCCCGGCGGCGTGTGCCCCTTTGGGGTGAACGAGGGCGTGGCGATCTATCTGGACGAGAGTCTGCGCAAGTTCGATACCGTCTACCCGGCAGCCGGCAACGGTCACACCGCCGTCAAGCTGACCTTGCAGGAGCTGGAAGCAGCCGCCGGAGCCGAGGGCTGGGTGGATGTCTGCAAAGAACCGGAAGGCGAGTAAAAATACGATAAACGCAAAGGGAGTTCTGCCCGGACCTTTGTCCGTGACGGAAATCCCTTTTTGCTTCGCAGAGTAATTCACAACACGCTTCTATCTTTATTTCTATCGTAAGTCAAGAAATTAGTGCAACATTCAAACAGCATATTTGCGATATGCAATTCAACGCTGTTGCTGTTGCATTAAAAAAGTTGAATTGCAATAAAAGCATATAGTTAGCTTCTCCTAAAATCCCTTGACCTTTTTGCCGGAGTGCAGTATACTTTTTATGCAGTTAGTTATGAATAACCACAAGGGGGTACTACATGATACAAGACGCATTCTGGGGGATCTTGATCCCCTTTCTGGGCACAAGCCTTGGGGCGGGCTGTGTGTTCTTTTTGAAAAATGCTTTGCGTGACGGCATCCAGCGTGCCCTCACCGGCTTTGCCGCCGGGGTCATGGTGGCGGCATCCGTATGGAGCTTGCTGATCCCGGCTATGGAGCAGGCCGCAGATCTGGGCAGGCTGGCATTTTTCCCCGCGGCGGTGGGGTTCTGGCTGGGTATCCTGTTTTTACTGCTGCTGGACCATCTCATCCCACATCTGCATCAGAACAGCTTGCAGGCCGAAGGGCCAAAAAGCCAGTTCCAGCGCACCACCATGATGGTTCTGGCGGTAACGCTGCACAACATCCCGGAGGGTATGGCAGTGGGCGTAGTCTATGCCGGATACCTTGCCGGAACTGCTCAGATCACTGCCGCCGGGGCGCTGGCGCTTTCCCTTGGCATTGCCATCCAGAACTTCCCGGAGGGTGCCATCATCTCCATGCCCCTGCGGGCAGAAGGAATGAAAAAAGGCCGGGCGTTCTGGGGCGGCGTGCTGTCCGGCATTGTAGAGCCCATCGGGGCAGTGCTGACGATTCTGGCGGCAGGCATCGTGGTGCCCGCGTTGCCCTATCTGCTCAGCTTTGCAGCCGGTGCCATGCTGTATGTGGTGGTGGAGGAACTGATCCCGGAAATGTCGCAAGGACAGCACTCCAACGTTGGCACAATGTTTTTTGCGGTAGGCTTCAGCGTGATGATGGTGCTGGATGTGGCACTGGGGTGACGGTTGGAGATTCCGAAAGCGAAATCTCTTTCGTAATCCCCGAAAAAGCCTAAACTCCTTGACAGAGGCAGCAGCAGGGCGTATTATTTTGGCAGTGGGACCGCTGTGAAGCGGCTTTTTATAGAGCAGAAAGTTAGTTTTACCTAACTATTCGACGCCCGTATCCCGGAGGACGTCTGGAAAAGGCAGCGCGTAAGGAGGACGGAACATGGAACGAAAAGAAGCGATTCGCAGCGCCTATCGGCTGACAGGCGGCAACAACTTTTATGACGGCATGATCACTTGTTCCACCCTGAGTGGGAAAGCGGTGTGCCGCTTGGTGTGGGATATGAACAAAGCGGAAAACGATGCCTATCTGGAAAAGGCATTGTCCGGCATCCCGGAACATTTTTCCGGAAAGCTGCTGGAGGTGCCGGTGGGCACCGGTATTCTGACCATGCCGCTTTACAGGACACTGCCCAAAGCGGACATCACCTGTCTGGATTACTCGGCAGATATGATGGGACAGGCGCAGGAAAAGGCAGACCGCCTGCACCTGAAAAATGTGACCTTCCGGCAGGGAGATGTAGGTGCGCTGTCCTTTGCGGACGGTGCATTCGATATCGTTTTGTCACTGAACGGCTTTCACGCGTTCCCGGATAAAGAGGCCGCTTACCGGGAGGTGTTCCGGGTCTTGAAGCCCGGTGGGACCTTCTGCGGCTGCTTTTATGTAAAGGGGGAGCAGAAGCGGACGGACTGGTTTGTCCGGCATGTTTATGAAAAAACGGGGTTCTTCACGCCGCCCTATGAGACGGCTTTCAGTTTGAAAAAACGGCTGGAGGAAATGTACGCAACCGTAACATTTGGAACAGTGAAGAGCATGGCATGGTTTGTCTGCCGGAAAGGACTACAATGAAATTTAAGACATTTGGAGAGTGGGTGGTGTTTGCCGGGCTGCAAAAAGAAAGACGTTCATAGCGCTGCCTGATGCCGCGCTCAGCGGAGCAAGAACCACACGCCCAGCAGAATCGCAAGGAAGATCAGGTTGGACAGGGTGAACAGCCCGAAATACTGCTTCTTTCCCTGTGGCAGCTCCCGTGCGATCTGCCGGTAGGAAATAAGACTGGCCATGGATGCGATCAGAGTGCCAAGACCTCCCAGATTGGTGCCGATGATGAGGGCTGGTGTCTCTGCCGTGAACCCGGACAGCAGCAGGGCGGCGGGAACATTACTGGTGACCTGCGAAGCAAGAACCGCCACCAGCACTTCCCGGCCGGTCAGAAACTCCTGCAGCCAGCCGGAGAAAGCGGGAATGCGGCCAAGATTGCCAATGAAGATGAAAAAAGCTACAAAGGTCAGAAGCAGGGAATAGTCCACCGCCCGTAAGGTGTGCGGGTCTGCAAAAAGGGCGCAGACGAGCACAGCGGCAAAGGCGATGCCATAGGGCAGCACCCGGATCACGGACAGCAGGCAAACGGCAAACAGAACCAGATACAGCAGGATGATCTTCTGATCCCCCTGAGATGCAGAAGAAGAAACAAGCTCGTCCACGGAGAGGGCAGCAGAGGCTTTCCGGCAGACCATTGCTGCCCAAGCCAACAGCAGGAGCAGAGAGACCAGGGTGTAGGGTAGCATAAGAAGCACAAAGCCCCCGATGCTCATGCCGCTTTTTCCGTAAAGATAGAGGTTCTGCGGGTTGCCGATGGGGGTCAGCATACTGCCAAGGTTTGCCGCAATGGTCTGCATACAGACCACCGGGATCAGAAGGGAGCGGCGGACATCCGCTCCCAAACGGCTCAGGACCACGAACGTAAAGGGAACGAAGGTCAGCAGGGAAACATCGTTGGTGATGAACATGCTTCCAAAAAAGCACAGCCCAACCAGTACCAGCGTCAACTGAAAGGTGCTATGGGTACGGGACAGCAATGCCCGGCCCAGTCCATCAAAAAAGCCCTGCCGCCGCAGCCCGGCCATGACCGTCATCAGGGAAAACAGGATCGCCAGCGTGCGCAGGTCGATGTAGCCGAGATACTGCGCATCCGGCGGAACAAAGAAGGCGGAGACAACGGCCAGCACAGCGGCTGCGGTGAGGACCGTTTCCTGCTGAATGAATTGTTTGAGTAGTTTCATAGAGACACATCCTTGTAATTGTAAAGGCAGCCCTGCTACGGTGCCGGACGGCCTTTTTTCGTATTTCAGAGCAACAGCTCAAACAACCCGATCATCAGCGGCATGGTCAGGATGGAAAGCAGCGTGCTCAGGACATAGATCGCGCTGGAATGAGAAGCATCCCGATCATAGAGCTGTGCCATGGAGGTGACTGTTGCACAGGCGGGGGTAATGGCAGAAAGGTAGACCGTCATCAGGATGGACTTGCCGTCCGGGATCCAAAGGGATGCGTGAACTGCCCAAAGCAGCAGAACGATGACCAGCGGAACACCCAGCAGACGCAGAAATACCGGCAGATAGTTGCGCGGGGTGCAGAAAACCTTTTTGAGGGGGACTTCCGCAATGGCCATGCCTGCCAGCAGCATTCCCATGGGGCCGATCATATTGCCGACACTGCTCAGTGTGCTGGTGATCGGGGCGGGCAGCGAGATGTGCAGCAGGTACAGCAGAGCACCGGCTGCAATGGCGATCAGATTGACATTGGTAAGGAGCTTGCGCCATTCCAGCCGGGCAGACCCCTGCAGGCAGGCGCTTGCATGGGTCCAGAGCAGTACCAGCTGTACAATGACAAAGGCGCAGGAGTAGACAACATATTCCTCCCCCAGCAGAGCCTGCACAATGGGAATGACCAGCGCGGCGGCATTGCTGTAAATGATATTGACCTGCTCCACGGCGTCCAGCTTGAGAGCTTTGCGGAACAGCGCATTCAGAAGCAGAAATACAGCGTGCATTCCAACGGCGATGCCCATGGAATAAAGCAGCCCGGTGCGGATCTCCGGTGTATCCTTGATCTGAAAGGCGTTCAGAACGACACAGGGCATGACCAGATAGACAAAGACCACAGACAGCACCTTACTGTCCGATGACTTCAACAAGCCGGTTTTTACAACGGCATATCCCATCAGCAGAATCAGAAATAGCTGCGCGATCTGCTGCATCAATAAAAGGCTGATTTGCATTTAGAACTCCTCTTTTGCAATTCGTTTTTGCAGCACCATCCTACTCCATTAGAGCGGCATCGTCAAGAGAAAACAGGAAAAACGCGATTCGAGCAAGAAAAAACGGATGGCTCTGCAGAACCATCCGCTAAAACTGGTATCGTCAGTCTTTCCGATACTTATATGCACCCTCAATGGCGTAGACCAGATGATAACGGAACCGGGCGTGTCGGGGCGAGTCCCTTTCTGCGCGTCCGGCTTCCAAAAAGCCCGTGCGGCTTCACGGTTTAAGCAAGGATTCCGGTGGACTGCAAAAACAGCACCAGCATCATCACCGGGGCAACATAGCGGATCATCACCCGGTAGAGCTTCTTGCGGCGGAAGGTCTCGCCGTTGCGCTGCATCTCGTCAATGACGTAATCCGGCGTCATGACCCAGCCGATCAGGATGGTGGACAGCAGGGCAATGAAGGGCATCATGACGCTGTTGCTGACGTAGTCCATGATATCCAGCAGCTGAGCCGCAGAGCCGTTGGGCAGCTGTACCTCAAAATAGAAGATGCTGTAACCCAGCGCAATGATGGCGGAAGCGGCCAGATAAATGACCGTCAGCACAAGCACCGTCTTTTTGCGGCCCGAGTGGAAGATCTCCATGCAGTTTGCGGTGATGGATTCCAGCACCGAGATGCAGGAGGTCAGGGTGGCAAAAATGGCGGTGACGAAGAACAGGATGCCCACAAATGTGCCGGCCTTGCCCATAGCGGCAAACACCTTGGGCAGCGAGACGAACATCAGGCTGGGGCCTGCGCTCATGCCCTCGGTGCCGGAGAACACATACACGGCGGGGATGATCATGGCACCGGCCAGCAGCGCTACGCCGGTATCGAAGATCTCGATCTGATTCACCGCCTTGTTCAGGTCTACTTCCGGTTTGACGTAGGAACCGTAGGTGATCATAATGCCCATGGATACGCTGAGAGAGAAGAACAACTGACTCATGGCGTCCAGCAGGATCTGCAAAAAGCGGCTGACGGTCAGCCCTTCCATGTGCGGGGTCAGGTAGTAGCGCAGACCCTCCAGACCGGTGCGCATCTGCCCGGAAGCGTCCTCGTGGCGCAGGGTGAGGGCGTAACCCGCAATCACGACCACCAGCACCAGCAGAATGGGCATCATGTAGCGGGACACCCGCTCAATGCCGCCCTCCACGCCGTT
The DNA here is from genome assembly GCF_023347295.1 of Faecalibacterium sp. I3-3-33. Taxonomy (NCBI): domain Bacteria; kingdom Bacillati; phylum Bacillota; class Clostridia; order Eubacteriales; family Oscillospiraceae; genus Faecalibacterium; species Faecalibacterium sp. I3-3-33. The sequence goes on from NZ_CP094469.1 coordinate 990,174, forward strand.
GTACACGATGAAAGCAGTCACGCCCATGAACAGCAGAGCGAACACCACAGGCGACACCGGCGAGGTGATAAAGCTGGTGAAATAGCCATCCTCGGCAGCGGCGGCAGACTGTCCGGTGAGGTAGACCACCGCATATTTCGTGATCCACCCGCCGATGACGGCGTAGTAGGTCATGATGAGAACGGGCACCAGAAAGGTGAGGATACCGAGGAATTTCCACTTGGGACGCATAGTCTCGTAGGCGCGGATGGCACTCTGCTTGGTGCGGCGCCCGATGGCGATATCCGAGGTGAGCAGGGTAAAACCGAAGGTCAGCACCAGCACCAGATACACCAGCAAAAATAAACCGCCGCCATCCTTTGCGGCAAGGTACGGGAACCGCCACAGGTTGCCGACACCCACTGCACTTCCGGCGGCAGCAAGGACAAATCCGATTTGCCCAGAGAAACTGCTTGCTTTCTTTTCCATGATTCTTAAACTCCTATCCTAAAAACCTATTGTAATATAGGATAACATGAAGTATCATATCAGTAAACCAAATAAAATTACTGTGACCTATAAATTTTACTTATGGAGCGTTTGCGATGCGGGAACAGAAAGACCGATACGAGATATTCTTGAAAGTATGCGAAACGGGCAGCTTTTCCAAAGCAGCGGAGGCGCTGAACTATACCCAATCCGGCATCAGCCAGATGATGGCAGGGTTGGAAGAGGAATTGGGCGTGCAGCTGTTCGCCCGCATCAACCGGGGCGTGACCCTGACCGATAACGGGACACGTCTTTTGCCCTATATCCGGGAACTTGCCAACCAGAAGACCCGGCTGCGGCAGGCGGCGTTCAACATCAACCACAAGGTGGAGGGCAAGCTGCGGGTGGGCAGCATTTCCAGCATCACCACCCTCTGGATGCCGGAGGTCGTGCATTATTTCAAGGAAAACTACCCGAAGGTGAAGATTGAAATTCTGGACGGCAACTATGATGAGATCCGGGAATGGATCATCCGTGGACAGGTGGACTGCGGTTTTCTCTCGTCCATTGTGGCAGACGACCTGAAATTCTACCCGCTCCGGGACGACCCGTTGTGTGCCGTGTTCCCGGAGGGGCATCCGCTGGCTGCACAGCCCAGTGTGACCCTGCCGCAGCTGTTTCAGTGCCCGCTCATCATCGAAACGCCCGGCTGCGACAATGATATCCAACACCTGATGCTCAAATGCCCGGTGAAGCCGAATATTGCATATAGCTTCCGGGACGATACCCTCATCATGGCCTTCGTGCGCAGCGGGCTGGGCGTGACTATCTCGCAGGAACTGGTGATGCAGGCATTCGGCTGCCCCGACGTGGTGTCCCGCCCGCTGAAACCTGCCTGCTGCCGGACGCTGGGGCTGGCGTTTTCCAAGACGGCAAACTCGGTGGTGAGCCAGACACTGCTGGAATATCTGAAATCCACCCGGCAGCGAAAGGATCCACCGCAGATAAAATAAGAACAAAGAGCGGAGAACGGTATAAAAGCCGCTCTCCGCTTTCCCGGCAGCTGCTCCTTGATCTCCTTGGAGATGACCGCCTGAAAATCGCGCACGATGGTGGGGAAGGGGTAAGGCCCCCTCACCGAGCCAAGGCAGTAGTGGGTGTCGCTGATGCGGCTGGTCCACTCGCGCATGGCCTCGGACACGGCATCCTTCAGCGTGCCGGTGCATAGAATCTGTCCCCCGGAGAGAGGTAACAAGCCCTCAGGGGTTATTTTTTGTTTTTCGAAACCTTTTCTGTAGGAAAAAAGCGTGGTATACTGAGAACGACAACTCGGAATTTATGGAGGAAAGCCCGATGAAAGAAAAGACTTTTCAAACTCGATGCGGAACGATTCACTATTGGGCAAGCGTGTCAAACCCGGATGCACTTACTCTTGTTTTTCTGCCGGGTTTGACTGCGGATCATCGATTGTTTGATAAGCAGATTCAGCATTTCGAGAACAGGCAGAATGTTATCGTCTGGGATGCACCGGCACACGGTTCCTCATGGCCGTTTCGGTTCGATTTTGATCTGTTCGATAAAGCAAAATGGCTGAACGATATCTTAAACCAAGAAGGAATTACAAAGCCTGTTATGATCGGGCAGTCTATGGGTGGATATGTGGGACAGGCTTATGCGCAGCTTTATCCTGACAAAATGAAAGGTTTTGTCTCCATTGACTCTGCACCGCTGCAACGAAGTTATGTGACGGCAGTTGAACTTTGGCTTTTGAAACGGATGGAACCGGTATATGCTCACTATCCGTGGAAATGGCTCCTGAAATCGGGGTCGGAAGGCGTTGCCACGTCTGATTACGGTAGAAATCTCATGCGCGAAATAATGCTGACTTATGACGGCAATCAGAAACGCTATGCACAAATTGCCGGACATGGTTTTCGTATTTTGGCAGCGGCTATGGAAAAAGATCTGCCGTATGAGATCAAGTGTCCAGCTTTATTGATATGCGGCACACAAGATCACGCTGGTTCATGTATACGCTATAACAAGGCATGGCATTGCAATACAAAAATTCCTTTGACGTGGATTGAAGGAGCGGGACATAATTCCAATACAGACAAACCTGAACAGGTGAATCGTTTGATAGAAGAATTTATTGCAAATATTTTATAACAGGCAACTTCCCGCTGATCAAGTGACGAATGCAATCCATCCCTCTGCGGACGACCCTAAAACGGTTGTCCGCTTTTTTATGCCCTGCCGCAGCTTTGCAAAGCTTGATTTACTCTGCGTTTTCCTGTTCTTGTTCAGCAGGCTTTATGGTCTTGACCCGCAGGGCGAAGTACAGCAAATGACAGGCCCACACCACTGCAATGCAGACCCTGCCGATGGGCGCGTTTTTCATGCAAAGAAAGCCGATGGCCATAACAGCGGTGACCATTGCGATGATCTTGCATTTTGTTCCGGCTGTCATGGCTTTTTTCTGAATGAAGCTGTCCAGATGCTTTTTGTACAAGTTCGTACCTACGAACCAATCGTGTAGTTTTTGAGAGCTTTTCGCAAAGCAGAGCAGGGTCGCCATGTAGAAGGGAACAGTGGGCAGAATGGGGAGCACGATTCCCACAGTGCCCAGAACCATGCAAAGAAAGCCCAGTACGATCCAAAATGCTTTTAAGAGTTTTTTCATCATCTTCTCCTGTTGATTTTTTGTGTTGCTGTACGGCAGTGCAGGGCGAGCGTCTCCGTCATAGTTTCAAAACAGAGACTTTGAATATTAGCTATAACTAACTTCTTGGCTTGTGAAAAGCCGCCCGTTGGCGACTTTTCTGGAGAGATAATACGATATTCTGGAAACTTTGTCAAGATGCACTTTGCGGAGCGTTGCGCCTGTTACCCGTATATTTTCCCTACGATCTTTCCGCGCGCTGCGGCGGGCAGAAGCTTGCACAAAAGGCTCAGGAATTTATACTGCGCACCGGCAACATAAACGACTGCCGGGTTCTTTTTCTCCACAATGCCGGCGATGTAACGTCCAATGCGTGCCGGGTCCATGCCGTTTTGATCGTCATGCTCCATCTGACTGACGCTCCGGGAGATGCGCCCGCCGTATTCATCATCGTCGAGAATGCTTTTTTGACGTGCTTTTGTAAACCCGGTGCAGATGTCACCCAATTCTACGACGGTAACATGGATGCCGTAGGGTTTGACTTCATTTGCCAGCGCATAAGAGTAAGAGGAAACAGCGGCTTTGCTTGCGGAGTAGAAGGTCTGGAACGGAATGTGTGCTACGGCAGCAACAGAGCTGATGTTCACGATATGTCCCTTCCCCTGACGGCGCAGGAAGGGGAGAACCGCTTTATTTATAGTGACTGTCCCGAAAAAGTTCACATCAAACTGCGCTTTGGCCTGCTCCATGGATGTAAACTCCACCGCACCGGAAATGCCAAAACCTGCACAGTTGATTACTGCATCAATTTTGGTCTCTTTTTGGATGACCTGCTGCACAGCGGCGTTGACCGCATCTTCATTGGTCACATCGACGGATAGATGGGTGACGCCCTCCATGGGGATATTTCTGCGGCTGAACTCGTAGACAATGCAGCCGTTCTCTTTCAGAGCGGATGCCGTACACCGCCCGATGCCGGAGCTTCCGCCGGTAACAATGACGACCTTGTTGTTTTCTCCCGACATGATTTTCCTCCTGAAAATCTTTGATTTGTTTAGAGTATACCGCATTGCACAGCGGCTGTCTATACACGGGCGGGTGTTGTTGTTTTGTTGTGATCTGTTCGCACTGTCAGAGCAGGTCGAAACATAATTTTTGCGGTGTTCCATCCAGCAGATACCGGATATAGAGGCGGCCGTTTTCCACTTCTGCCTGCACCTGCGCGGCGTGCTCAAAGAGAGTGCGCAGACGGCGGTACTCGTCCCGCTGCGCTTGTGTGTAGCAGGACGGCATATCCGAGGTAAGGAACACATTGCCCAGCAAGGCATTGACCGTGGCAAGGGCGCGTTTTTGTTCTGCCGTCAGCTTGCAGTTTTCCTCCCGGAGGAAGAACACATCCGGGTCGCTGCCATAGGCGCGGCCATTGAGCTGCCGCCGGAATACCGTGTTGTTGATGGCCTGTTTTGTGGACACCCGCTCCCGGTGGAACAGGCGCATATACCACACATCGTCCCAGTCCAAGCTCACGTCACAACTGACACGGCAGTAATCCACCAGCCCGAAGGCAGGCATCACCGGTACGCCGCAGCCAAGGATCTGCTTTTGCCCACACCAGCTGCGCAGCAGCTCCATGGCATGGTACATCCGGGCTGCCCGGCTCTCATGGGTATTGCCAAAGGGAGCGGCGCCGTACAGAAAATCCAGCTTGACAAGGTCGAAGCCCCAGTCGTTCAGCACCCGGTCGAATACCCGGCGCAGATAGTCCAGCACGGCTGGGTTGTCGATATCCAACGCATAAAAACTGCTCCAGTTGCTGCCGCAGCACCACGGCGCACCGTCCACTTTCAGCAGCCAGTCCGGGTGCTGCCGGAAAAGGGCAGAGTTCTTTTCGCACACAAAGGGTGCAAGCCATAACCCAGCCTGAAATCCGGCGGCGTGGATCTCCTGCACCATGCTTTTCAGCCCGTGGGGGAATTTCTGTGCATCTGTTTCCAGCCAGTCGCCCACCTTCGGCTCCCAGCCATCGTCGATCTGGAACAGGTCTCCCGGGCAAAGCAGGCTGCGGCATCCGGTCAGGTCCTCCCGGATGGTATCCGCGGTGATGTCCTGATAGCGGTTGTACCAGCTGGAATAGCCTGCCAGTTTCTTCTCGGTCCGGGGCTTGATGCCCATAGACTGAAACCAGCCGTCGAACACCGCTGCCTCGCTGCCCTCGGCAAGAAACAGGTCGAACAGGGCAAAACTGCCGCCGGGATGCTCCACCCCGGCGCAATCCCGCTCCAGCGTCAGCAGGGCTTCGCCGCTGTCGTAGCGGAGGATGGTGTAGCCCGGCTTCTCGTCCAACGATGCCACCAGCCGGAACTGCGCTCCCTTGCGGAAATAGCAGTAGGAAAAGCCGTGGCTCTGCCCTTTTTTATGCCCGTAAGGCGCAAAATGATAATCGCCGTAGCGGTCAAAGGCATATTTTTTGCGAAGAAAGGCGGGAATGTGGTCGGTGCCGCGCAGCTTACCGTTCCGGTCCAGCTCCGGGCTGTATGTCCATGTTTGGTAGCCGTTCATGAATAAGCGCTCCTCGACGATCATCTTCCACGGCAGCTCAGCACGCACCGTTTTCAGCGTCCCGGCGGGCAGGTCGGCATTCAGGTGCACCGCGCCGCAGCCCGGGTGCACCGGGGCATTGCCCTGCCGCACGCCGCCGGAAGTTTCCGCATACCAGTGCAGCGTTTCAGTCATGGTGCGTTTCCTCCCCGTGGAGCTGTGCGCTGATCTCGGCAGCGCGGGCATCGGTCAGAACGAACTTGCGGCGGAACAGCACCAGCACACCTGCCAGCACCAGCATGGGTAGCACGGTCATCATCAGGCGCAGACCCAGCAGCGTTCCGGCGCTCTGTACTGCTACGGGGCCGGCCTCCTCCGTGTTGCCCACAAGACCGATGAGATCCAGCCCGATGCCGGTCAGGAACACCGCCACGCCGGAGGCAGCCTTGACCACAAAGGTCTGCATGGAAAAGATGACGCTCTCCTCCCGGCGTCCGGTCTTGAGCTGGCCGTAATCCACACTGTTGGAAAGGAACAGGGTGGTCAGCACGGTCAGCATCCCGTTGCAGGCAAACACCACCACGCCCGGGATGCACAGCAGGGCAAGGCTATGGGAAAGCCCGGTCAGGCAGAACACCAGCAGGGTGCCGTAGCCGCACAGCGCCAGCACAAGACTCAGGTGAAATACCTGCGTGCTGCTGAACTTTTTGCGCAGCAAGGGGTAAAGCACCATCATGCCAAGGATCTGTGCCGCACCGCCCACGGTGGAAAACAGGGTGTAGGTGGCTTTCCAGCCTGCGCCGCCAAGGTCATATTTAAAGAAATAGATGATGAAGTTGGAGGTAAGGTACAGCGCCGAGTTGATCAGTACGATGCTGCCCACCACTACCATAGCCTGATCGTTGCGGAACAGGGCGGAGAACATCTCCTTCACGGTGGCGGTCTTCATCTCACTGGGGGTGGTTTCTTTCATGGAAATGCAGCACACCAGCTCTGTCACTGCAAAAATTACCGCTACGATCAATGCCACCCAGCGGAAGCCTGCGCGCTCGCTGTCGCCGCCGAGTGCGCCCACCAGCAGCATGGTGAACATGGCGATGAGGGCTGAACCAACGCCCGCACAGGTACGCCCCACCATGGAAAGGTTCTCCCGGTCTTTGGGGGTCCGGGTCACGGCAGGGATCATGGACCAGTAGGGGATATCCATCATGGTGTAGGTGACGCCCCACAGGATGTACACCACGCTGAAGTAGACCATCAGCGCTGCTTCGTCCAGCACCGGGGCGGCAAACAGGGCGTAGAGCACCAGCGCATTGAGCAGCGTACCGGAAAAGATCCACGGACGGAAACGCCCCCAGCGGGTGCGGGTCTTTGCCACCAGAACGCCCATAAAGGGGTCGTTGAAGGCATCAAAGAACCGGGCAGCCATGAGCACGATGCCCACAAAGCTTGCCGAGAGCCCCAGCACATCCTGATAATAATACATGACGTAAGAAGCCGACAGGGCATATACCATATCCTTGCCCACGGCACCAATGCCGAATGCGGTTTTTTGTTTCAGGGTCAGTTCCATACAGCATCCTCCTTTTCAATGGTGAACCGCAGCACAACGGGCTGGGTCTGCGGGGCAGAAACGGTCAGCAGGGCTTCTCCGGCAGTGCCCACGGTGCGCAGATAGGTTCCGGTCATGCCGCCTTCTGCCACGGCGGTCTGCGGACCCACAAGGGCGGCGTTTCCCTCTACCGTAAACTGCACCGGGAACTGTGCGTAGGGGGCAGGGGTGTCGTTCTCGTCCAGAATGCGCACCCGGACAGCCGCCATATCGTAAGTGTCTTTTTCCTGAAGAGCCGTCCGGCTGGCCTTGACCTCCAAGTGCAGCTTTGCACTGGGGCAAAGGGTCACGCTGCGCACCACGTTGCCGTCCTGCACGGCGTCGAACCGCCAGCGGGTGGCTTCGCCGCCCCAGTTGCCCACATATTTGCCGTAAAGCGCCACGCCATCTTCAAAGCTCATTTTGTAGCGCAGCATACACCAGCCGAATTTGACCTTGTAGGCCATCGGCAGTCCTGCCAAGCCGTATTTCCCAGCAGCCAGCAGGCAATCCCGCACAGCGGCTGCCTTGGAGGGAGAAAAGTGTTCCTGCGTTTCCAGCAGCTCGCCGATGGTGTCGTCCATCACAAAGGGCGGATGGGGCAGCGCTGTCCACTCGCTTTGGCGCAGGGCAGTGACAAACACATCGTTTTTGTAAAGCCTTACCTGCTGGGCATTGCTGAAAACGTAGGCTGTGCCCAACTGCCCGGCGGGGTTGTCGCCGATGTCCATGGAAGAGCTGACCACCAGCACCGGGTCAGCATCGCCCTGACTGGCATAGACCGCCGCCGCCAGCTTCGGGTTGCGGAAGCTGTCCAGCACGCCGTG